>JAEWGL010000054.1 GCA_023388335.1 Pseudomonadota bacterium | reverse complement strand
CTCCGGCACCTCGCCACGGCGCAGCTCGATGACTACGCGCATGCCGTCCTTGTCGGACTCGTCGCGCAGCTCGGTGATGCCTTCGATCTTCTTTTCCTTGACCAGCTCGGCGATCTTCTCGATCAGGCGCGCCTTGTTCAGCTGGTAAGGCAGCTCGGTGATGACGATCTGCTGGCGGCCACCGACCTTGTCGATGTCCTCGATCTCGGAGCGGGCGCGCATATAGATGCGGCCACGCCCGGTACGGTAGGCCTCGATGATGCCCTGGCGGCCGTTGATCAGGCCCGCGGTCGGGAAGTCCGGGCCTGGGATGTACTGCATCAGCTCATCGACCGTGACCTCGGGGTTGTCGATCAGCGCCAGGCAGCCGTCGATGACCTCGCCGAGGTTGTGCGGCGGGATGTTGGTCGCCATGCCTACGGCGATACCGCTGGAACCGTTGACCAGCAGGTTGGGGATCTTGGTCGGCATGACCGCTGGGATCAGCTCGGTGCCGTCGTAGTTGGGCACCCAGTCGACGGTTTCCTTGTGCAGGTCGGCCAGCAGCTCGTGGGCCAGCTTGGTCATGCGCACTTCGGTGTAACGCATCGCCGCCGCGTTGTCGCCGTCGACCGAACCGAAGTTGCCCTGGCCGTCGACCAGCAGGTAGCGCAGCGAAAAAGGCTGGGCCATGCGCACGATGGTGTCGTACACGGCCGTGTCGCCGTGCGGGTGGTACTTACCGATGACGTCACCGACCACACGGGCGGACTTCTTGTACGGTTTGTTCCAGTCGTTGCCCAGTTCGCTCATCGCATAGAGAACGCGGCGATGCACGGGCTTCAAGCCATCACGCGCATCGGGCAGTGCACGCCCGACAATGACGCTCATCGCGTAGTCGAGGTAGGACTGTCTCAGTTCGTCTTCGATATTGACCGGGAGGATTTCTTTGGCCAGTTCGCCCATGAGAAGCCTGATTCCTTTTTCTGGTGAAACCTCGTCACATCCATATGGGACGAACGAAGCTCGCCGCCGCAGCGCTGGGCCATGCGACGACTTACGACAAATCAACGAGTTATGCCATGGATCTGCGCAAAGAAGGCCGCCTTGCCGGGCGACCTTGGAAACCGTCGGATGTTACCACAAAGCCGGGGCGCTTGGGAGTATGGGTAGAGGATGCGGGAGTGTTCCGGGATCGGTCACGGAACACACCGACTGTAGGAGCAGCCTCGCGCCGCGATCGGGCGCGCAGCGGCCGCAAAACCTGCAATCGCGGCGCGTCAGAAAAATGGGGTGGCTGATTCTACAGGGCTCTGAGCTGCGCCAACGCCATCCTGGAAAATTCCGGCAACGATCCAGCGCCCGGTCGCCGGCGACCAAAGACTACTCTTTCTCTGCATTTTCAAGGAGGAACGACATGGAACGTCAAAACGGTCATCTGCTGCGCCGGGGCCGGGTTTCCGAACCAGGCAGAATGTACATGCTCACCACGGTTACCCGAGACCGACAACCGCTTTTCAGCAACTTCCAACTGGCCAGAGCCGTCATTCTGCAACTGCGACAAGCCGATCACGAGCAAGCATGCCACTCTCTGGCCTGGGTAGTCATGCCCGACCACATCCATTGGTTGATCGAACTGCGCCGCAACTCCCTCAGCTCACTGATGCGCCGATTCAAATCCCGCGCCAGCTGCGCGGTCTACAAGGCAGGTCACTACCGAGGCCGAGTCTGGCAACCTGGATACCAGGACAGAGCGCTGCGCAAGGATGAGGACCCTCTTAGGGTCGCTCGCTACATCATCGCCAACCCCCTGCGCGCCGGCCTGGTAGAGAACATTGGCGACTACCCCCACTGGGACTGCGCCTGGCTCTGACCGCCTGGGCGAATCAATGCAAACGCTTACGACACATCAGCTGCGCCAGCTTGGCCGTGTCCGGGCGCTCGACAATACCTTTTTCGGTCACGATCACGTCGATCAGGTCCGCTGGGGTCACGTCGTAGATCGGGTTGCAGGTCTCGACCTCGGCCCCTACCCGCTGGCCGGCGAGGTTGAACAGCTCGGCACTGCCGCCATCGTCGATGTGAACCTCTTCGCCACTGGCCAGGTTCAGGTCGATGCTTGAACTGGGCGCGACGACCATGAAGCGCACGCCGTGGTGCATGGCGGTCACCGCCAGTTGGTAGGTACCGATGCGGTTGACCACGTCGCCGTTGGCGGTAATGTGCTCGGCCCCGACGATGACCCAGGTGATGCCTTTGGTCTTCATCAGGTGCGCCGCGGCGGAGTCGGCGCTGGTTGTGACGGGGATGCCTTCGTTGGCCAGCTCCCAGGCGGTCAGACGCGAACCCAGCAGCGCGGGACGGGTTTCGTCGGCATAGACATGCTCGACCATGCCTTCCAGGTACGCGGCGCGGATGACCCCCAGGGCAGTGCCGAAACCACCGGTGGCCAAGGCGCCGGCATTGCCGTGGGTCAGCAGGGTCTGCTCGTTGCCCTGGTGCTTGCGGATCAGGTCGACGCCGAACTGGGCCATGGTCAGGTTGGCTTCGCGGTCGCTGTCGTGGATGGCGATCGCTTCGGCTTCCATGATGGCCAGCACGTCATCGTCCTCGCGCACGCGCAGCAGGCGGTCACGCATGCGGTTCAGCGCCCACGCCAGGTTGACGGCCGCGGGCTGGGCCTGGGCCAGGGCCTCGAAGTCTTCCTCGAGCGCCATCTGCCAATCGTCGTCGACGTGCAGACGGGCGCGCAGGCCGAGAACGATGCCATAGGCAGCGGTGATGCCGATGGCCGGCGCGCCTTGTACCGCCTGGGCGAGAATGGCCTCGGCGACGTCAGCGGCAGTGTCCAGCGCCAGCCAGGTAGGGTCGAAGGGCAGGCTGCGCTGGTCGAGCAGATGCAGGACGCCATCACACCACCTGATGGACGTCACCTTCTCTGCCGCCAAAAGTCGCTCGCGCATCGCATCTCCCCGTCGTTCGGACATCAAAAGCGGGCGATTATAGCGAGCCTCAGGCGCGGACGCTCGGGTATACTGCGCCTTTCACCGAACAGCCCCAGGTAACCCTCACATGCCCACACCCGCCTCGCCTCTCGACCTGCTGCTCCTGCCGACATGGCTGGTGCCCGTCGAACCGGCCGGGGTGGTGCTGCAAAACCATGCGCTGGGCATGCGCGACGGCCTGATCGCCTGGATCGGCCCGCGCGAGCAGGCGCCGGCGGCCGTCGAAGTCCGCGAACTGCCTGGCCAATTGCTTACCCCGGGGCTGATCAACGCCCACGGCCACGCCGCCATGTCCCTGTTCCGCGGGCTGGCCGACGACTTGGCGCTGATGACCTGGCTGCACGAGCACATCTGGCCGGCCGAGGGGCGCTGGGTCGACGAGGCGTTCGTGCGCGACGGCACCGACCTGGCCATCGCCGAGCAGCTCAAGGGCGGCATCACCTGCTTCGCCGACATGTACTTCTTCCCCAAGGAGGCCAGCGAACGGGTCCACCACAGCGGCATCCGCGCACAGATCAGCGCGCCCCTGCTGGACTTCCCGATCCCCGGCGCGCACTCCACCGAAGAGGGCCTGCACCTGGCCGTCGAGCTGTTCAACGACCTGCGCCACCACCCGCGCATCACCGTGGCCCTGGGGCCGCATGCGCCCTACACGGTGAACGACCAGAACCTGGAAAAGATCCGCGTCATCGCCGAAGAGCTGGATGCGCCGATCCACATGCATATCCACGAGACCGCTGCGGAGGTCGAGCAATCCTTGGCCGAGCGCGGCGAGCGCCCCCTGGCCCGCCTCGCGCGCCTGGGCCTGCTGGGCCCGCGCCTGCAGGCGGTGCACATGACCCAGATCAGCGACGAAGACCTCACCCTGCTGGTAGAAAGCAATACCAGCGTGGTCCACTGCCCGGAGTCGAACCTCAAGCTCGCCAGCGGCTTCTGCCCGGTCGAGCGCCTGTGGCAGGCCGGGGTGAACGTCGCCATCGGCACCGACGGCGCGGCCAGCAACAATGATCTGGATCTGCTGGGCGAAACCCGTACCGCGGCGCTGCTGGCCAAGGCCGTGGCCGGCTCGGCGGCAGCGGTGGACGCACACCGGGCGCTGCGCATGGCGACCCTGAACGGCGCCCGTGCCCTTGGCCTTGAAGCCATCACCGGCTCGCTGGAGCCGGGCAAGGCCGCCGACCTGGTCGCCTTCGACCTCTCGGGCCTGGCCCAGCAGCCGGTCTACGACCCGGTGTCGCAACTGATCTACGCCACGGGCCGCGACTGTGTGCGGCACGTCTGGGTGGCCGGCAGGCAGCTGCTGGATGACCGCCGCCTGACCCGTATGGACGAGCAGGCGCTGATCGAGACCGCGCGCGCCTGGGGCCAGCGTATCGCCGGGCATACCGAATAACCGGCCGGCAGCCGCGGCTGCCAGCCTGTGACACCTTTATCGAAGTTTCAGAGGATTGTTCCATGAGCAACGTCGACCACGCCGAAATCGCCAAGTTTGAAGCCCTGGCCCACCGCTGGTGGGATCGCGAAAGCGAGTTCAAGCCGCTGCACGACATCAACCCGCTGCGGGTCAACTGGATCGACGAGCGGGTCAGCCTGGCTGGCAAGAAGGTCCTGGACGTTGGCTGTGGCGGCGGTATCCTCAGCGAGGCGATGGCCCTGCGCGGCGCCACCGTCACCGGCATCGACATGGGTGAAGCGCCGCTGGCCGTGGCGCAGCTGCACCAGCTGGAGTCCGGCGTCGAGGTCGAGTACCGGCAGATCACAGCCGAGGCCCTGGCCGAAGAAATGCCCGAGCAGTTCGACGTGGTCACCTGCCTTGAGATGCTCGAGCACGTGCCTGACCCGTCCTCGGTGATCCGCGCCTGCTTCCGCATGGTCAAGCCGGGCGGCCAGGTGTTCTTCTCCACCATCAACCGCAACCCCAAGGCCTACCTGTTCGCCATCATCGGTGCCGAATACATCATGAAGCTGCTGCCGCGCGGCACGCATGACTTCAAGAAGTTCATCCGTCCCTCGGAGCTCGGCGCCTGGAGCCGCAGCGCCGGCCTTGAAGTGAAGGACATCATCGGGCTGACCTACAACCCGCTGACCAAGCACTACAAGCTGAGCCGCGACGTCGACGTCAACTACATGATCCAGACCCTGCGCGAGGAATGAGCATGCATTTGCGAGCAGTACTCTTCGACATGGACGGCACCCTCCTCGACACGGCGCCGGACTTCATCGCCATTTGCCAGGCCATGCGCGCCGAACGCGGGCTACCGGCCATCGACGACACGCTGGTCCGTGGCGTGATTTCCGGCGGTGCCCGGGCCATGGTCGCCGTCACCTTCGCCATGGACCCCGAGGCCGAAGGCTTCGAGGCCCTGCGCCTGGAATTCCTCGAGCGCTACCAGCGCGATTGCGCAGTGCACAGCAGGCTGTTCGACGGCATGGACGAACTGCTGGCCGACATCGAGAAAAGCAACCTGATCTGGGGCGTGGTCACCAACAAGCCGGTGCGCTTCGCCGAACCGATCATGCAGCGCCTGGGCCTGGCCGAGCGCTCGGCCGTGCTGATCTGCCCGGATCATGTGAAGAACAGCAAGCCCGACCCGGAACCGCTGATCCTCGCCTGCAAGACCTTGGGCCTGGATCCGGCCAGCGTCCTGTTCGTCGGCGACGACCTGCGCGACATCGAGTCCGGCCGCGATGCCGGCACCCGCACGGCAGCCGTGCGTTACGGCTATATTCATCCTCAGGACAACCCGAACAACTGGGGCGCCGACGTGGTGGTCGACCACCCGCTGGAACTGCGCAAGGTGCTCGACCGCGCGCTTTGCGGGTGTTGAGCACACACAACCTGAATCGCTCTGTTTGAAGGACACTCCCATGTTCGACTACACCGCCCGCCCCGACCTGCTCAACGGCCGGATCATCATGGTTACCGGCGCCGGCCGCGGGATCGGCGCCGCCGCCGCCAAGGCCTATGCCGCCCATGGCGCCACCGTGCTGCTGCTCGGCAAGACCGAGGCCAACCTGAACGAGGTCTACGACCAGATCGTTGCCGCCGGCCAGCCGCAACCGGTGGTGGTGCCGTTCAACCTGGAGACCGCCCTGCCCCATCAGTACGACGAGCTGGCGGTGATGATCGAGGACAGCTTCGGCCGCCTCGACGGCCTGCTGCACAACGCCTCGATCATCGGCCCGCGCACGCCGCTGGACCAGCTCTCGGGCGAACACTTCATGCGCGTGATGCACATCAACGTCAATGCCATGTTCATGCTCACCAGCACCTTGCTGCCGCTGCTCAAGCTGTCCGAGGATGCCTCGGTGGCCTTCACCTCCAGCAGCGTGGGGCGCAAGGGTCGGGCCTACTGGGGCGCCTACGGGGTGTCGAAGTTCGCCACCGAGGGCCTGATGCAGACCCTGGCCGATGAGCTGGAAGATGTCGCCGCGGTGCGCGCCAACAGCATCAACCCAGGCGCTACCCGCACCAGCATGCGCGCCCAGGCCTACCCCAGCGAGAACCCGCAGAACAATCCGCTGCCCGAGGAGATCATGCCGGTCTACCTGTACCTGATGGGCCCGGACAGCACCGGCGTCAACGGCCAGGCCTTCAACGCACAATAAGCCTCAGCCCGCGACCAGGGCTGGGCGCACGCGCCTGCTGTCGCGCTGCTGCTCAAGCTGCATGCAGCGCTCCAGGAACAGGAACATGCAGTCGTAGCTCTTGCAAATGGCCTTGCGCAGCTCATTGCGCAGGGCCTGCGAAGGGTTCTCTCCAGCCAGGGTGCAGATGATCTCCAGCGCCTCCCAGGGGTGTGCATCGTCGTACTGGGCATGCATCTTCAGCCATTTCATGGCGCGCTTGCGCTCTTGCTCCGGGAAGCCTTCGGCATAGGCGCCGGTGGAGCAGACCAGCGCTGACCATTCACCGGTGGCGCCTTCGATGGCGTAGTTGGTGGCGGCGATCGCTACCACCAGCGATTCGGTCGTACACACCCGCCAACACCAGTCGTTCAGCGCATTGAGCTCGAGCGGGACCTCCTGGGCCTGCAGGTCCTGCAGGCTTACCCCGTGGGCATGGCACCAATGCACCCAGTAATCGGCATGGTTGAGCTCGACGCGGATGTTGCGCATCAGCCAGCGCCGCGCCAGGTCTTCGCCCGGGTGCCGGGCGTAGCGGGTCTTGGTGAGGTTGTGCGCCATGTACAGCGAGAACTGCTCGACCACCGGCCAGCCACCGATCAGGTACTGGCGAATCGTCCCAGGCTCGAGGTGGCCATCGCGCAGCCGATGGTAAAACGTGTGATCGACGACCCGTCGCTTGCTTTGGCTGCAATCCTCGATGAGTTGCTGGGCCCAGGCGGGGTAGCTCGTGGGGTCCATCAAGTGCCCGATCCGTATAAATGCGTCAATCACTGTCAGCTCCTTGGTTCCCTGTGATTATCGGACGGACTCAGCAAAAGGTCCCTGGCGCTTTGCAGCGTAGGGGCCTTGCAGCAATCCGTTGCGTTGCAAGCTCTCGCAGGTGAATACCTGCGGACGTTCAATCAGGTAGCCCTGCGCGTAATCCACGCCGATGTCCCGGAGTGCCTGCTGGATCATCGGCGTCTCGACGAACTCGGCAATGGTCCGTTTGCCCATGACATGACCGATATGGTTGATCACCTCGACCATGGCGCGGTTGATGGGGTCATCGAGCATGTCCTTGACGAAACTTCCGTCGATCTTCAGGAAGTCGACAGGCAGATGTTTCAGATAGGCAAAGGAGGACATCCCCGCGCAGAAGTCGTCAAGGGAAAACTTGCAACCCAGCCCTTTCAATTCGTTGATGAACCGAATAGCACTGCCCAGGTTGGCGATAGCGCTGGTTTCGGTAATTTCAAAACAGATCATCTGCGGTGCAATGCGGTACTCGGTGAACAGGCGCTGCAGGTAATCGAGAAACTTGTCGTCACCAATGCTGCTGCCCGAGAGGTTGATCGCGCACATGGCCAGCGGCCCTTCCCGGCCCTCGTCCAGGCACTGGCGGATGACCTGGAACACACTGCGTACCACCCAACGGTCGAGCGCGGTCATCAGGCCATAGCGTTCGGCGGCGGGGATGAAGCTGTCGGGCAGGATGGTGCGGCCGCTTTCGTCGTGCAGGCGCAACAGAATCTCGATATGGCTGCCCTCCTGGGGATCGAGGGCGGCGATTTCCTGAGCGTACAGACAGAAGCGGTTCTCTTC
>JAEWGL010000038.1 GCA_023388335.1 Pseudomonadota bacterium | reverse complement strand
GGCCCGGCTTGCTCGCGAATGCCAGACCACAGACCCCTCAGATTGCCCACACTGGATCTTGTGAGTACCCGAATGCCTCACCCACGCCCTTTCAAGGTTGCACTCAACGGCTACGGCCGAATCGGTCGTTGCGTACTGCGCGCACTCTTTGAACGGGGGCCGAAGGCGGGCTTCGAAATTGTCGCGCTGAACGACCTGGCTGACCTTGCCAGCCTCGAATACCTGACACGCTTCGACTCCACCCACGGGCGTTTTCCCGGTGAGGTCAGGGTCGAGGGTGATTGTCTGCATATCAACGGCGACTGCGTGAAGGTCTTGCGCAGTCCCACCCCCGAAGGCATTGATTGGGCAGCCTTGGACGTCGACCTGGTACTGGAGTGCTCCGGTGCCTACAACACCCGTGCCGATGCCCAGCGCTTTCTCGATGCCGGCGCGCCACGTGTGTTGTTCTCCCAGCCGATGGCCAGCGAAGGCGATGTGGATGCCACGGTCGTCTACGGCATCAACCAGGACTGCCTGACCGGTGCCGAGCGCCTGGTGTCGAACGCCTCCTGCACCACCAACTGCGGCGTGCCGCTGCTGCGCGTGCTGGACCAGGCCTTTGGCCTTGAGTACGTGTCGATCACCACCATCCACTCGGCGATGAACGACCAGCCGGTGATCGACGCCTACCACCACGAGGACCTGCGCCGCACCCGTTCGGCGTTCCAGTCGGTGATTCCGGTGTCCACCGGCCTTGCCCGGGGCATCGAGCGCCTGCTTCCGGAACTTGCCGGGCGAATCCAGGCCAAAGCGGTACGCGTGCCGACCGTCAACGTGTCGTGCCTGGACATTACCCTGCAGACCGGCCGGGACACCACGGCCGCCGAGGTCAACCGGGTGCTGCGCGAGGCGGCCCTGAGTGGCCCGCTGCGCGGCCTGCTGGCTTACACCGAGCTGCCGCACGCCAGTTGTGATTTCAACCATGACCCGCATTCGGCCATCGTCGATGCCAGCCAAACCCGTGTTTCCGGCCCTCGCCTGGTGAACCTGCTGGCCTGGTTCGACAACGAATGGGGTTTTGCCAACCGTATGCTCGACGTCGCCGATCATTTTCTGCGCGTCGTCCACCCCACCCGCTCTACCGCAAACAGCCCTGAAGGACTGCATTCATGACCGTGTTGAAGATGACCGACCTCGACCTGCAAGGTAAGCGCGTATTGATTCGCGAAGACCTCAACGTGCCTGTGAAGGACGGTGTGGTAGCCAGCGACGCGCGTATCCTCGCTGCGCTGCCGACCATCAAGCTGGCCCTGGAGAAAGGCGCGGCCGTAATGGTCTGCTCGCACCTGGGGCGTCCGACCGAGGGCGAGTTCTCGGCCGAGAACAGCCTCAAGCCGGTGGCCGAGTACCTGTCCAAGGCCCTGGGCCGCGACGTGCCGCTTATGGCTGACTACCTGGAGGGTATCGAGGTCAAGGCTGGCGACCTGGTGCTGTTCGAGAACGTGCGCTTCAACAAGGGCGAGAAAAAGAACGCCGATGAGCTGGCGCAGCAGTACGCCGCCCTGTGCGACGTCTTCGTCATGGACGCCTTCGGTACCGCTCACCGCGCCGAGGGCTCGACCCACGGCGTCGCCAAGTTCGCCAAGGTCGCTGCCGCGGGCCCGCTGCTGGCCGCCGAACTGGATGCCTTGGGCAAGGCGCTGAAAGCGCCGGCCACGCCGATGGCGGCCATCGTTGCCGGTTCCAAGGTCTCCACCAAGCTGGATGTGCTCAACAGCCTGAGCCTGGTCTGCGACCTGTTGATCGTCGGTGGCGGCATCGCCAACACCTTCCTCGCCGCGGCCGGGCACAAGGTGGGCAAGTCGCTGTACGAGCCAGACCTGATCGACACCGCCAAGGCCATCGCTGCCAAGGTCAATGTACCGCTGCCGGTGGACGTGGTGGTTGCCAAGGCGTTCGCCGAGAGCGCCGAAGCCACCGTCAAGGGCATTGCCGACGTGGCCGATGACGACATGATCCTGGACATCGGCCCGAAAACCGCCGAGCAGTTCGCCGAACTGTTGAAGACCTCCAAAACCATCCTGTGGAACGGTCCGGTCGGCGTGTTCGAGTTCGACCAGTTCGGCAACGGCACCAAGGTCCTGGCCAAGGCCATCGCTGACAGCGCGGCGTTCTCCATCGCCGGTGGCGGCGATACCCTGGCAGCCATCGACAAGTATGGCGTGTCCCAGGATATCTCCTACATTTCTACCGGTGGCGGCGCATTCCTCGAGTTCGTCGAAGGCAAGGTTCTGCCTGCCGTCGAAGTCCTGGAACAGCGGGCCAAGGCCTGAAGCGACCTGCGCCTGGCAAAGGGAGCGACCTGATGGTCAAGCGATTGCCTGTGATGATCATGGCCGTGCTGCTGGGCGCCTGCTCCAGCAATCCGGCGCCGGAGGCGCAACCCTCCGGCGCGCCGAAAGGCGGCTGCTACCAGTCCGAGTGGCAGGCGGAGACCGCGCCTGTGATCAACAAGCGCTTGGGGCCGGACGGCCTGGAAAAGTACGACGACGAGCATCAGCGCCGCGCCCAGGGTTGCCCTTGATCGGTCAAAGGCAACCAGGCGGCCGCTTCGTGGTCTTGTAGAGGATACTCAATGAAGGCGCTTATGGCCGTGATGGCCCTGGCGACACTGGCAGGATGCGCCAGCTTGCGACCGTCCGAGCCCGCACCGGCGGACAACTGGACGCGCTGGGTCTGCGACAGCCAGACTGAGGTGCAGTGGCGCTTGGCCGACGCACAGCGCGACGCAGTGGAGGTAAAGCTTGGCGGCGGTGACCAGGTCTATCGGCTGAAGGCCGAGCCGGGTGCTTCGGGCGAGCTGTACAGCAACGCTGTGCTGGCCTTGCACATCAAGGGCGAGGAAGGCTTGGTGTACTGGGTTGCGACCAACGATCTGATAGGGCGGGGCTGCAAGGCACCGTGACTGACCGGGCCGCCGGAAGGCTGGCCCACACAACTTGAACAGCAACCGCCATTGCGGCAGGCTTGCATGAAAAAAACGACGCTTGTCGGGAGAGAGATACACAATGGCACTCATTAGCATGCGCCAGATGCTGGACCACGCCGCCGAGTTTGGTTACGGCGTTCCAGCTTTCAACGTCAACAACCTCGAGCAGATGCGCGCCATCATGGAAGCGGCCGACAAGACCGACTCCCCGGTCATCGTCCAGGCTTCGGCAGGTGCGCGCAAATACGCGGGCGCGCCTTTCCTGCGCCACCTGATCCTGGCGGCGATCGAAGAATTCCCGCACATCCCGGTGTGCATGCACCAGGACCACGGCACCAGCCCGGATGTCTGCCAGCGCTCGATCCAGCTGGGCTTCAGCTCGGTGATGATGGACGGCTCGCTGGGTGAAGACGGCAAGACCCCGACCGATTACGAATACAACGTTCGTGTCACCCAGCAGACCGTGGCCATGGCTCACGCCTGTGGTGTCTCGGTGGAAGGTGAGCTGGGCTGCCTGGGCTCCCTGGAAACCGGCATGGCCGGTGAAGAAGACGGCATCGGTGCCGAAGGCGTGCTGGATCACAGCCAGATGTTGACCGACCCGGAAGAAGCCGCCGACTTCGTCAAGAAGACCCAGGTCGACGCCCTGGCCATCGCCATCGGCACCAGCCACGGCGCCTACAAGTTCACCAAGCCACCTACCGGTGACATCCTGGCGATCGACCGCATCAAGGAGATCCACAAGCGCATCCCCAACACTCACCTGGTGATGCACGGTTCTTCCTCGGTACCGCAGGAGTGGCTGGCGATCATCAACCAGTACGGCGGCGAGATCAAAGAGACCTACGGCGTACCGGTCGAAGAGATAGTCGAAGGCATCAAATACGGTGTGCGCAAAGTGAACATCGACACTGACCTGCGCCTGGCCTCGACTGGCGCCATGCGCCGTCACATGGCGATGAACCCGAGCGAGTTCGACCCTCGCAAGTTCTTTGGCGAAACCGTCAAGGCCATGCGCGACGTGTGCATCGCCCGCTACGAAGCCTTCGGTACTGCCGGCAATGCTTCCAAGATCAAGCCGATCTCTCTGGAAGGCATGTTCCAGCGCTACGCCAAGGGCGAACTGGCGGCCAAGATCAACTGATCGCCCCCGTTCACTGGCACTGGCAACACCCAAAGCCCGATGCGTTGCGCATCGGGCTTTTTTTGGGGTTGTATCCGACCATCCGTGATAAACCGTTAGTCGGGACACATAGCCTTTTTTCGGTGATGGCCATCTGATTGCTTTGCGTCTTCGCTGCCTGAAGCTAGAGTAAATGTTCGGATCCAATCGACTGTCGGTGACGGCACTCACAAGAGAACAGCATGGATTGTGCCCAACCTCCTTCACCCGACGGTGACTCGGTTCTGTTGGTAGTCGACGATTACCCGGAAAACCTGACCAGCATGCGGGCGCTTCTGAGCCGCCCGGGCTGGCGGGTACTGACCGCAGGCTCGGGCAGGGAAGCCCTGAGCACCTTGCTCGAACACGACGTGGACCTGGTCCTGCTCGATGTGCAGATGCCGGAGATGGATGGCTTCGAGGTGGCCCGGCTGATGCGAGGCAGCCAGCGCACGCGGCTGACCCCGATCATCTTCCTGACCGCCAATGAACAGTCCGAGGCGTCGGTGCTCAAGGGCTATGCCAGCGGTGCCGTGGACTACCTGTTCAAACCTTTCGACCCGCATATCCTCAAACCCAAGGTCCAGGCTTTGCTGGAGCAGCAGCGCAATCGCCGTATGTTGCAGCGCCTTACCCGCGACCTGGAGGCGGCCAGGGCGTTCAGTGCCTCGGTGCTGGAAAACGCCGCCGAGGGCATCCTGGTGGTCGCCGAGGATGGCACCATCAGCTTTGCCAATCCGGCGATCTCGCGGCTGCTCGACGCCCCGGTGGCGCGCCTGCAGGGCCTCACCGTGCTGGACTTCCTGCACCTCCCCAGCCCCAGCCTGTGGCGCGAATCGGATTTCTACCAAGCCTATCTGAAGCGTGAGATCTTCAGGGCGCACGATGCCCTGCTGCGCACGGCAACCGGGCAGTCCGTACCGGTCGCCCTGTCCTGCGCGCCCTTGGCCGCCGAGCAACGGGCGATGGTGGTGACGGTGCTGGACATGTCCGTGGTGCGCAGCTTGCACCAGCAGCTGGAATATCAGGCGGTGACCGATCCGCTGACCGGGCTGCTCAATCGCCGTGGTTTCTACCAGGCCGCCGAGAGCGCCTTGCTGCGCAACGAGCGCTCGGACAAGGCCCAGGCCCTGATGTACATGGATCTGGATGGCTTCAAGCGGGTCAACGACTCGTTGGGCCACGAGGCCGGCGACCGTGTGCTGCACTGGGTCGCCGAGCAGCTCAAGGACTGCCTGGGTAACCAGGCACTGCTGGCGCGCATGGGCGGTGACGAGTTTACCGCGCTGTTCGATGCCTTGCCCTACCCGGAGCAGGCCGGGCGGTTCGCTGAAAGGCTGATCGAACGCATGTCGATCTGCCAGGAGGTCGAAGGGCTGGATGTCAATCTCGGCGTCAGTATCGGCATCGCCACCTCTGCCGATTGCGGGGCCAGTGTCGATGGTCTGATGCGCGCGGCCGATGCGGCGATGTACGCGGCCAAGCATGCGGGCCGCCAGCAGTACCGTTTCTATGACCAGGAGCTGAACGGGCGTGCCCGCTCGCGGCTGATGCTCGAGGACAGTGTGCGCGAGGCGATCGAGCAGGAAGATTTCAGCCTCGTTTACCAGCCCCAGGTCGCCCTTGCCGATGGCCACCTGCGCGGTTTCGAGGCGTTGCTGCGCTGGCAGCATCCCAGTGTCGGTGATGTGCCACCTGGGCTGTTCATCCCCTTGCTCGATGAGGCCCGGCTGATTACCCGGCTGGCCGGTTGGATCTACCACAAGGGCGCCGCCCAGCGTCGCGCCTGGTCTGAGCGTTTCGCGCCGAACCTGGTGCTGGGCATCAGCCTGAGTCGCGCGCAGTTCGCCATGCCCAACCTGGTCGACGCCCTCGAACGGGTGATCCACGAGCACGGCCTGGTACCGGCGCAGCTCGAGCTCGAAGTGGCCGAGACCTCGCTGATGTGCAACATCGATGCGGCGGCCAAGCAGGTGCACCGCCTGCGTGCGCTGGGCGTGCGCGTGGCGTTGGATGATTTCGGTGCAGGTGACTGCTCGCTGCGCATGGTGCGCGACCTGCCCATCGACACCCTCAAGCTCGACCGACACATGATCGCGCGCCTGCTGGAGTCGTCAGCCGATGCCGCGCTGGTTGGCAGTGTCATTGCGCTTTGCCAGGCCTACCGCATCACGGTGATCGCCGAGGGCGTGGAAACCGCGGCACAGGCCCAGTGGCTGCGAGACAATGGATGCCAGTACGTCCAGGGGTTCTTCGTTGCACGGCCATTGACAGCGGTGGATGCGGGTATGTTTCCGTCTCTTTTTCCCCTGACATGGGCATCGGTTGGTTAAACTCGCAGACCCCCAAGCGAACGCCGTGACATGACTGCCCTACGTTATCTGCAAGCCTACCCCACGCACCTGCAAGACCAGGTGCGTCAGCTGATTGCCAGCCAGCGCCTGGGCGATTACCTGCAGCAGCGCTACCCCGAGCGTCATGCGGTGCAGAACGACAAGGCGCTCTACAGCTATGTCCAAGGCCTGAAGCAGGAGCACCTGCGCAACGCGCCCAATCTGGACAAGGTGCTGTTCGACAACCGCCTCGACCTGACCCACCGCGCCCTGGGCCTCAACACGGCGGTGTCCCGCGTGCAGGGTGGCAAGCTCAAGGCGAAGAAGGAAATCCGCATCGCCTCGCTGTTCAAGGAGGCCGCGCCGCAGTTCCTCAAGATGATTGTGGTGCACGAACTGGCGCACCTGAAGGAGCGCGATCACAACAAGGCCTTCTACCAACTCTGTGAATACATGCAGCCGGGCTACCATCAGCTGGAGTTCGACCTGCGCGTCTACCTGACCTACCGTGAACTGCCCGACATGCCCTGAGGGACAAGGACCTGCGCCAATGGAAGTGAGCAAGACCAAGACCAGTTTCTACCGTCGTCTGTACGTGGCCTGGCTGATCGACAGCCAGACCGCCAGCAGCGTCCCGGCGCTGATGGCGGCCACCGGCATGCCGCGACGCACCGCCCAGGATACCCTCGCCGCACTGGCCGACCTGGATATCGTCTGTGAGTTCGAGCAGCAAGCGGGGGCGCGCAACCACGCCGGGCAGTACCGAATCCGCGACTGGGGGGCGGTGGATCCTCGGTGGATCGAGCAGCACCTGAAGCAGATCCGCGAAGTACTTGGGTATCCCTGAAAACTGGGGCTGTTATGCATATGGGAGCCCGCCCAGCCCGCTGGGCTGCGCTGTCGCGCAGAGGACGCCGTGCGATTGATCAGACTGGCGTGGCCTTGATCAGGTGCGCAGCCAGTGTCCGCAGCGGCCCCAATTGCCGGCAGATCAACGCTAGCTGCGTCTGCACCAGCCGTTGATGCTCATCCAGTTCTTCAGGCATCTGCTCCAGCGTAGCGGCCAACGCCTCTTCCTCATCACTGTGAATGGCCACCGGTAGTTTCGCGGACAGGCCATTGGCAATCTCGTCCAGGCTGTTGGCCAGGCTGCTGCCGGCCCCGTCGATCAATTGCTCGTGAACCTCGGCCGGCAATGCCGTGTCGCGGTGCGCGCCCAGGCCTGAAAGGTAGCTGAGCAGGGTGTGCGAGAGCACCAGGAAGCGGAAGCCGACGTCCGCCTCCTTACGAAAGTGCCCCGGCTCCATCAGCATGTTCGCCAGCGTGGTCGACAGGGCCGCATCGGCGTTGTGCGCATTGCGCCGGGCCAGGCGGTAGGCCAGGTCGTCGCGCTTGCCGTGGGCGTACTGCTGCATGATCTGGCGCAGATAGGTGCTGTTGCAGCTCAGGGTATTGGCCAGCGCCTTGTTCAGTCGGCGCCCCTGCCAGTCGGGGAGGAACAGGAACACCGCGAGGATGGCGATTAGGCTGCCGACCAGGGTATCGAACAGGCGCGGCAGGAACAGCCCATAGCCGTCGCCGGTCTGGTTGAAGCAGAACAGCACCATCAGGGTGATCGCCGCGGTAGCCAGGGTGTAGCGGGTAGTGCGATTGACGAAGAACACCACCCCGGCGGCCACCGCGAACAGCGACTGGACGACCGGGCTGGGGAACAGGTCGAACAGCGCCCAGCCGACGGTCAGGCCGATGGCGGTACCGATGATCCGTTGCACCAGCTTGCGCCGCGTCGCGCCATAGTTGGGTTGGCAGACGAACAAGGTGGTGAGGATGATCCAGTAGCCTTGGGTCGGGTGGATCAAATGCACCATGCCATAGCCGATCGACAGTGCCAGCGGCAGGCGCAGGGCATGGCGGAACAATAGGGAGGTCGGCGTCAGCTGGGTGCGCAGGCGGCTCCAGACATCCTTCAGGGTGCGTGGCGAGCGGTCGAGCAGGCTGCTGTCGCTGGCATCGGCCAGGCTGTCCGGGTTGCTGGCGGCACTGAGCAGACGGTCGAGGGTACCGAGGTTGGCGGCCAGGGCGCGCAGTGAGCGCAGCAGCCCACGCCAGGCTGGATTGCTCTGGATACGCAGGTGTTCCAGCGAGGCGTGCAGGTCTTCCAGCGCCTCGGCGAAACCGGTGTCATAGGCAAATGGCTGGCGCAGGCGGATCGACTCGGACAAGCGCTGGCAGGCCGTGCCCTGCTGGCGCAGCAGGCGCTGGCAACGGAACATCACGTCGCTGTGGAAGAACGCCTCGGCCAAGGCATTGTAGGGGTAGTGCGAGGCGCTGACGCGCTCGTGGATGTCCTGGGCCAGGAAGTACAGCTTCAGGTAGCGGCTGACCTTGGCGTTGGGCTGGCTGTTGCCGACCCGGTGCAGGATGATCTCCTTGGCGGCGTTGAGCGCCGCGACCACCTTGCCGTTCTGCTGCGCCAGTTCCAGGCGCCGGGCCTCGACATCGAGGTTGCGCACTGGCTCGAACAGGCTGGCCTTGAGCTTGAGGTAGCGGCCCAGCTCACGGAACAACCGGGCCAGGCTCTGCTGCACCGGCTGGTTGGAAAACAGCGCCTGCCAGAGCACCGAGAGCAGCCCATACCAGGCCGCGCCTGCCACCAGCAGCAGGGGTTCGTGCCAGAAATCCGTGACTTGTCCGCCGCGCTGGTCGACACCGATCATGGTGTATACCGACAGGATCAATGTGGCCGAGGCAATCGCCCCGTAGCGCTCGCCCAGTGCCCCTAGCATGGTCAGGCCAAAGGCGGCCAGGGCCATGGCGCAGACGAAGACCAGGGGGTAGGGGAACAGCAGCTCCACCGCCAGGGCGGCGATGGTAAAGCACACCAGGGTCACGGCCAGGGCGTTGAGACGGCCTTGCCAGCTGTCGTCGGTCTCGGCCAGGGCGCTGGCGATGATGCCCAGGAACAGCGGGATCAACAGGCTCATCTCGTCCTGGTACCAGCACAGCGCCATGCTGCCAGTGAGGGCGATCAGGACACGGATGCTGTAGCTGAACTTGTCCAAGGCCCAGAGGCGACGCATGGAGTGGCTGAAAGACGACGATGGCATGATGGGCGGCAGGCCTGCTTGGCAATGGTCGGAAGTGAATCCTGCCTGGCGACGGGTCGCCAGGCATGACGGACCAGCAAGAAGCGTTCCGTGCTGACAGGATTCTAGCGCAGACCCTAGACGAACTGTGCAGCGGCGTTGGCCGATGCCCAGGCCCACTGGAAATTGAAGCCGCCCAGGTGGCCGCTGACATCCAGCACTTCACCGATGAAATACAGCCCCGGGCTCTTGAGCGACTCCATGGTCTTGGATGAGACCTCGCGGGTATCGACACCGCCCAGGGTCACCTCGGCGGTGCGATAGCCTTCGGTGCCAGCCGGCACGACGTTCCAGGCCGAGAGCCTTTCGGCGATCTGCGCGAGTTCCGCCGGGGTGTATTGCTTCATCGGCTTGGAGACGAACCATTGCTCGGCCAGCAGGTTGGCCAGCTTGCGGGTGAACAGCTCACCGAGCAGGGTCTTGAGCTCGCTGTTGGGGCGTTCGGCCTGCTGCTGTTGCAGCCAGCCCAAGGCATCATGATCTGGCAGCAGGTTGATCTGGACGGCGTCGCCGGCCTCCCAGAACGAAGAAATCTGCAGGATCGCCGGACCGCTCAGGCCACGGTGGGTGAACAGCAGGTTCTCGCGAAAGCGGGTGCCATTGCAGCTGGCGATGCAATCGAGCGAAGTACCCGACAGCTCGCTGCACAGCGCCTTGAGGTGCGGTTCGGTGATGGTGAATGGCACCAGGCCGGCACGGGTCGGCAGCAGGCTGTGGCCGAACTGGCGGGCTACCTGGTAGCCGAAGCCGGTCGCGCCCAGGGTCGGGATCGACAGGCCGCCGGTGGCGATCACCAGGGACTGGCAGCGCCACTGGCCGGCGCTGGTTTCCAGCAGGTAGCCGGCGTCGGTCCTTTCGATCTGTTCGATGCGCGTGTCCATGCGCAACTTGGCACCGGCGCTGGCGCACTCGGCCAGGAGCATGTCGAGGATGTCGCTGGACTTGTTGTCGCAGAACAGCTGGCCGAGCTTCTTCTCGTGGTACGGCACGCTGTGCTTGGCCACCAGTTCGAGGAAATCCCACTGGGTGTAGCGCGCCAGCGCCGACTTGCAGAAGTGCGCGTTCTGCGAGAGGAAGTTGGCAGCTTCGCAATACAGGTTGGTGAAGTTGCAGCGACCGCCACCGGACATCAGGATCTTCTTGCCGGGCTTGTTGGCATGGTCGAACAGCTGCACCCGCCGGCCGCGGTAGGCGGCAGTCAGGGCGCACATCAGGCCGGCGGCGCCGGCACCGATGATGATTACGTCGGTGCTTTGCACGAGGGGTCCTTCAATTCGTTTTCAATGTGGGAGCGGCCTCTATCAGGGTAGAGGATCAGACAATCCGCACCCGCAACGAGCGGCCCTTGATCTTGCCACTGTTGAGGCGTTGCAAGGCCTGCTTGACCACCCCACGCTCCACGGCGACGAAGGCCTGGAAGTCGAAGATGGCGATCTTGCCGACCTGCTTGCCGGGAATGCCGGCGTCGCCGGTCAGGGCACCGAGGATATCGCCGGGGCGCAATTTGTCCTTGCGGCCAGCGGCGATGCACAAGGTGCTCATCGGTGGCAGCAGGGGCTCGCCACCCTTGCTCTTGAGGTTGTCCAGCTGCTCCCAGCGCAGCGGGCGCTTCTGCAGGGCTTCGATGGCCTGGGCACGGTGGCCTTCGGCCGGTGCCACCAGGCTCACTGCCAGGCCCTTCTCGCCGGCACGGCCGGTACGACCGACACGGTGCACGTGGATCTCGGCGTCACGGGCCAGCTCGACGTTGATGACCATGTCCAGGGCATCGATGTCCAGGCCGCGTGCGGCCACGTCGGTGGCGACCAGCACCGAGCTGCTGCGGTTGGCGAACAGGGTCAGGACCTGGTCACGGTCGCGCTGCTCGAGGTCGCCGTGCAAGGCCTGGGCGACGATGCCCTTGGCCTTGAGGTGCTCGACCACGTCCTCGCACTGCTGCTTGGTGAAGCAGAACGCCACGCAGGACTGCGGGCGGTAATGGCCCAGCACGCGGGTCAGCGCCTCCAGGCGCTGCTGCGGGTCGATCTCGATGAAGGACTGCTCGATCTGGCTGTCGGCGTGCAGCGACTCGACCTTGACCTGCTGCGGCTGGCGCATGAAGTCGGCGGCCAGTTGCTCGATGCCGGCCGGGTAAGTGGCCGAGAACAGCAAGGTCTGGCGGCGCGAAGGGGTACGCCCGATGATCGTGGCGATGGCATCGAAGAAGCCCATGTCGAGCATGCGGTCGGCTTCGTCCAGCACCAGCGTGTTGAGGCCGTCGAGCACCAGGGTACCCTTGTCCAGGTGCTGCTGCACGCGGCCCGGGGTGCCGACGATGATGTGCGCGCCGTGCTCGAGCGAGGCGATCTGCGGGCCGAGCGAGACGCCGCCGCACAGCGTCAGGATCTTGATGTTGTCCTCGGCGCGGGCGAGGCGGCGCAGTTCCTTGGCAACCTGGTCGGCCAGCTCGCGGGTCGGGCACAGCACCAGTGCCTGGCAGCCGAAGTAGCGCGGGTTGATCGGGTTGAGCAGGCCGATGCCGAAGGCGGCGGTCTTGCCGCTGCCGGTCTTGGCCTGGGCGATCAGGTCCTGGCCCTTGAGAATGACCGGCAGGCTCTGGGCCTGGATCGGCGTCATCTGGGCATACCCGAGGGTGTCCAGGTTGGCCAGCATGGCGGCGGACAGCGGCAAGGTGGAAAAGGCGGTAGCGGTGGTGGTCACGAGGCGGGCCTGCAGGGCAAAAATGCCGTGCAGTGTACCAGCCCCGTGGCACTTGGCCCTAAGGTTCGATCTGCGGTTCCGGACGAGGGGCACGCCTTCCGTCCGTTGGCGCCAGTTGCAGGAAGATCGCCGCGGCCAGCATGGCCATCAGGCCGATGGTCAAGAAGGTCAGCTGGAAGGCGCCGAGTGTCGTTTCTACGCCCTCGGCGCTGCCGGCGGCGGTGAAACCACCGAGCAGGGCGCCGGCGCAGGCCACCCCCAGGCTCAGCGACAGTTGCGCCACCACCGACAGCAAACCATTGCCGCTGCTGGCGCTGGCGTCGTCGAGGTCGATCAGGGTAACGGTGTTCATGGCGGTGAACTGCAGTGAATTCACTGCACCCAGCAAGGACAACTGCACCAGCAATACGGCGTAGGGCGTCTGTTCGTCGATCAGGGCCAGGCTGCACAGCAGCAAGCCGAGCAGCAAGGTATTGCCCGTGAGGATGATGCGGTAACCCAGACGCTCGATGAGCGGACGGGCAATGGACTTGGCGACCATCGCCGCTGCCGCCAGGGGAATCATGCTCATGCCTGCCTGCGACGGTGAATAACCCAGCGCCACCTGCAGCAGCAGGGGCATCAAGAACGGCAGGGCACCGCTGCCCAGCCGGGCGAACAGGTTGCCGAGGATGCCCACCGAGAAGGTTCGGGTACGGAACAGCCGAGGTGAGAACAGCGGATTGTCGACCCGTCCGGCGCGTAGCCAGTAGGCCGCCAGGCACGCCATGCCGGCGAACAGCAACAGCATTACCCGCAGGTGCGGCAGGTGCAGCTCGCCCAGGCCTTCCATGGCGATGGTGATCAGCACCATCGCTGCGCCAAACAGCACGAAACCGACGCCGTCGAACTGCGTGCGTTCGGAGCCACGCAGGTCAGGGATGAACTTCCACACCGCATAGCAGCCCAGCGCGCCGACCGGCAGGTTGAGCAGGAAGATCCAGTGCCAGCTGAGGATCTCCACCAACCAGCCCCCTACTGTCGGGCCGAGCAGTGGGCCGAGCAGGCCGGGGATGGTGATGAAGCTCATGATGCGCACCAGCTCCGAACGTGGATAGGCGCGCAGCACTACCAGGCGCCCGACCGGCAGCATCAGCGCGCCGCCCAGCCCCTGGATGACCCGCGCGCCGACCAGCAGGCCCAGGCTGTTGGCCAGCGCACAAAGCAGCGAGCCGAAGCTGAACAGCAGGATGGCGCTGAAAAATATGCGCTTGGTGCCGAAACGGTCGGCGATCCAGCCGGACGCCGGGATCAGCAAGGCCACGGTAAGCATGTAGGCGATGATGACCCCCTGCATGCGCAGCGGGTTTTCCGCCAGGTCCCGCGCCATGGCCGGCAGGGCAGTGTTGAGGATGGTGCCGTCCAGCGACTGCATGAAGAAGGCGATGGCCACCACCCAAGGAATCCAGCGGGCGGTGGTGGGGTCCAGCGGGGTGCTTTTGGTCATGGTGGGGCCT
The DNA here is from genome assembly GCA_023388335.1 of Pseudomonadota bacterium. GTDB lineage: Bacteria > Pseudomonadota > Gammaproteobacteria > Pseudomonadales > Pseudomonadaceae > Aquipseudomonas. The sequence continues at coordinate 5 of JAEWGL010000038.1, read as the reverse complement.
TGAAT
>JAEWGL010000005.1 GCA_023388335.1 Pseudomonadota bacterium | reverse complement strand
GCTCGGCGTAGCCGCGGCCGGTGTCGGCGCTGCTGCCCTGGCGGCGAAGCTGGATGCGCAGTATGTCCAGGATCTGCTGCAGGAGCAGGCGCCAGAGGAACAAGACGCTGGAATCGCTGAGGTCGAGCCTGCGGCCGCAGACGCACCGCAACCGCAGACGTCTGCGGCTACCAAGGCGGCGCCACCGCAGCGTGAGGAGGACGACTTCGACGGCGCCTTCGACCTGGGCCCGGACAGTGACCTGCCGCCGTCCGAACAACATCAGCCGACGGTGAGCACCGCGCAGAAGCCACCGGTTCTGGGGGCGGGTGATCTGGCCCAAGGTAAGGACGCCGATGCCGATTTCGAAGCCCTGCTGGCCCAGGCTCAGGCAGATATCCAACATGGCCCGGACGAGCTCGCCGAGTTCGATCTGGATGTGAGCGAGCCTGAGCCCGGGAAGCCGGCGGCCGAACCGCCGGTGGATGTCGCTGCCGAGCTGGCCGCGTTCGAGGCCGCCCCGCAGTCCGATCCGTTTTCCGAGCCGGAGATGCCTGAGGATTTCGATCTGTCGCTGGAAGAGGATACGGTGGGCGACAAGCACTTCGCGTCCGAATTCGACGACGTCAATGCCGAGCTCGACAAGCTGTCGCAGAACCTCGAATCGCCGTCGCTTGAACCGCACTTCACCGCCGAAGATGCCGCCCGGGAACCCGTCGACGACCTCGATTTCGACTTCTTCTCCGGCACCGACGAGATTGCCACCAAGCTTGACCTCGCGCGGGCCTACATCGACATGGGCGACCATGACGGCGCCCGCGACATCCTCGAGGAAGTGGCCAAGGACGGCGACGACACCCAACGCAAGGAAGCCGAGACCCTCCTGTCGCGCCTGGTATGAGCTCCGTTGCCCGCCGAGCCGGATCGCTCCGCGGCAACAATCGACCCGCACGTCCCCGGGCCGCAGCGGTTGCCGTTATAATGCGCCCCTTTCGTCAAACCGACAGGCTGCAGTTCCTTGGACATCATCGATAACGACGCGGCCGAATCGGCGGCCGAGGGTTTTTTCCGTATCGCCTTGGGGGTCGAGTACAAGGGGGCACGCTACCGCGGCTGGCAGCGCCAGAGCATTGGCGTGCCGAGTGTACAGCAGGCGCTGGAAGACGCGCTGTCGCGGGTCGCCGATGCCCCTGTCTCGGTGCTCTGCGCCGGGCGCACCGACGCAGCAGTACATGCGTGTGGCCAGGTCGTGCATTTCGACACCCGCGCCGTGCGCAGCGAGCGGGCCTGGACCATGGGCAGCAACCTCAACCTGCCCCGGGACATCAGCGTGACCTGGGCACGGGAGATGCCGGCGCATTTCCATGCCCGCTTCAAGGCCATGGCCCGGCGCTACCGCTACGTGATCTATAACGACCCGATCCGTCCGGCGCACCTGGCCGAGGAAGTGACCTGGAATCACCGGCCATTGGATGTCGAGCGCATGGCCGAAGCGGCCCAGTGCCTGGTCGGTGTCCACGATTTCAGCGCCTTCCGCGCGAGCCAGTGCCAGGCCAAGTCGCCGGTCAAGCACCTTCACCACCTGCGCGTGACGCGCCACGGCCAGATGATCGTCCTGGATATCCGCGCCAGCGCCTTCCTCCATCACATGGTGCGCAACATCGCTGGCGTGCTGATGACCATCGGCGCCGGCGAGCGGCCGGTGGCCTGGGCCCGCGAAGTACTGGAAAGCCTCGATCGGCGCCAGGGTGGGGTCACGGCCCACCCGTACGGGCTCTACCTTGTGCAGGTCGAGTACCCCGACGAGTACGTCCTGCCCCAGCGTTACATCGGCCCACACTTTCTCTCGGGCTTCGAGGCGTTGTCGGCTGACGCCCCCACCGTCATTTGCTAACATCCGGGGCTTTACCGATCAGCCGAGGTTCGTGCCCCGTGAGCACCGTTCGCAGCAAGATCTGTGGGATTACCCGCCTGGAGGATGCATTGGCCGCCGCCGAGGCGGGTGCCGATGCCATCGGTCTGGTGTTCTACGCCAAAAGCCCGCGGGCGGTGGATGTGCGCCAGGCGCGGGCGATCATCGCCGGCCTGCCGCCGTTCATCACCACCGTGGGGCTGTTTGTCAATGCCAGCCGCTGCGAGCTCAACGAGATTCTCGAGGCAGTGCCGCTGGACGTCTTGCAGTTCCACGGCGATGAAACCCCCGACGACTGCGACGGCTACCACCGGCCCTGGATCAAGGCGCTGCGCGTGCGGTCCGGCGACGACCTCGAAGCGTCCTGCCAGCGCTACGCCAAGGCCAGCGGCATTCTCCTGGATACCTACGTGGCCGGCGTGCCCGGCGGTACCGGCGAGGCGTTCGAGTGGACGCTGGTGCCCGAGCGCCTGAGCAAGCCAATCATCCTCGCGGGCGGCCTGTCCCCGGAGAATGTCGGCCAGGCCATTGCCCAGGTTCGCCCTTATGCCGTGGATGTCAGTGGCGGGGTGGAGCAGGGCAAGGGCATCAAGGACGCGGCGAAGATCGAGGCATTCCTGCGTGCGGTAAAACAGGCGTGATGGCGGATGTGACGGCTGGTCGCGCGCCATCGTCCATAGCTTTCGCAGCCCCATGCTGCCAGACCGGGCCCGAGGGCCGGTGAAGATGATGCGGGGGCGCCAGGGCGATGCCCTACAGTTGACGATGGCGCGGTAACCAGGCCGATTTCGCGGAACGCGGAGTGTCGGGGGCCGGTCCATCATCGTTTCATAGAAGAATTTGAGCTCAAGGGCATGGGCGTGGTCGGGAAGCCCGGATCCGCCACTTGCCGCTACTGGAGAAAGAAAGCATGAGCAACTGGTTAGTAGACAAACTGATCCCTTCGATCATGCGTTCCGAGGTGAAGAAGAGCTCGGTGCCGGAAGGCCTGTGGCACAAGTGCCCGGCCTGTGAGGCCGTGCTGTATCGTCCGGAGCTGGAAAAGACCCTCGATGTCTGCCCCAAGTGCAACCACCACATGCGCATCGGCGCGCGTGCGCGCCTCGATATCTTCCTCGATGCCGAAGGCCGCGCCGAGCTGGGCGCCGACCTCGAGCCGGTTGACCGCCTGAAGTTCCGTGACGGCAAGAAGTACAAGGATCGCCTGGTCGGCGCGCAGAAGCAGACCGGCGAGAAGGACGCGCTGATTTCCATGACCGGTACCCTGATGGGCATGCCGATCGTGGTCAGCGCCTTCGAGTTCTCCTTCATGGGCGGCTCCATGGGTGCCATCGTCGGCGAGCGCTTCGTGCGCGCTGCCAATTACGCCCTGGAAAACCGCTGCCCGATGATCTGCTTCTCCGCTTCCGGCGGTGCGCGCATGCAGGAAGCGCTGATCTCGCTGATGCAGATGGCCAAGACCTCGGCCGTCCTGGCGCGCCTGCGTGAAGAAGGCATTCCCTTCATCTCGGTGCTGACCGACCCGGTTTACGGCGGTGTGTCGGCCAGCCTGGCGATGCTCGGTGACATCATCGTCGGCGAGCCCAAGGCGCTGATCGGCTTCGCCGGCCCGCGCGTGATCGAGCAGACCGTGCGCGAGAAGCTGCCAGAAGGCTTCCAGCGCAGCGAGTTCCTCCTCGAGCACGGCGCCATCGACCTGATCATCTCGCGCAGCGAGCTGCGTCCGCGCCTGGCCCGCCTGCTGGCGCAGATGACCGGCCAGCCTACCCCGGAACAGGCCATGGAGGCGGCTGTCGTCGCATCATGAGCCAACGTACCCTGGGCGACTGGCTCGCCTACCTCGAGCAGTTGCACCCTTCGGCCATCGACATGGGCCTGGAGCGTTCGCAACAGGTGGCTTTACGGCTCGGTCTGGGCAGGCTTGCGCCCCGGGTGGTCACGGTAACCGGCACCAACGGCAAGGGTTCGACCTGCGCCTTCATCGCCAGCCTGCTGCAGGCCCAGGGCCTGAAAGTCGGTGTCTACAGCTCGCCGCACCTGCTGCGCTACAACGAACGGGTACGTATCGAGGGCCGTGATGCCAGCGATGAGCACCTGTGCGAGGCCTTTGCCGCGGTCGAAGCGGCGCGGGGCGACATCTCCCTGACCTACTTCGAGATGGGCACCCTGGCGGCGTTCTGGCTGTTCAAGCAGTCGGCCCTGGATGCAGTGGTGCTGGAAGTCGGCTTGGGCGGACGCCTGGACGCGGTCAACCTGGTCGACGCTGACCTGGCGCTGGTCACCAGCATCGGCGTCGATCATACCGACTACCTGGGGGATACTCGCGAGTCGGTAGCATTCGAGAAGGCCGGGATCTTCCGGCAGGGCAAGCCTGCCCTGTGCGGCGACCCGGACCCACCGCAGCCCTTGCTCGACAGGGCGCAGGCGCTGGCCTGCCCATTGTTCGTGCGAGGTCGTGATTTCACCCTGTCGGCCAGCGAAGGGCAGTGGTATTGGCGTGGCATGAAGGCTGACGGGACGGTAGTCGAGCTCGATGAGCTTGCCGTGCTCGACCTGCCGATGGAGAACGCCGCTCTGGCCTTGCAAGCCTACCTGCTGATGGACCTGCCCTGGCAGGCCGAACAGATCCGCCAGGCTCTGTGCGATACCCGCATCACCGGGCGCCTGGAGCGCCGGGCGTTGACCTGGCAGGGCAAGCCTTTGGAGCTGCTGTTGGATGTCGGCCACAACCCGCATGCCGCCCAGTACCTGGCCGCACGCCTGGCTGCCCGGCCACGCCACGGGCGGCGCCTGGCGGTCTTCGGCCTGCTCGCCGACAAGGACCTGGACGGCGTGATCGCGCCGCTCCAGGGGCTGGTCGACACCTGGGCCGTGGCGCCCCTGGACACCCCCCGGGCGCGCCCGGCCGCGGAGCTTGAATCCGCCTTGACGAACCTCCACGCCGCGGTGAAGTCCTATGCCAGTGTCGATGCTGCTCTTGAAGGGCAGTGCGCACAGGCAGCGGCGGGGGATCAGATCCTGCTGTTCGGTTCGTTTTTCTGCGTCGGCCAGGCTCTGCAGTGGCTTGAGCGGCAGGCCAGGGAGGATGGAATAGATGGCAGTGCTGGATAAAGGGGTCAAACAGCGCATGGTCGGTGCGCTGGTGCTGGTGGCGCTGGCGGTCATCTTCCTGCCGATGCTGTTCACGCGTCAGGACGAGATGCGCCAGGTGCAGGTCGAGGCGCCGCAAGCGCCCGGCATGCCCAGCCTGCCGCAGGTCCAGGTCGAACCCGTTTCGGTGCCCGAGCCCCAGGCTTTGCCTGAGGAGGCGCCGGTGGTGATCGACGAGTCCAGCGCGCCGGTCGGCCCGCCCAGTACGCCAATCGCCCCCGCGCCGTCGGCTCCCCAAGCCTCGGCCAGTGCGCCACAAGCGCCAGCGGCCACGCCTGCCCCTGCGGCCAAGGCTGAAAAACCCCCGGCGCCAGCGGCCAAGCCTGCAGCGGCGGGCAAGGTCGACGCCAATGGCCTACCCGTCAGCTGGTCGGTGCAGTTGGCCAGCCTGTCCAACCGCGCCGGTGCCGACACGCTGCAGAAAACCCTGCGTAGCCAAGGCTACAACGCCTATATCCGCACGGCTGATGGCATGAACCGGGTGTTCGTCGGTCCGTTGATCGACCGCACCGAGGCCGAGCGCCTGCGCGATGTGATCAATCGCCAGCACAAGCTCAAGGGCTTCGTGGTGCGCTTCCAGCCCGAGCGCCGCTGAGCCATTGTCGCCCGGCGTTTGCCGGGCGGCAAATCACGGCTTACTCCAAACCAGCCGCTCTGGTAAAATGCGCCGCCTTATACGTTTGCAGGCAACGCCGTGGCATTTACCTGGGTCGATTGGGCGATCATCGCGATCATCGCCATTTCTGCATTGATCAGTCTCAAGCGCGGCTTCGTCAAGGAAGCCCTGTCTCTGCTCACCTGGATTATTGCCGGTGCCGTGGCCTGGATGTTTGGCGGTTCGCTGTCGCAGTACCTGCAAGCCTATATCCTGACGCCGTCGGCGCGGGTGATCGCTGGCTGCACCATTCTTTTCGTCGCCACCTTGCTGGTGGGAGCCATGATCAACTTTCTCATCGGCGAGCTGATCCGCGTGACCGGGCTGTCCGGCACCGATCGTTTCCTGGGCATGGCCTTTGGTGCCGCCCGCGGGGCCTTGCTGGTGGTGGTGGCCGTTGGGCTGTTGAGCCTGGGGCCGGTACAACAAGATCCTTGGTGGCAGGAATCGCGCCTGTTGCCACAATTTCTATTGGTCGCGGACTGGTCGAAAAACCTCATTCTGGGGTTCACCAGTCAGTGGTTGTCCAGTGGGATCAGCGCACCCGTTGATCTCCCGTTCAAGGAACAGCTCCTGGGGCCCAATACGCCCTGAGCGCTTTTCACTCAAGATTCATCAAAGTAGGGGTTGCGTCGCATGTGTGGCATCGTCGGTATCGTCGGTAAGTCGAACGTCAATCAGGCGCTGTATGACGCGCTAACCGTACTCCAGCACCGCGGCCAGGACGCTGCCGGTATCGTGACCAGCCATGATGGCCGGTTATTCCTGCGCAAGGACAATGGCCTGGTGCGTGATGTGTTCCAGCAGCGCCACATGCAGCGCCTGGTGGGCAGCATGGGCATCGGCCACGTGCGCTACCCGACCGCGGGCAGCTCGACCTCGGCCGAGGCGCAGCCGTTCTACGTCAACTCGCCCTACGGCATCACCCTGGCGCACAACGGCAACCTGACCAACGTCGAACAGTTGGCCAAGGAGATCTACGAGTCGGACCTGCGCCACGTCAATACCAATTCCGATTCGGAAGTGCTGCTCAATGTCTTCGCCCATGAGCTGGCGGTGCGTGGCAAGCTGCAGCCGACCGAGGAAGACGTGTTCGCCGCGGTCACCGACGTGCACAATCGCTGCGTCGGCGGTTATGCGGTGGTGGCGATGATCACCGGCTACGGCATCGTCGGTTTCCGCGATCCCCATGGCATCCGCCCGATCGTCTTCGGCCAGCGTCACACCGACGAAGGCGTCGAGTACATGATCGCCTCCGAAAGCGTCTCCCTCGACGTGCTGGGCTTTACCCTGATCCGTGACCTCGCGCCCGGTGAAGCGGTGTACATCACCGAGGAAGGCCAGCTGCACACCCGCCAGTGCGCCAAGGCGCCGCAACTTGCCCCGTGCATCTTCGAGCACGTCTACCTGGCCCGTCCTGACTCGATCATCGACGGCGTCTCGGTGTACAAGGCGCGCCTGCGCATGGGCGAGAAGCTGGCCGAGAAGATCCAGCGCGAGCGCCCGGAACATGACATCGACGTGGTCATCCCGATCCCCGACACCAGCCGCACCGCGGCGCTGGAACTGGCCAACCATCTGGGCGTCAAGTTCCGCGAAGGCTTCGTAAAGAACCGCTACATCGGCCGGACCTTCATCATGCCGGGCCAGGCCGCCCGCAAGAAGTCGGTGCGCCAGAAGCTCAATGCCATCGAGCTGGAATTCCGCGGCAAGAACGTCATGCTGGTCGACGATTCCATCGTCCGTGGCACCACCTGCAAGCAGATCATCCAGATGGCCCGCGAAGCCGGGGCGAAGAACGTCTACTTCTGCTCGGCCGCGCCGGCGGTGCGTTACCCCAACGTCTACGGCATCGACATGCCGAGCGCCCATGAGCTGATCGCCCACAACCGCTCCACCGAGCAAGTCGCCGAGCTGATCGGCGCCGACTGGTTGGTCTACCAGGACTTGCCGGACCTGATCGAGGCGGTCGGTGGCGGCAAGATCAAGATCGAGCACTTCGACTGCGCAGTGTTCGACGGCAAATACGTCACTGGCGACATCGACGAGGCTTACCTGGAGCGCATCGAGCAGTCGCGCAACGACGCCGCCAAGGTCAAGAACCAGGCCGTCAGCGCGATCATCGACCTGTACAACAACTGATTGGGGAGCAACCGCATGACTGATCAATGGGATGCTGGTCGACTGGACAGTGACCTCGAGGGTGTCGGTTTCGACACCCTGGCGGTGCGCGCCGGTCAGTACCGCACACCGGAGGCCGAGCACAGCGATCCGCTGTTCTTCACCTCCAGCTACGTGTTCCGCACCGCGGCCGATGCGGCCGCGCGCTTTGCCGGCGAGACCCCCGGCAACGTCTATTCGCGCTATACCAACCCGACCGTGCGTGCCTTCGAGGAACGCCTGGCGGCCTTGGAAGGCGCCGAGCAGGCCGTGGGCACCTCCACCGGCATGGCGGCCATTCTCTCCACGGTGATGGCCCTGTGCAGCGCCGGTGACCATGTGCTGGTTTCGCAGAGCGTGTTCGGCTCGACCATCAGCCTGTTCGAGAAGTACTTCAAGCGCTTTGGCGTCGAGGTGGACTATGTGCCGCTCGCCGACCTGGGCGGTTGGGAACACGCCATCAAGGCCAACACCAAGCTGCTGTTCGTCGAGTCGCCATCCAACCCGCTGGCCGAGCTGGTCGACATCGCCGCATTGGCCGAGATCGCCCACGCCCGCGGCGCGATGCTGGTGGTGGACAACTGCTTCAGTACCCCCGCACTGCAGCAGCCGCTCAAGCTCGGCGCCGACATCGTCGTGCACTCGGCGACCAAGTTCATCGATGGCCAGGGCCGTTGCATGGGCGGCGCGGTGGCCGGCCGCAGCGAGCAGATGAAAGAAGTCGTAGGCTTCCTGCGCACGGCCGGGCCGACCCTGAGCCCGTTCAATGCCTGGGTCTTCCTCAAGGGCCTTGAGACCCTCAAGCTGCGCATGCGCGCCCATTGCGAGAGCGCCCAGGCCCTGGCCGAATGGCTGGAGCAGCAGGACGGTATCGACAAAGTGCATTTCGCCGGCCTGCCGAGCCATCCGCAGCACGCGTTGGCCAAGCGCCAGATGAGCGGTTTCGGCGCCGTGGTGAGCTTCGAGGTCAAGGGTGGCAAGGAGGGCGCCTGGCGCTTCATCGACGCCACCCGTTTGATCTCGATCACCGCCAACCTGGGCGATAGCAAGACCACCATCACCCATCCGGGTACCACCTCCCACGGCCGTCTGTCGCCGCAGGAACGTGAGGCGGCGGGCATCCGCGACAGCCTGATCCGCATCGCCGTGGGCCTGGAAGACGTCGCCGACCTCAAGGCCGACCTGGCACGCGGGTTGGCGGCACTGTGATGGACTGGACAGGCGGGGAGCCGAGCCATAACGGCCGGGTCGCCCTGGTCACCGGCGCCGCGCGCGGCATTGGCCTGGGGATCGCCGCCTGGCTGATCTGCGACGGCTGGCAGGTGGTCTTGAGCGACCTGGACCGCGCCCGCGGTACCAAGGTCGCCAAGGCACTGGGCGATAATGCCTGGTTCATCGCCATGGACGTGGCCGACGAGGGCCAGGTGGCCACCGGCGTGGCCGAGGTGCTTGGCCAGTTCGGCCGCCTCGATGCCCTGGTGTGCAATGCGGCGGTGACCAACCCGCACAATGGCACCCTTGAAAGCCTGGGCCTTGCCCACTGGAATCGCGTGCTGGCGGTCAACCTGAGCGGGCCGATGCTGCTGGCCAAGCACTGTGCGCCCTACCTGCGGGCCCATGGCGGGGCGATCGTCAACCTGACCTCGACCCGTGCCCGGCAGTCCGAGCCAGACAGCGAGGCCTATGCGGCGAGCAAAGGCGGCCTGCTGGCCCTGACTCATGCCTTGGCGGTGAGCCTTGGCCCGGAGATCCGCGTCAATGCGGTCAGCCCTGGCTGGATCGATGCACGTGATCCGGGTCAGCGGCGCGCGGAGCCGTTGAGCGAGGAAGACCACACTCAGCATCCGGCCGGACGGGTAGGGACCGTGGAAGACGTGGCGGCGATGGTGGCGTGGTTGCTGTCCAGGCAGGCGGGTTTCGTCACCGGCCAGGAGTTCGTGGTCGACGGCGGCATGACCCGCAAGATGATCTACACCTGACAGCCGCACGCTTCAAGCTTCAAGCTGCAAGAGGGGACCGCACGGTCCCTTCGTTGTTTGAGCAGACGTCGAAACCGAAGACGATGTTCCCCGGCTTTTTCTTGCAGCTTGCAGCTTGAAACGTGCAGCTGCTTTTTAAGTTTTTGAAAAAAAATTCAACGGGGGTATTGACTTAGGTTCGGTACCTGCGTAAATTTCGCGGCCTCAGCGAAGCAAACGCAACACGGCAACAAGGCAGCAAGCAACGTGTGATGCAAAGGGTGATTAGCTCAGCCGGGAGAGCATCTGCCTTACAAGCAGAGGGTCGGCGGTTCGATCCCGTCATCACCCACCACTTCCTGAGATGTTCCTGACCCAGGGCGCTTCGAAAGAGGCAACCTAATTGAGAGGAACCGGACGCAAGTCCATATGCGCAGCGGTAGTTCAGTCGGTTAGAATACCGGCCTGTCACGCCGGGGGTCGCGGGTTCGAGTCCCGTCCGCTGCGCCACTTTTTATCCAGATGGGTGCTTGTCACCGGTCTGAGGTCCCAAGCCTAGGTAGTGATACCGAAGCCGAACGACCAGATCCCAGTTTCAAACAGGCGAAAGCCTGGGCGATACGCAGCGGTAGTTCAGTCGGTTAGAATACCGGCCTGTCACGCCGGGGGTCGCGGGTTCGAGTCCCGTCCGCTGCGCCATCTTAGCCTCGAGGCCCTTGAACTCCTCGAAGCGACAAAGAAAGCGACCTTCGGGTCGCTTTCTTTGTTTTTGCCTGTGTACCAGCTTAGACCGCACATCCTGCTCGCCGCGGTTGGCCATTCGCCGATACCCGGTTCCAGAGCCTTGCCGATGTGTTGCACAATACGCGCAATCGTTTTTTCCGGGATTCGCAATGTCCAAGTCAACCCTCTTCGGCGCGCTGGGGCTGGCCCTTGTGCTGGCGGGTGCGTCTGGCTGTTCCTCGAAAAAGGCGGCCATCTACGAGCATGAGCACTTCGATGACTCGGGGACCTTCTCGCGCAGCTTTGCCGTGAGCGATGCTGGCTCCTGCGAAGCGGCCCGGCGCGCCTTGCTCAGCCAGGGGTACATCATCACCAGCAACGCTGCCGGCCAAGTCAACGGCAACAAGAGCTTTCAGCAGAACAGCGAAAGTCACCTGCAGATCAGCTTCAACGTCACCTGTGCGCCAGACAACGCTGACGAGCAGCGCTCGACCATGTTCGCCAACGCCCTGCAGGACCGTTACGCCTTGAAGAAGTCCAATACCTCGGCAAGTCTTGGGGTGGGCGTGCTGGGCTCGCTGTCGATGCCGATCGGCTCCACGGACGACTCGATGGTCAAGGTGGCCAGCGAGACGGTCACGTCCGCGCAGTTCTATGACCGTTACTTCGCCTTGGTCGAAAGTTTCCTCCCTAAACCGAAAACCACCCAGGCCCAGCCCGCCGTGGTCAAGCCGGTGGCGGATATTGGCGTACCAGAGCCCTCAGCAGCCGCTCTCGCGCCGGTCAGCAGCGAAACACCTGCAGCGGTGCGGTCGGCGGTTGTCGAGCCGGTAACGGCACCTGCAGCGCCTGCACAGGCCTCGACAACGGCTCCTGTGGCCGAGCCAGCCGCCACACAGCCACCCATCGTGGCGCCTGTCAGCGAGGCGCCAGCGGCGCCCGTGCTCGATGATAGCCATGGCTCCCAGCCTGTGGCACCACCGGCGGAAGCTGCGCCGTTCCAGGTGGAGCAGCAAGCGCCCTTGAGCGAGGAAGCGCCGGCGCCCCTGTAGTGCAGTGTCCTTAGCTACCGCCGCGAACACGGGCGCAGCCCGGGCCATACAACGATGGTGTCCAGGCGGGCCTCTTCGCGGGCAAGCCCGCACACAGGCTGGTGCCGCGCTTGCAGGCTTTGTGCTCTGCGTGAGGGCACAGCCTGCATCACTACGCGGTAACGCGATCTGCTCGCTCTCCCTCTGGGAGAGGGCTGGGGTGAGGGCGGCGGGCGCCGCAGTTTGCACAGATACCGCGGCATCGCCCAGCGCGAATCCTCAGGCGTCACCCAAACCACCAGAAAAACGCTTGAAACACACCTCCTTGACCGCCTCAGGATAATGTTCGCAGCGCCTGCTACGTTTATTTCACCACCCTCTTGTCATCATCCGGACATGCCAACGCTCTAACGTGGCCGCATGACCGAATGACTGAAATGAGCGAACAGGAAGCAGGCCAATGGACGACTATCAGGAAGAACTTCTCGAATACCAGGCGCACGAGCTGGACACCCCGGAACCGGCAGACGACGCTACCGAGCTCTAAGTCGCTGCTAGGCGTGCGGCACCGCCGCTTTGCCGGCGTTGCCCGCATATTGCGTCTTCAGATGACCCTGCTCATCCAGCAGGTACGCATCCATCACCTCGCGCACCACTGGCCCGGCAACGCGCCCGCCCGCCTCGCCGTTCTCGATCATCACCGCCACAACGATGCTCGGATGGTCGGCCGGTGCAAAGCCGACGAAAAGGGCGTTGTCACGGTGGCGTTCCAGGGTTTTCTCGCGGTTGTAGCGCTCGCCTTGCTTGATCGCCACCATCTGCGCCGTCCCGCTCTTCCCGGCAATCCGGTATTGCGCCCCCGCCGCCGCCGCCCGGGCGATGCCTCGGGGACTGTGCATGACCATCTGCATGCCTTCGTTCACCTGGTCCCAGGCGCGGCTGTCATGCAGGACGATGTCGGGCATGGGGTGAGCGTCGACCGGCGCCCTGTCGCCGACGGTCATCGCCAGGTGTGGCCGGTGCCAGACGCCCTTGCTGGCGAGCAGGCTGGTGGCCTGGGCCAATTGCAGCGGCGTCACCTGCATGTAGCCCTGGCCGATGCCCAGGATCAGTGTCTCGCCGGGGTACCAGGCCTGACGCCGGTTGGCGCGCTTCCATTCGGGTGACGGCATCAACCCCGCGGCTTCCTCGAACATGTCCAGCGAGACCTTCTGGCCAAGGCCGAATTCGCTCAGGTAGTCATGCAGGCGGTCGATGCCGAGTTTGTGCGCCAGGTCGTAGAAATAGGTGTCGTTGGAACGCATGATCGCGCTGTACATGTCCACCCAGCCGTCACCGCTACGGTTCCAGTTGCGGTATTTGTGGGCGTAGTTGGGCAGTTCGTAGTAGCCGGGGTCGAACACCCGGCTGGCCGGGGTGATCACGCCGCTGTCGAGCCCGGCGATGGCCACCTCTGGCTTGACCGTCGAGCCCGGCGCGTACAGGCCGCGCAGCACGCGGTTGAACAGCGGCCGGTCAATGGAGTCGCGCAGGTCGGCGTACTGCTTGAAGCTGATGCCCTTGACGAACAGGTTGGGGTCGAAGCTTGGGTTACTGACCATCGCTAGCACCTCGCCGCTGGCCGGATCCAGCGCCACCACCGATCCCCGGCGATCGCCCAGGGCTTTTTCGGCGGCCAGCTGCAGGTTGGCGTCCAGGCTCAGGACGATGTCCTGCCCAGGGACCGGGTCCTGATGCCTGAGCACGCGCATGACCCGTCCCTGGGCGTTGGTCTCCACTTCTTCGTAGCCGACATGGCCGTGCAGTTGCGCTTCATAGAAATGCTCGATGCCGGTCTTGCCGATCGACTGGGTGCCACGGTATTCGCTGGAGTCGAGGCTTTTGGCTTCCTTTTCATTGATGCGGCCCACGTAGCCGACGGAATGGGCGAAGTGCGCGCCCATGGGGTACTCGCGGATGAACTGGGCCTCGACGTCCAGGCCGGGCAGGCGGAACTGGTTGACGGCGATCAGCGCGATCTGCTCCTCGCTCAGGCCGAACATCAGCGTCACGGGTTCGAACGGCTTGCGGGCGCGGCGCAGGTCCTTGTCGAAGCCTTGGCGTTCTTCGTCGCTCAGGCCCAAAACCTGCACCAGCCGGTCCAGCACCTGGACGGTACCGCCGGTGCGTTCGCGGGTCAGGGTGAGGTTGAAGCTGGGCTTGTTGTCTGCCAGCACCACGCCGTTGCGGTCATAGATCAGGCCGCGTCCTGGGGCGATGGGTAACACGTGTACGCGGTTGTTTTCCGAGACGGCCGACTGGTAGTCGTGCTGCACCACTTGCAACACGTAGAGCCGGGCCACCAGTATCGTCACCACCACTATCACGAACAAGGCGCAGGCAACCAGCCGGCGATTGACCAGGTGCTGTTCTTTGTCGTGATCTTTCAGGGGAATCGGTTGGGGCATGTGCAGACTCGTACGGAAAGCGGCTTCACCACCGGCCACAAGGGGCGGCGCGAAGAAGGGGCAGGGCGCGGGCGAGCAGCGATCCTACGCAAGCGCTGCGCCAGCCTCAAGGTCGCGGCGCGCTGGCGTCGGGTCAGCTAGCGCTTGCGCCCCATAGGTACAGCGCTATAAGCAAAATATGAAGAATTGTTCATCAAGGGGGCCTTGCTCAATTGGCCTGGCGCTGTTGCCGGCGAAACTCGCCCGGCGTCAGCTGGGTCCAGCGCTTGAAGGCGCGCTGGAACGCTTCGGCCGAGGCAAAGCCGAGCAGGTAGGCAATCTCGCCGAACGCAAGCTCAGTGTCGCGGATATAGGTTTCGGCAAGGTCGCGGCGAGTATCGTTGAGCAGGCTGCGAAAACTCGCGCCTTGCTCGGCCAGCTTGCGGCGTAGGGTCCAGGTGGGCAATTGCAGGTGGCGGGCGACGTCCTCAAGGCTAGGCTCGCGCCCGCCATTGAGCAATGGCCCCAGCAGGTGAGTGATGCGTTCACCCAGGCTGCGCACCCGGGTGCGCTCGGCCAGCTCGACCTCGCACAGCTGCAGCAGGTGCTGCCAGGTGCTGGGGCAGTGCTGCGGGTTGCGCAGTGCCAGGCTAGCGCGGCTCAGGCGCAGTTGATTGTGCGCCGCCGCGAACTGCACGGGGGTACTGCACAACGTCTGGTACAACGCCGCGTAGGCGGGGGCCTCGAACTCGATCTCGATGCGTTCAGCCTGCACGGGTGCCCCCGCCAGGCCGGACAACTGCGCCAGCCAGCCGGCCAGTAACGAGTCCACCACGAAACGGTTGTAGGTGTTGTATGGGCTGATGGAATAGAAGCGCAGCCAGGCGCCCTGGCTGTCCTCGTGAAAGCTTGATTGGCCACGGTAGTTGGCGGCATACAGGGCTTCGAAGCGCAGTAGCGTGCGCGCCGCCTCGCCGACCGTCGGCGCCTGGGCGGCCGCGACGCCGGCCAGACCTGCCTGGGCCAGGCGGCTGAACCGCCCCATGTGCAAGCCCAGCGCCGGCTCGCCAGTCAGCGCGATGGCGGCATGGCCCAGGTGCATGTAGCGCGGGATCGACAACCGTGCGCTGGGCTCAGCCAGGCGCGCGGCATCCAGGCCATAGCGCTGCAGCAGCGGCGCGGGATCATGGCCGTGCCGACGCAGCGCCTCGTCCAACGGCTGGACGAACCCTACCGACAGCTCGCCCAGACGCACCCGTGGCCGTGGCATGGCGTTACAACCACAGGTTGAGCAGGCGCGCGCCCTGGCTAGGGCTGCCGGTCAGGTGCTGGCCGGCGCGGTTGGCGAAGCCTTGGCCATCGGCGGCCAGCTCCCAGAACTGCCCACGCAGGAACACGCTCATGCTGGTGACCTGGCGACCGCCAGCGGCCAGTGTCAGCTGTTGCCAGGCGCTGCGCTCGCTGGCCTGACCCTGCCGCAGTGCCAGCCCGTCGGCCACTGACAGGTGACGATTGCCGCGCCAGGGCGAGTCCCAGCTGTCTTTGCCGCTGAGAAACACCGGGTTGGCGATCAGTTGTGCCGACTGTGCAGCCAGGTCGCGGTAGTTCTCGGGGTACCAGCTGTCGCTGCCCACCAGCACCCCTAGGCGCCCGGCCGGGGTCTGCACCACGTGCAGCGGCTGCTGGTCGCCGCCTTGGATGTAACGTCGCATCTCGCTGTCTGGGTACTGCTGGCGCTGGGGCTGGCCGAGCACCGTACCGTCGCCGGCAAACACCAGGCTGGTGTTATACAGCGGGCCGCTGCCGGTGCGCAGCACACCGCGTTCGACATGGGGGGCGGGCAACACGATCGAGCCGGCCACCAGGGTCACGCCGAAGTGCTTGGCCAGTCCACCGAACAGCGTCTGGTAATCGGCCGCCATCTGATCGGCCTTCATGCGCAAGTGCGCATCGGCACGCCGGTCGTCACCGGTGGCGGCGAGCATGGCCAGGCCATAGCGCAACGGGTTGCTCAGCTCCAGCCATTGCCAGGCCTCGCGCCGCTGGGTGACCTGGTAGAGCTCGTTCTTCTCGCCGCGGGCCCAAAGCCACGTCCCGATGTGCTCGGGCAGGATGACCACGGTGCGAGCGTTGACCAGGCCCAGGGCGCGGGCCTGCTCCAGGTAGGCCGAGAGCTTGCGCTGCAGGCGCTGCAGGTTCTGGTAATCGCTGGGGAACAGCCGCGGTTCGATGCCTAGTAAATTGCCCCGCTCGCCAGGGGCGCCGTCGTTGAGCGCCAGTTCGATGCGCAGGTCGGACAGGTAATGACCTTCTGGGCGCTTTTGGGTCCAGAAGCCGTAGCCACAGAGAATGGCAATGAGCACCAGCGCCAACGTGGCTGAAACAACTTTACGCATGACGGGAGTGGTCACGAGGACTTGACATGGCAATACCGCAAGTCAACGGCGTCGTGCGGATTTTTGCTGACTGTCTCACAGTTTTTCGCCCAGGCTGAATCCCGCCGCTTTTATCACCAAAAACACGAAGGGGTCAATGCCGACCCCCTTCACGCCACCAGGCGATAACGACTCTGAGGCCATGCCGGCCAGGGCTGGCCGCTATCAGGCGCGGTTGCGGCGCTCCCAGGCCTTGGGGTTGACCAGGTTCGTGGGACGACGACCGGCCAATGCTTCGATCAGGTTGTCGACCGCGCAGCGGGCCATGGCTTCGCGGGTCTCCACGGTGGCCGAGCCGATGTGCGGCGTGGCCACCACGTTGTCCAAGCGCAGCAGCGGAGAATCAGCGGCCAGGGGTTCCTGCTCGAACACATCCAGCCCGGCGGCGTGCAGTTGCCCGCTTTGCAGCGCTGCGATCAAGGCCGCCTCATCGACCACCTTGCCGCGCGCAATGTTGATGAAGATGGCACTGGGTTTCATCAGCGCGAAGGCCTGGGCACCGATCATGCCTTGGGTCGCCGTTGTCAGCGGCAAGGTCAGGCAGACGAAGTCAGCCTGGGCCAGCAGTTCCTCCAGGCTGACGCGCCGTGCATTGAATCGCTCGTCCACCGCGGGCTTGGCGCTCTGGCTGTGGTAGATCACCGGCATGCCGAAGCCGAAATGCCCTCGCTGGGCCAGTGCCTCGCCGATCCTGCCCATGCCGATGATGCCCAGGGTCTTGCCGTGCACATCGCTGCCGAAGTCCGCGGGGCCGATGTTGCGGGTCCATTGACCGGCGCGCACGCGATTGGCCAGCTCGACCACGCGGCGCGCGGTGCTGAGGATCAGCGCGAAGCCGGTGTCGGCGGTGGTCTGGGTAAGGACGTCGGGGGTATTGCTGAGCAGAATCGAGCGGCTGTCCAAGTAGTCCAGGTCATAGTTGTCGATGCCCACCGACACGCTGGCCACCGCTTCCAGTCGCGGGGCCAGGTCCAGCAGCGCGGCGTCGAGCTTGAGGCTGGCACCCAGCAGGCCATGGGCGTGGGGGAGGGCGTCGCGCAAGCGAGCCATGCCATCACCGGCCAGCTGCGCAATGGCGGTGACCTCGGCATGCTCGCTCAGGCGCTCGAGCAGCGCGGGGGAGAGGCTTTTGTACAGGACGACGTGCTTTTTCATAGAGGTCTCACTTCAGGAGTGGGCCGGCAGGGGGCGGACGCGAGGCACCTGTGGCGCTTTGCGACGGTCGCTGTCGCCCGGGGTCAGGCACAGGGTAAGGAGGGCGGACAGCAGCAGCGCGCCGCTCATCAGCAGGAAGGACGCGTCAGGCGCGCCGGTGGCGCTGTTCAGGTAGCCGACCAGGTAGGAGCCGATGAACGAGCCCAGCGCGCCCATGCTGTTGATCATCGCCATGGCGCCGCCTGCCACGTTGGCTGGGAGGATTTCCGGGATGATGGCGAAGAACGGGCCGTAAGGGGCGTACATGCAGGCCCCGGCCAGCACCAGCAGGGCGTAGGACCACCAGAAGTGTTCGCCGCCCAGCGCGTAGGAGCCATAGAAGGCCAGGGCGCCCAGCAACAGTGACGGCCAGACGAAACGCTTGCGCCGCTGGATGCGGTCCGAGCCCCAGGACACCGCGAGCATCGCCAGCACGGCCGCAAGATAGGGCAGCGCCGACAGCCACCCGGCCTCGACCATGTTCATCTGCAGGCCTTGCTTGAGGATCGATGGCAGCCACAGCACGAAGCCGTAGACGCCGATGCTCCAGCAGAAGAACTGCGCCGCGAGGATCAGCACCTTGCCCGAGCGGAACGCGGCGGCGTAGTTCTTCACCGGCTTGATGCCGACCTGCTCGGCGTCCAGTGCCTGTTGCAAGTCCTGCTTTTCGCGGGTGCTGAGCCAGGTGGCGTCGGTAGGGCGGTCATCGGCCAGGCGCCACCAGATAAAGGCCCAGAGCACGGCCGGCAGGCCCTCGATGATGAACATCCAGCGCCAGCTGTAATGCTCGACCAGATAGCCGGAAACCACCGACATCCACAGCATGGTCACCGGGTTGCCAAGAATCAGGAAGGTGTTGGCCCGCGAGCGTTCGGCGCGGGTGAACCAATGGCACAGGTACACCAGCATGGCCGGCATCACCGCGGCCTCGACCACGCCGAGCATGAAGCGGATGACGATCAGCGAGTAGGCGTTGGACACCACCCCGGTCAACGTGGCCAGGCTGCCCCAGAGGATCAGGCTGACGAAGATCAGCTTCTTTACGCTCTGACGCTGGGCGTAGATTGCCCCGGGCACCTGGAAGAAGAAATAGCCGAGGAAAAACAGCGCGCCGAGCAACGACGACAGGCCCGGGGTTATCGCAAGGTCTTCGGCCATGCCGGAGGCGGCGGCGAAGCCGTAGTTGGCCCGGTCCAGGTACGCCAGGCTATAGGTGATGAACACGATCGGCATGATGTACCACCAGCGGCGGCTGGCGAGTTTGATTGTTTGCATGGTCTTGCTCCTGGCATCTTGTTGTTGTCGCGACAGGTAACATCAGCAATGGGGTTAAGTTCAGGCGGCGGTCAGGCACTCAGGGTCAGCTCGCTGCGTCGTGGCAGGCCCTCCATGTCGCCGCGGCTCTGCACGGCCCGGCTGCCGATCCAGTTGCCACGCATCACGGCCTGCCCGAGGGTCTGCCGTTCGAGCAGGGCGCTGATCAGGCCAACGGCAAACCCATCACCGGCACCGACGGTGTCGATTACCTTGGCCACTGGCTGCGCGGCGACGAAGCATGTTTGCTCGGCGGTGCGGTAGTAGGCGCCCTCGGCGCCAAGCTTGATCGCCACTGCGGTGGCGCCGCGGTCCAGGTAGAAGGCGGCGATGTCCTGGGGGCTTTGGTAGCCGGTCAGCAGGCGGCCTTCGGCCAAGCCGGGCAACACCCAGTCAGCATGGCTGGCCAAGTGGTTGAGGGTCTGGATCATCTGCCGTTCGCTGGGCCATAGGCGCGGGCGCAGGTTGGGGTCGAACGAGCTGCTGCCACCGGCCTGGCGCTGGCGCAGCAGCAAATGTTCGGACAACGCGCAGGTCGCCGCCGATAACGCGGGTGGGATGCCGGTGACGTGCAGGTGACGGGGCAGCCGCAGGCTGTCCGGCAGGTCGGCCACACTCAGGTGACTGGCGGCCGAGCCCTGGCGAAAGTACTCGACGTCCGGGTCGCTGCCGTCATCGGTACGGCCCTTGAACTGGAAGCCGGTGGGGTGCACCGGATCAATGGCCACGTGCTGGCAATCCAGGCCCTCGTCGCGCAGGCTCTGCAGCACGAAGCGGCCCAGGGAGTCATTGCCGACTCGGCTCAGCCAGGTGACGTCGAACCCCAGGCGGGAGAGGCCGATGGCGACATTGCTGTCGGCGCCCGCAATGCGTTTGTGGAAGCGGCTGACCTGTTCCAGGGGGCCGCACTGCTCGGCGACCAGCATGGCCATGGTCTCGCCGAAACACAGCACATCAGCCATGGGCCACCTCCAGCTGCACGGCGTCCAGTTGCGCAAGCTTGAGGACTTCGCTACGGGTCAGCGCCAGCAGGTCATCGCCTTGCAGGGGGTACTCGATGGCCCTGACCAGACCTTCGGAGAACCAGTCGAGCAATGATTGCCACGCAAGCAGGTCGCCAATGGAGGGTGGCACGGCGACCAGCTTGCCGCGGGCGTCCCGCGCAACGGCCTTGCAATGCAGGTACTCGACGAATGTACCCAGCCGCTGGGCAGCCTCGAGCGCGCATTGCCCTTGCCATTGCCAGTTGCCGATATCGAAGGTCATCCCGACCGGTACGCTCTGATCGCGCGCCTGGGACAGGAACTGCTGCAGCGCGTCGATCTTGCCGCCCTGTACGGTCTGGTCGTTTTCCACCAGCAGGCGCACCGGCTGGTCTTTCAGCGTGTGGGCCAGCGCGGCCAGGTCACAGCCCGGATGAAAATACCCAAGCGAGACCTTCAGCCATTTGGCGCCGCACCCGCGGGCACGCGCTAGCGTATCCTGCAGTTGCGCAGCGTGATGAGGCTGGTCGGCCTGCCACAACTCCAGCGGGGATGAATACACGCATTCCAGGCCGTGACGGGCGATGGCCGGTCGCAGGTGCAAGTACTCTTGAGTGGCGAAGAGTTCTTCACGCAGTTCGATGTAGCGGGCACCAGCCTGCGCGAGCAGGTCGGCGAATGCGGCCTGGCCGCGCTGGCGAACCAGCGTCGCGCCATAGCTGGAAAGACTGATCGAGACGGGATGGAGATGCATTGTTGTTATCCTCTGAAACCGGTTTCAAAACAGGCCGAACGGCATCGCTGGCAGTGCGATGTCAGGTTTACGGGGTGGTTCGGGTGGAGCCGCGGGTAATCAGTTGGCAAGGGAAGTCAAACACCTGAGGCGGGCCGTCATCGCCGCGCAGGCGGGCGAGCAGGCACTCGAATGCAGTGACGCCGATCAGTTCGGTGGGCTGGGCCAACGCGGTAATGCCATTGCCCACCAAAGGCAGCCAGTCCAGGTCGTCCAGGGCAATCAGGCCGACCTCGATGCCCAGCGCGCAGCCGTGATCGCGCAGGGCCTGGGTGCATTTCAAGGTGGCGGTGCCGTTGGCGCAGAACAGCGCCTTGCGGCCGGGAACTGGCTGGGCGAGAAACTGCGCAAGGTCGTCGGCGAAGGTGTCGCTGGTGTACAGCACTCGCCCAGTGACGGCAGGCTGGCCTGCCACCCAGGCCTGGAAAGCGTCGCTGCGTTCCTGGCGTGAACTGGTACCGTCCTGGGGTTCGCTGACCAGTGCCAGGTCGTCGTAGCCTTGCTGGCGCAGATGGTCCAGAGCCTGAGAAACGGCACCGGCGTTGTCCAGGCCCACCAGGTCGCTGGTCAGCTGCGGCACCTTGCGATCGATCAGCACCAGTGGCAGCGCTTGCTGCAGCGCCTGCAGCTGGTCCAGGTGATGGCCCAGGGTATTCACGATCAGACCTTCGACGTTGTAGGACTGCAAGGCCGCCAGGTGCTGGCGCTCCTGTTCGTCGTCCTGACCCGTGTTGCAGACCACCAGGCTGTAGCCATGGCGGCGGCAAGCGGTTTCCACCCCGTGCATCACCGCCACCGAGTAAGGGTTGCGGATATCGGCCACCAGCAGGCCGATCAGGCGCGTACGGCCACGCTTGAGGCCACGCGCCATCTGGTTGGGACGATAGCCCAGATCGTTGATGGCTTGTTCGATGCGCCCGGCGATCAGCTCGGACAGCAAGCTGCGGTCCTCGCCGATAAAGCGCGAGACGCTGGCCTTGGAGACGCCAGCCCGTTTGGCGACGTCTTGAATGGTAACCCTGGCGAGGGTGCTGGAAGGGGACGAGGGCACGGCCTGAACCTTTCTTGGAATTATTGGCTAGGTTTTCTCTGAAACCGGTTTCAGATAATACCAGTGCCGCGCATTCGTCAAGTCTCTCGGCGCGCCCAGTAGGCACTCATAAGCGTCAGGGTTGTGCACATCGATCAATAAATTGTCACTTTAGGACATTGAGCGCTTTCAAACGGCCGTTTAATGTCGACGCCAGAAACCAACGATGGGGCCCGCCGCGCCAGGTGAGGCACCCCGCATTTCCCGTGTTCACGCTTGCTCTGGAGTTCACTATGGCTGCTGTCCCTTATCCGCACCTGCTGGCCCCGCTGGACCTGGGCTTTACCACCCTGCGCAATCGCACCCTGATGGGGTCGATGCACACCGGGCTGGAAGAACGTCCCGGAGGCTTCGAGCGCATGGCGGCCTACTTTGCCGAGCGTGCTCGCGGTGGGGTCGGCCTGATGGTCACCGGCGGCATCGCCCCCAATGACGAGGGTGGGGTCTACTCCGGCGCTGCCAAGTTGAGCACCGAGGAAGAGGCCGACAAGCACCGCATCGTCACCGAGGCAGTGCATGCCGCGGGCGGCAAGATCTGCCTGCAGATCCTCCACGCCGGTCGTTACGCCTACAGCCCGCGCCAGGTAGCGCCCAGCGCGATCAAGGCGCCGATCAACCCGTTCACCCCCCGGGAGCTGGACGAGGCAGGCATCGAGAAACAGATCGGCGATTTCGTCACCTGCGCCCAGCTGGCCCAGCGCGCCGGCTACGATGGCGTCGAGGTCATGGGTTCGGAAGGTTATTTCATCAACCAGTTCCTCGCCGCCCACACCAACCAGCGCACCGACCGCTGGGGCGGCAGCTACGAGAACCGCATGCGCCTGGCGGTGCAGATCGTCAGCCGCGTGCGCGCGGCGGTGGGGCCGAATTTCATCATCATCTTCCGCCTGTCGATGCTCGACCTGGTCGAAGGCGGCAGCACCTGGGACGAGATCGTGCTACTGGCCAAGGCCATCGAGCAGGCCGGCGCGACCCTGATCAACACCGGCATCGGCTGGCACGAGGCTCGCATCCCGACCATCGCCACCAAGGTGCCGCGCGCGGCCTTCAGCAAGGTCACCGCCAAGCTGCGCGGCGCCGTCGGCATTCCGCTGATTACCACCAACCGCATCAACACACCTGAAGTGGCCGAGGCGGTACTGGCCGAGGGCGATGCCGACATGGTCTCGATGGCCCGGCCGTTCCTCGCCGATGCCGACTTCGTCAACAAGGCCGCCGCGGGCCAGGCGGACCAGATCAACACCTGCATCGGCTGCAACCAGGCCTGCCTGGACCACACCTTCGGCGGCAAGCTGACCAGCTGCCTGGTCAACCCGCGTGCCTGCCACGAGACCGAACTCAATTACCTGCCGGTCACCCAGGTCAAGCGCATTGCCGTGGTCGGCGCCGGCCCGGCCGGGTTGTCGGCCGCCACCGTCGCCGCCGAGCGCGGGCACCAGGTGACCCTGTTCGATGCCGCCAGCGAGATCGGTGGGCAGTTCAACGTCGCCAAGCGCGTGCCCGGCAAGGAGGAATTCTTCGAGACCCTGCGCTACTTCAAGCGCAAGCTGCAGGTCACCGGCGTCGAGCTGTGCCTGCAGACCCGCGTGAGCATCGAGGCGCTGATCGCCGGGGGCTACGACGAGATCATCCTGGCCACCGGCATCAGCCCGCGTACCCCGGCCATTCCCGGGATCGAGCACACCAAGGTGCTGAGCTACCTGGACGTGCTGCTCGAGCGCAGGCCGGTCGGCCGGAAAGTGGCGGTGATCGGCGCTGGCGGCATCGGTTTCGATGTGTCGGAGTACTTGGTGCACCAAGGCGTGGCGAGCAGCCAGGACCGCGAGGCGTTCTGGAAGGAGTGGGGCATCGACACCCGCCTGGAGGCCCGTGGCGGCGTTGCCGGCATTCGCGCCGAGCCCCACGCGCCAGCGCGCCAGGTGTACCTGCTGCAGCGCAAGGCCAGCAAGGTCGGCGACGGCCTGGGCAAGACCACCGGCTGGATTCACCGCACCGGCCTGAAGAACAAGCAGGTGCAGATGCTCAACAGCGTCGAGTACCTGAAGATCGATGATGACGGCCTGCATATCCGCATCGGCGAGGGCGAGCCGCAGGTGCTGCCGGTCGACAACGTGGTCATCTGCGCCGGCCAGGACCCGCTGCGCGAGTTGCAGGAGGGCCTCCTTGCGGCGGGACAGACCGTGCATCTGATAGGCGGTGCAGACGTGGCGGCGGAGCTGGATGCGAAAAGGGCAATCGATCAAGGCTCGCGATTGGCGGCGGTTTTGTAAATTATTTAGGTCGTACTTAAAAAGTAAAGGGCGAATTTCGCCCTTTATTTACTTGTGTATGTTTGTCTGGTTTGTTTCCTACAAATAATTAAGTAATCACCTAAGCGTATTTCTGAAGTTACTTGTTTCATGGCTTTGCAGTTACTTTTTGATAGGTAATTGTCGTCTCGTGTATCTAGAGCTTTTCCGTTACGCATGTCTATAGTATCGACGGCCATGAATTCAGCGTTCATAGCATAACTATGGCCTGCGTCGGCGGCAGTATCCATTTCTGATTCGGGAAGGTGTTTCTGCGATGCAGTAGGTCAAATTCGTCTATGCGAAGGATACGAGATGACGAAGAAACAAATTGAACTTCCCCCTTCCTACGTGGACGCGCAACCACCCATCGGTGACTTTGATAGTAGTGGGGCAAGTGCAGTCCCTCCGGCGGTCCCTGAGGCGTTGCAATTTGCCCCAATTATGGCCAATGCGCTCATTAAATGGGATGAAATGTTTAAGGCTGGTCTTTTGCTTGTTGATGCCAACTTGGCTCAAGAATTATCAACAGCTCGTATGGGCACTGTTGAGGACAATGACACAGCGGAAGGGATTCATAGAGAGATTGCTTTGCTGGAAAGGCTTGCCGCCAGCAAGCAGGCTCAGATAACCGAATTATCTGCTACCGCAGATCAGTTTTACGGCGTAGATCCCCTCTCGATGACGCCCAGGCAACAGATGAACATAATCGTTCAGCGGATGAGTGGGAGTACCGCACTGGCTGATATTCGAAAGTTTTCTCAGCTTTCCCACGAGGCAGCTTACAAGCGTCGTTTTGCAAGCGAAGCGCTCACAATACTGAACGAACAATCTGCCGCTCTACGAGAAAAACTTGCGCAAATACAGGCTCAAGAAGCGGCTGCGGTGGCGGCGGCACAAGCAGCCGCAGCCCAAGCAGAGGCGGCGGCAATTGCACAGGCGCAGGCTGCAGCAGAGGCGGCGGCAATTGCACAGGCACAGGCCGCAGCAGAGGCGGCGGCAATTGCACAGGCGCAGGCCGCAGCAGAGGCGGCGGCAATTGCACAGGCGCAGGCTGCAGCAGAGGCAGCGGCAATTGCACAGGCGCAGGCCGCAGCAGAGGCGCAACTAGCGCAAGCTGAGGCTCAGAGGGTCGAGCAGGAACGGCGCAATAAGGAAAGAGTCGCCAATACTTTTCGGGCAGACGCGCAGACTAGTGCGTCGCAAGCCCAAATCCTTGTAGCAGCCGGGACAATCCCAGTAGTCGAAGGGGCTGTGCTAACGTTGCAAGCCGCGATACGGGCATCCGTAGCTGGTTTGGCTGAAGTCCTTGCGGGCACGGCCTCGGGACTGTCAGTTGGCGTCAGCGCGTTACTCTATTCAACAAAACTGGGCAATGGCGAGTTACCAGACCGGTTTGCTCTTACGGTGCCTCTGGCAGATCTAGGCCCATTGCCAACCATCGATCTCCATTCAAGCGCAGTCAGTCATGGTAGCGCTCAGCTTCCCATGCGCATCGGCTTCAAAGCTGGAAATGAAGGGCAGACGCAGGTCATCGTCATTCCCGCAGGTGCCGTGGCGGCCGGAGTACCAGTAATTGCTGCGCAATATCATGCAGAACAGAATGTTTACAGTGTCTCGATACCGGAGATTCCTAACAGAAGCCTGATCTGGACCCCGGCTGTCGTTCCAAGCGACAACTCGACCGCGACCCTCCCCGAGCAACTCCCTGTACCTGTTTATGAAGGGGCAACCTTCCGGCCAATCGAAGGCCGTATAGACACCTATCCGGAGGTTGCCGAAGCTGTATTCGATGATTACATTTTTATCTTCCCAGCGGACTCGGGGATCCCGCCGTTGTATGCGGTGTTTGCAACCCCCAGGGATTTTCCGGGGACTGCAAGCGGGAACGGGCGACCGGTTGCGGGTCAATGGTTAGCTGCATCCTCAGAAGGAGAAGGGGCCCCGGTACCATCGCAAATAGCAGAGCAGCTTCGAGGGAAAGAATTTAGTAGCTTTCGCAGGTTTAGGGAGGCGTTTTGGCAACTAGTGGCAGCTGACACAGGGTTGGCAAAACAGTTTAGTCCGCAAAGCTTAGGTTTGATGAAAAAGGGCTATGCTCCTAAGGTGATGGAAGCTCACGCTGTTGGAAAAAATAACAAATTTGAAATTCATCACGTGATTTTCATCTCAAGGGGAGGAGAGGTGTATGGTATGGATAATCTACGAGTCATGACTCCTAGGCGACATGTTGAAGTCCATGCGGAGGTAAAAAATGGTTAAGTTGTTGGATAAGTTAGAGCAGTATACTGAAAAAGAATTTACGGAGCTCGTGGAGGATATCTGGTTTGTAAACGTAGATAGTGAGGCTATGCACGACAAGTTGCTTTTTCACTTCAAAAAAGTTAGCGAGCACCCTCAAGGTAGTGACCTTATTTATTATCCATTGGAAGGCGCGGATTCTTCTCCTGCAGGAATCGTTGAGTCAGTTAAGGCGTGGCGAACCGCAAATGGCAAGCCGGGCTTCAAAGCTGGTTGACTGTACGTGATCCTGCCGCGTTGGTGGCGGGATCACGTCCCGGTAAAATTACCCGTCGCTGCGCTTTGGGCTTGCCGGCGTGATACGGGATGCGGGGTGGTTGATTTGAGTCTGAGGTTGTACCGGTGCCAGGAGAGCGGACTTCTTCAGAAGGGCTGGCTGACCTGTGAAGTGATGACCATTCGAAAATAGCAAACTGGATCTGGAGAGGCTGCGTGATGCACCTGCCGCGCTGAGCCTCACGGAGCCTTGGCACTACACTGCACCAGATCTCGGGATGCAGTTGTAGACTAGTGCGTCCCGTACATCCGTTAGGTCCAACGATGCTGGCTTTACCCGAGTTGCCTTTAGCGCCTTTGAAATCATTGCACCTGCCTTGGCTCAAGCCGGCGGGTGTGGAGGCAGCGGTATTGCGTCTGGACCTGATCGATCCGCTGATCACCGGCAACAAGTGGTTCAAGCTGCACGAGCATTTTCGGCAGGCCGCTGCCACGGGCGCGCCGGGCCTGATCAGCCTGGGTGGCAACCATTCCAATCACCTGCATGCCCTGGCGGCGGCTGGCAAACGCTTCGGCTTCGCCACCGCCGGGCTGCTGCGCGGTCATCCCCAGGACACGCCAACGGTGCGCGACCTGGGAGCCTTTGGCATGCAATTGCACTGGCTTGGCTATGGCGGTTACCGGGCGCGGCACCAGGCGGACTTCTGGGCGCCATGGCAAGCGCGATACCCGGGCTGGCACTGCATCCCCGAGGGCGGCGGCGGGTGGCTGGGCGCCAAGGGCTGCGCGGTAATCGTCGATCAGGCGCGGGCACAGCTGGCCTGTCTGGGGTGGGATGGCTACGATGCCTGGTGGCTGGCAGCCGGAACCGGCACAACCCTGGCCGGTCTGGTGCTGGCGGAGGCTGGCGCCCATGCGGTGCACGGTGCGCTCGCCGTGCCCATGGACCATGGCGTGGCGCAGACGGTGGAATATCTGGCCGGGCCTCATGGGTATGTGCTGCACGAGGCCTGCCGGGGTGGTTTTGCCCGCATCGACCCGGTACTGCTCGACTTCATCGCCCAAAGCGAACAGGCCAGTGGCGTGCCGCTGGAAGCCCTGTACACCGGCAAGGCCCTGATGGCCCTGCGCGATGCGGTCGAAGCCGGACGCTTCACGGCCGGCACGCGCCTGCTGTTCCTGCACACCGGCGGCCTCCAGGGCCGGCGTGGTTACCTGTAAGGATCTCCCGCTGCTCTATTCCCTTGGCTGTGGCCAATTGTCGGGCACCAGGAACAACCGCTGCACCTCCTGCCAATCACCGCCTTCATCCTCCTCAAGCCCTACCAGCATCTGCGGCGCAAACTGCTGCCCCAGGATCTGCAGCCAGTCATCGAACTCGCGCCGTGACCAGCCGGCTTGGGGATTGACCAGCGCCGGTGCCAGCCACGCCTGGCGTGGGAGCGGTTTCCAGTGGCTAGCCGTATGTTGGCAATCAAAGGCCGGCCAGTCGCCTCGATGCAGCCAGCGCCCGCGCAGGTGGGCCGGATGTGCGCCAGCCGGCGCCTGGGCAAGGCCCCGCCAGGGGTAGAACAGGTAGCCACCCAGCCACAGGTGCGCGCTGGCGCGGTCGATGTCCAGTCCGGCCAAGGCTTGCCGGCCTTCGGGGCGTGCCGAAATCGGCAATTGGTGACCGGCCAGGTGGGCCAGTTTCAGATCCAGCCGATCGTGGCATCCGGGACCGAGCCAGTGCGCCGCGTCGCAGCCATCGCCCCCGGTCGGACCCAGGTAGAACTTGATAGCCAGCTCCAGGTGATGCACGCCTTCGCGATCGCGCATGAGGATGTCCAGTTCACCCAGGGTATGCCCGCCGTTGCGGATCGGCAGGTTGGCGGCCAGCAGTTCGACGCCGGGGGCCTGGCGCAGGGCGAATTGCCAGAGCCGCTCGTAGTACAGGCCGAGGCGGTGACTGGTGATCTGGGCCAACCATTGGCGCAGGGCCAGGCCGTCACGGTCCAGCGCGAGCAGCCAGTCGCGCAGTTGCTCGGGTTGTGCCACCCAGTCGCTGCCAGCCAGGGGGTGGCGTTGCGGCCAGGGCGTATGCTGCAACAGTGGCGGCGAGAGAATCACCCAGGCCAGGTCGCGCACGGGCGCCTGGCTCAGTTGGCGGGGCAGGTCGTGGAGTTCGGCGAACGGGTTCATCCTGCGAGCATAGCCGTTGTCGGCGCGGGCTTCAGGGCATTGACCGGTTTGCCGCTGGCCGGCCCTTTCGCCCATAATCGGAATCTCTGGGCGCCCCGCGCCTTTTTCACCCGCCGCAGAGCCTCGCAGGAGCCCCATGGAGCAATTTCGCAATATCGGTATCATCGGCCGCCTTGGCAGCTCCCAGGTGCTCGATACCATTCGCCGACTGAAAAAATTCCTGCTCGAGCGCCACCTGCACGTGATCCTCGAAGACACCATCGCCGAGGTCTTGCCCGGCCACGGCCTGCAGACCTCGACGCGCAAGCTGTTGGGCGAGGTCTGCGACCTGGTGATTGTGGTCGGCGGCGATGGCAGCCTGCTCGGCGCCGCCCGCGCCCTGGCCCGGCACAACATCCCGGTGCTGGGGATCAACCGCGGCAGCCTGGGCTTTCTCACCGACATCCGCCCCGAGGAGCTTGAAGTGAAGGTCGCCGAAGTGCTCGACGGCCACTACCTGGTGGAAAATCGCTTCCTGCTCCAGGCCGAGGTGCGCCGCCATGCCGAAGCGATCGGCCAGGGCGATGCGCTCAACGACGTGGTGCTGCATCCGGGCAAGTCCACGCGCATGATCGAGTTCGAGATCTACATCGATGGCCAGTTCGTCTGCAGCCAGAAGGCCGACGGCCTCATTGTCGCCACCCCGACCGGCTCCACCGCCTACGCGCTGTCGGCCGGCGGCCCGATCATGCACCCCAAGCTCGATGCCATCGTCATCGTGCCCATGTACCCGCACACCCTGTCCAGCCGGCCGATCGTGGTCGACGGCAACAGCGAGCTGAAGATCGTCGTGTCCAAGGACCTGCAGATCTATCCGCAGGTGTCCTGTGATGGCCAGAACCATTTCACCTGCGCCCCCGGCGACACCATCACGGTGAACAAGAAGCCGCAGAAGCTGCGCCTGATCCACCCACTGGACCACAATTACTACGAGGTCTGTCGTACCAAGCTCGGCTGGGGTAGCCGTTTGGGTGGTGGAGGCGACTGATGCTCGATCCGGCGCGCAGTTTCGACATCATCGGTGACGTGCATGGCTGTGCCCTGACCCTGGAGCGCCTGCTCGACGCCCTCGGCTACAAACGCCAGAACGGCGTATGGCGGCATTCGCGCCGCCAGGCGCTGTTCCTTGGCGACATCATCGACCGCGGCCCGCGGATCCGCGAGGCGCTGCACATCGTCCACGACATGGTCACGGCCGGCCAGGCCCATTGCATCATGGGCAACCACGAGTACAACGCCCTGGCCTGGACCACACCGGCGTTGCCCGGCAGTGGCAAAAGCTATGTGCGCGAGCACACGCCACGCCACGCCCGGCTGATCGACGAGACCCTCAGCCAGTTCGCCCAGCACCCCGGCGACTGGCACGACTTCCTGCAGTGGTTCTACGAGCTGCCGCTGTTCATCGACGCCGGGCGCTTGCGCCTGGTGCATGCCTGCTGGGACCCGCGGCTGATCGAACCGCTGCGCCAGCAACACCCCGATGGCTGCATCGACGCGCATTTCGTCCAGGCCTCTTCGGTTTCCGGTAGCTTTGCCGCCACGGTGTGCAACCGCCTGCTGCGCGGCACCGACATGCGCTTGCCCGATGGCCTGACCCTCACCGGCGGCGATGGCTTGACCCGCGCTTTCTTCCGCACCAAGTTCTGGGAAGACGATCCGCAGACCTACGGCGATATCGTCTTCCAGCCCGATGCCTTGCCCGCGGCGGTGGCCAGCACGCCGCTCAGCCACACGGAGAAGAATGCCTTGCTGCGCTATCCCGAGGATGAACCCTTGCTGTTCGTTGGGCACTACTGGCGCAGCGGTCGGCCAGCGCCGATCCGTGCCAACCTGGCATGCCTGGACTACAGTGCGGTGCTGTACGGCAAGCTGGTCGCCTATCGACTGGATGATGAAACCCGCATCGACCCGCGCAAGTTCGTCTGGGTCGATGTCGAACGCGCGCAGGCCAGCCAATGAACGTGATTGAAGTGATGCGCCTGCCGCTGACGGTCGACCTCAGCGGTTTCGTCGGCCTGCTGCGGCGCTTGCACGTGCCGCACCGGGTGAGCGAGGAGGGCGAGGAACAGGTGCTCTGGGTCGCCGAGGGCCTGGCCGACGACGTGCGCCAGCTGTACCAGCGCTTCCCCGAGGGCAACGCCGACCTTGAACTGCCTGCCGCGGCGGTGCCCCGCGCGCCGGCGCGCCCGACGCTGGCCGAGCAGCTGCGCGCCAGCAAGGTGACCGCCGTCGTATTGCTGGCATGCCTTGTGGTGGCCGGGCTGACCGGGCTGGGCGAAAACCTCTCGACCCTGAGCTGGCTGACCTTCCTGGATTTTCGCGTACAGGGCGACTACCTGTACTTCACGCCTCTGGCCCAAGGCCTGGCGGACGGTCAGTGGTGGCGGCTGGTGTCGCCGATGCTGGTGCATTTCGGCATCCTGCACCTGGCGATGAACGGCCTCTGGTACTGGGAGCTGGGGCGGCGCATCGAACTGCGCCAGGGCCCCTGGGTTCTGGGGCTGCTGACCCTGCTGTTCAGCCTGGTATCCAACTTCGCCCAGCATCTGGCTGGCGGTCCGAGCCTGTTCGGCGGCTTGTCCGGCGTGCTGTACGGCCTGCTCGGTCACGTCTGGCTGTACCAGTGGCTGGCGCCCGACCCGCTGTTCCGTCTGCCGCGCGGGGTGCTGGTGATGATGCTGGTCTGGCTGCTGGTGTGCATGTCCGGCGTGATCAGCCTGCTGGGCTTCGGCCAGATCGCCAATGCCGCGCACGTCGGCGGGTTGTTGATCGGATGCTTGAGCGGGCTCTTGGGCGGGGCGCTGGCCCGGCGTAAACTGTCGGCTTGATTTTTGGAGACGCTATGTCCACTTTCGCGCAAATGATTGAAAACATTACCCCGGAGATCTACGAGAGCCTGAAGACGGCCGTGGAGCTTGGCAAATGGTCTGACGGGCGCAAGCTGACCACCGAGCAGAAGGAGCTCTCCCTGCAGGCGGTGATCGCCTGGGAGATGCAGAACCTGCCCGAAGAGCAGCGTACCGGCTATATGAACGCCCAGGAATGCGCGTCCAAATCGACGCCCATCGAGAACATCCTGTTCAAGTCGGACTCAGTGCATTGATCGAACTCGCTCGTGGCTCTTTGAGCAAGATGTCGGTGCGTCTTGAAGCACCGTTCGTGCAGTACAGCTTTCGCCTGGGCGATGAACAGGTGCCGGTCAACCCGTTGATCGGCAGTTCGCTGCGCCTGGAGTACCTCGGTGCGATCCACTGCAGTCATTGCGGCAAGCGCACCAAGACCAGTTTCAGCCAGGGCTATTGCTACCCCTGCATGACCAAGCTGGCCCAGTGCGACCTCTGCATTATGGCGCCGGAGCGCTGCCACTACGAACATGGCACCTGCCGTGACCCATCGTGGGGCGAGCAGTTCTGCATGACCGACCATGTGGTGTACCTGGCCAACTCGTCCGGGATCAAGGTCGGCATCACCCGCGCCACCCAGCTGCCGACCCGCTGGCTCGACCAGGGCGCCAGCCAGGCCCTGCCGATCATGCGCGTGGCCACCCGGCAGCAGTCGGGGCTGGTCGAAGACGTGCTGCGCAGCCAGGTGCCTGATCGCACCAACTGGCGGGCGCTGCTCAAGGGCGATGCGCAAGTGCTCGACCTTGCAGCCGTGCGCGAGCAGATCTTCGATGCCTGCGCTGATGGCATTCGCACCTTGCAGGATCGCTTCGGTCTGCAAGCCATCCAGCCGTTGCCGGACGCTGAGGTCGTCCAGATGCGTTACCCGGTCGAGGCGTATCCGAAGAAGATCGTCAGTTTCAACCTCGACAAGAACCCCGTGGTCGAAGGCACGCTGCTGGGCATCAAGGGGCAGTACCTGATCTTCGACACCGGTGTGATCAATATTCGCAAGTACACGGCCTACCAGCTGGCCGTGCATCAGTAAAAGGACCGCCACATGCGTACCGAACAACCGCAAGTGATCTACCTCAAGGACTACCAGGCGCCCGAGTACCTGATCGACGAGACGCACCTGACCTTCGAATTGTTCGAGGACCACAGCCTGGTCCATGCGCAACTGGTCATGCGCCGCAATCCGGCGCGTGGCGCCGGCCTGCCGCCGCTGGTGCTCGACGGCCAGCAGCTGGAGCTGCTCAGCGTGCAGCTCGATGACCAGCCCCTGGCGGCCACCGATTACCAACGCGACGATGACAGCCTGACCCTGCAGCCCAAGGCCGAGCGCTTCATCGTGGATACCAGCGTGAGGATCCACCCCGAAACCAACACTGCTCTGGAAGGCCTGTACAAGTCTGGCAGCATGTACTGCACCCAGTGCGAGGCCGAGGGTTTCCGCAAGATCACCTACTACCTCGACCGCCCGGACGTGATGAGCACCTTCACCACCACGGTGATCGCCGAGCAGCATCGCTACCCGGTGTTGCTGTCCAACGGCAACCCGATCGGCAGCGGTCCCCAGGAAGACGGCCGCCACTGGGCCACCTGGGAAGACCCGTTCGTAAAACCCGCCTACCTGTTCGCCCTGGTCGCCGGGGACCTCTGGTGCGTCGAAGACGTGTTCACCCGTCAGTCCGGCCGTGATGTGACCCTGCGCATCTACGTCGAGCCCGAGAACATCGACAAGTGCGCCCACGCCATGCTCAGCCTGAAGAAGTCCATGCGCTGGGACGAGGAAGTCTATGGCCGCGAGTACGACCTCGACATCTTCATGATCGTCGCGGTCAACGACTTCAACATGGGTGCGATGGAAAACAAGGGCCTGAACATCTTCAACTCCAGTTGCGTGCTGGCCCGCGCCGAAACCGCCACCGATGCCGCCCACCAGCGCGTCGAAGCGGTGGTCGCCCACGAGTACTTCCACAACTGGTCGGGCAACCGGGTGACCTGCCGTGACTGGTTCCAGCTGTCGCTAAAGGAAGGCTTCACGGTGTTCCGCGACGCCGAGTTCAGCGCCGACATGAACTCGCGCACGGTCAAGCGCATCGAGGACGTGGCCTACCTGCGTACCCACCAGTTCGCCGAAGACGCAGGCCCCATGGCCCACGCCGTGCGCCCGGACAGCTTCATCGAGATCTCCAACTTCTACACCCTGACCGTGTATGAAAAGGGCTCCGAAGTGGTCCGCATGGTCCGCACCCTGCTGGGCCACGAAGGCTTCCGCAAGGGCAGCGACCTGTATTTCGAGCGCCACGACGGCCAGGCCGTAACCTGCGACGACTTCATCAAGGCCATGGAAGATGCCAACGGCGTCGACCTGACTCAATTCAAGCGCTGGTACAGCCAGGCCGGCACCCCACGCCTGGAAGTCAGCGAGGCCTATGACAGCGCCGCGCAGACCTACAGCTTGACCTTCCGCCAGAGCTGCCCGCCGACGCCGGACAAGGTCGAGAAACTGCCGTTCGTGATTCCGGTCGAGCTAGGCCTGCTCGATGCCCAGGGCAATGACCTGCCGCTGCGCCTTGCCGGTGAATCCGCCGCCCAAGGCACCACGCGAGTGCTATCGGTCACCGCGGCCGAGCAGACCTTCACTTTCGAAGGCATTGCCGCCAAACCACTGCCTTCGCTGCTGCGCGGCTTCAGCGCACCGGTCAAGCTGGCGTTCCCTTACGATCGCGACCAGCTGATGTTCCTCATGCAGCACGACAGCGATGGCTTCAACCGCTGGGAAGCCGGCCAGCAGCTGTCGGTGCAGGTGCTGCAGGAGCTGATCGGCCAGTACCAGCAAGGCGCCGAGCTGGTGCTCGATCAACGGCTGATCCAGGCCCTGGGCACCGTGCTGGGCGACGAATCGCTCGACCAAGCTATGGTCGCCGAGATGCTCTCGCTGCCGGGCGAGGCTTATCTGACTGAAATCAGCCAGGTCGCCGACGTCGACGCCATCCATGCCGCCCGCGATTTTGCCCGCAAGGCCATCGCCGAACAGCTGTTCGATGCCCTATGGACGCGTTATCAGGCCAACCGAGCGTCCTCGCGCGCCACTGCGTATATCGCCGAAGCCGAGCACTTCGCCCGCCGCAGCCTGCAGAACATCGCCCTGTCGTACCTGATGCTCAGCGGCAAGCCGCAGGTGCTTGAGGCGACCCTGGAGCAGTTCGAGCACTGCGACAACATGACCGAACGCCTGACTGCCCTGGCGGTGCTGGTCAATTCACCGTTCGAAACCGAGCGGGCCAAGGCCTTGGAAAGCTTCGCCGAGCACTTCAAGGACAACCCGCTGGTCATGGACCAATGGTTCAGCGTGCAGGCTGCCAGCACGTTGCCGGGCGGCCTGGCGCGGGTGAAGGCGCTGATGCAGCACCCGGCCTTTACCCTGAAGAATCCGAACAAGGTGCGTGCCTTGATTGGCGCGTTTGCCGGGCAAAATCTGGTCAATTTCCATGCTGCCGATGGTTCGGGCTATCGCTTCCTGGCGGACCTGGTGATCGAGCTCAACGCCTTGAACCCGCAGATTGCCTCGCGCCAACTGGCGCCGTTGACCCGCTGGCGCAAGTATGACGATGCCCGCCAGGCGTTGATGAGAGGGGAGCTTGAGCGGATTCTGGCGTCGGGTGCGTTGTCCAGCGACGTCTACGAAGTAGTGAGCAAGAGCCTGGCCTAGAAGGATGGCTGACGGCCCCCACACACTGTGGCGGGCCCACGCTCTCTGGGAAGGAACACACATTCGGGGGAGGGACACACCCTCTCTGTAGGAGATCGCCCAGCCCGCTGGGCTGCGCTGTCGCACAGAGAACAAGGCCCTGCAAGCGCGGCCCGGTACTCTGTGGGAGCTGGCTTGTCCTGCGATCAGCTGCGAAGCGGCCGTAAAGCCAGCCATCTCGATCTGTCTGATGCAGCGCGGTTGCAGGGTTGCGGCCGCTGCGCGCCCGATCGCGCGGTCCGGCGTCCCGGCACAAGGCGCGCTCCCCACATGCCGCGCTTGGGCTGGGCCATCTCCCACTTGGTATGCGTAAGCCGCAGGTATTCAGCCCGTCTTTCAGCCTACAAAAGGCGGCAAAACTTCAGACTTCACCTATATCGTGTAGGACATTTCCGAATTATCCTCCTACCACCTTTGAGCGCTTGCGGTGGTCATGTCGCCGGTCTAGTCTCGGCCGGTCGTTGCTGATCCAACGACCGGCTTTGACAGGCCGGCAATTCAAATGTGACCACATGCCTCCGTGTTACGGCGGCTGTACGTGGGGCACTTCGGTGCGCCGGTGTTTGTCCATTTGTTCCGGTCTGTCAACCCGCGTATAGCTGCCACCTTTCTGTTTGACAGCAGTTTGGTCGCAGCTCCATTCCTCACATAATGGACACAAGACATGTTGAAGATCGTTCCCGATCCACCGCTTCAAGCAACTGATGCCAATCCCTCCATCGAAGCCCTGCTTCTCCAAACCTCGGAATACCTGGTCTGCGCCCTGACTGTCGCGCAGCAGACGGTGCTGATACATCCCAAGCCCGCCGGGCAGGTCATGACCTTGGCTGCGATGCATGAAATCGAAAATGCCCGAAGTCTGGTCGAGATGGCCTTAAGCCGGGTGCAATCGCGGCACTGACCAAAACCGAGCTGTATTTTTCGCGGGCAAATCGGAGCGCCGAACTGCCGCTCCCACAGAAGGATGAGCTGCGCCGGGACAGCTGTGTCTGGCCTGGGCGCATGCCTGGAGGTTTGCTATGAGCAGCAGAATTAATCTTAAAGAGCTGAAGACTTCTGGCGTCGGCACCTTTGGTGAGGGCGTTGGGGGGAAAATCGCTGACCGGTTGTTCAAGGTGACGCCGGGGCATGATGCGGAATACGCCTTGGAGCAGGCGTCCGTGCTGTTGAACTGCGTCTACAAGATGACGCTGGAGGCCGGGGTGGACGGGGATGGTGACATGGTGTGGGCCGCACATTATCTCAGCGGCATGGCCAAGGCGCTGGTTGAGGATGTGGCCCACGGGATGAT
>JAEWGL010000217.1 GCA_023388335.1 Pseudomonadota bacterium | reverse complement strand
TCTCAAGGGCGCCACAAAACCCAAGGCATGCACCGCGATGCACCGCGATAGAGGTAACCAATCGCGCTGTCTGCTCAAGCCCGATCGGCGCTGACGTCCTCGATCAGCAACGCCTTCAACGCCCGGCAATCGGCCGCATGCCAGTCGACCAGCTCCGGCCAGGGGTTATCCGGCAGGTTCACCAACACCGTGCGTGCGCCCGCGGCGCGGCCGCAGTCGAGGTCGAAGCGGAAATCGCCGACCATCACCAGCTCGCTCGGCATTACGTCCCAGGCCTCGGCAATCTTCAGCAGGCCGTCGGGGCTGGGCTTGGGCGCGGCTTCGTCGCGGCCGAGGATGTGCTCGACCGGGAAGCAGTCGGCCAGGCCGATGGCTTCCAGGGTGACATGGGCCAGTTCGCGGGCATTGCGGGTCAGGATGCCCAGGCGGCAACCACGCCCTGCGAGTTCACGCACCAACTCCACCGCGCCCGCAGCCGCCGTCGAAGCGACCGCCAGGTCGCGCTCGTGCTCCAGCAGCCAAGCGTGCTTGGCCGCCGCCTCGTCAGCGGGCAGCGCGGCCAGGTGCGTGAGGATGTCGTCGGCGGCCGGGATATCCAGCGCCACGCGGATGGCCGCGAAATCATGCACGGCCACCGTCAGGGTGCCGTCCATGTCGAACACCCAGTTGCGCATCTGCGAGAGGCTCATGCCCAGTCCTTGCGGTGGCGAATCAGCCCCTCCTGGCTGGACGAAGCCACCAGCTGCCCGGCACGGTTGAAGATGCTGCCGCGGCTGAAGCCCCGCGCATTGCCCGCCCACGGGCTGTCGGTGGCGTAGAGCAGCCACTCGTCGGCACGCAGGTTATGGTGGAACCACAGGGAATGGTCGAGGCTGGCGATCTGCATGTCCTTCTCCCACACCGACCGGCCATGGGGCAACAGCGCGGTGGTCAACAGGCCGAAGTCGGAAGCATAGGCCAGCAGGTACTTGTGCAGCGCCGGGATGTCCGGGAGGGTGCCATCGGCGCGGAACCAGGCGTACTTGACCGGATCACCCGGCTTGGGGTTGAACGGGTCGCGTTCGGTCACCGGGCGGATCTCGATGGGCTTGGCGCACAGCACCTTGTCGCGGATACGCTCAGGCAAACGGTCGGCCATGACGCTGGCCAGCTCGACTTCCGTGGCGAGGTTTTCAGGCCCTACCACGTCGGGCATCTGCGCCTGGTGCTCGAAGCCCCCCTCGTCGTACTGGAACGAGGCGCTGCAGGTGAAGATCGGCTGGCCCTTCTGGATCGCCGTCACCCGACGGGTGCTGAAGCTGCCACCATCGCGCACTCGGTCGACCGAATAGACCACAGGCATGCTGGCATCGCCAGGACGCAGGAAGTAGCCGTGCAGCGAATGGACGTGGCGCGCATCCTCGACCGTCTGGCTGGCCGCCGACAGCGACTGGCCGAGCACCTGGCCACCGTACAGCTGGCGGAAACCCAGGTCCTGGCTGCGTCCGCGGAACAGGTTTTCCTCGATGGATTCAAGGCTCAACAGGTCGACCAGGTCGTCCAACACATGGCTCATTCAGGGTTCTCCTAGCAAGGCACCACAGCACGCGCGTCAACACCGCGCGTTGTCACGAAAGTATGGGGATAAATGATACAGGGTTTGTCATCGCTACCCCGCATGATCGACCCTTCATCCATGCAGGGTCTGCTGCCAATGGTCGCGGTCGATGCGGTAGAGCACATGGGGACGCAGCGGATGCCCTGGCGGCAGGCGCGGGTGCTCGAAGCTGCCGGTCGGATCCTGGAGCATGCCGATGGCTTGCATGACCTTTTGCGACGGCAGGTTGATCTCGCTGGTAAACGACACCACCTCGTCCAGGCGCAATTGCGCGAAGGCGCAGCGCAGGCAGGTCCAGGCCGCCTCGCTGGCGAAGCCCAGGCCCCAATGACGACGCGCCAGGCGCCAGCCGATTTCCACGGCCGGGGCGAAGTCGGCGTCGAAATTGACCATCAAAAGGCCGGTCATGCCGATGAAGGCGCCCGTGTCCTTGCGCTCCAGGGCCCACAGCCCGAAACCGTGCTCGTTGAAATGGCCACGGACACGGCCAATCAGCGCCGCGCTTTCCAGACGCGTCAGCGGCGCCGGAAAGTAGCGCATCACATGAGGGTCGGCGCACAGCGCGGCGAACTCCTGCAGGTCTTCGTCGTGCCACTGGCGCAGGATCAACCGTGCACTTTCGAGCTTGAGAATAGGGTTCATGAAACAGCTCCTGATCTCTTCCCAGTGTATAGCCGGATGAGCGAATCGACATCCCAGGATGGCGCCGCCGCGCCGAGTGCTGGCAAGATCGGCGCTTGCCTTGACTGTGAAACCACCATGCCGTTGCCGCTGATCTACCACGACGACTACAGCCCGGACTTTCCGCCGGACCACCGCTTTCCCATGGACAAGTTCCGCCTGCTGCGCGATCACCTGGTCGACAGCGGCCTGACCACGGATGCTGCGCTGCGGCGACCGCAGCTGTGCCCCAACGACATCCTCGCCCTGGCCCATGACCGCGGCTATATCGAGCGCTACCTGCACGGCGAGCTGTCCCGCGAGGACCAGCGCCGCCTCGGCCTGCCCTGGAGCGAGGCCCTGGCCCGACGCACCGTGCGCGCGGTCGGTGGCTCGCTGCTGTGCGCCGAGCTGGCGCTTGAGCACGGCATCGCCTGCCACCTGGCCGGCGGCACCCACCATGCGCATTACGATCACCCTGCCGGCTTCTGCATCTTCAATGACCTGGCGGTGATCAGCCGCTACCTGCTCGAAGCCGGACGGGTCCACCGGGTGCTGATCTTCGATTGCGACGTGCATCAGGGTGACGGCACCGCCCGCATCCTGCACGACACCCCGGACGCCATCACCGTGTCGCTGCACTGCGAGCAGAACTTTCCAGCGCGCAAGGCCCAGAGCGACTGGGACATCCCCCTGCCCCGGGGCATGGG
>JAEWGL010000134.1 GCA_023388335.1 Pseudomonadota bacterium | reverse complement strand
TTGCGGCCGCTGCGCGCCCGATCGCGCGGTCCGGCGTCCCGGCAAGCCCGTTTTTACAGTTGGCGGCGGCCATACGCGCTCCAATCCTGGTCGGCGCGCAGAAAAGTCTCACGCTCGCACAACTAATAGTTATAAGATAACATTTCATTAAGTAATCCACTCTTGCCTGCGATCTCCTTCCATGACAAGCGCCTCCGCCACCCCCACCCTCCTCGTCCAGCGCTTGCAGAGCATCGATGCCCTGCGCGGCCTGGTGATCCTGTTCATGCTGCTGGATCACGTGCGTGAAACGTTTTTCCTGCACCGCCAGGTCAGCGATCCAATGACCATCGACGCCACCGACCCGAGCCTGTTCTTCAGCCGCACCCTCGCCCACCTGTGCGCGCCGGTGTTCGTGCTGCTGACCGGCCTGTCGGCCTACCTCTATGGACAGAAGCACCAGGGCCGTGGCGACGTTTCGGCCTTTCTGTTCAAGCGCGGACTGTTTCTGGTCGTGCTGGAGTTCACCTTGGTCAACTTCGCCTGGACCTTCCAGTTGCCGCCGAGCGTGATCTACATGCAGGTCATCTGGGCCATCGGCGTAAGCATGATCGCCCTCTCGGCGCTGGTCTGGCTGCCGCGCGCCTGGCTGCTGGCCGTGGGCGTGGCGATCGTCGCCGGGCACAACCTGCTCGATGGCCTGCATTTTGCGCCTGGATCGGCGATGCACGTGCCCTGGGCGATCCTGCACGACCGCGGCTGGCTGGAGGTGTCCGACAGCCTGCGCCTGCGCACTTCCTACCCGGTGCTGCCATGGATTGGCGTGATTGCCCTGGGTTATGTACTTGGCCCATGGTTCGCCCGCGACGCACAGGCCGGCGCACGCCAACGGCGCCTGCTGCTGGCTGGCGTGATCGCGCTGCTCGGCTTCGTCGCACTGCATATGATCAACGGCTACGGCGAGGCACCGTGGTCGGGTTACCCGAGCGCGATCCAGACGTTGATGAGCTTCTTCAACATCACCAAATACCCGCCATCGCTGCTGTTCCTTACCCTCACCCTGGGCGCCGGCCTGCTCCTGCTGCGCGGCTTCGAGCGCGCTGGCCAGGCCCGCTGGATCAGCGCCCTGGCGGTGTTCGGCGCAGCGCCGATGTTCTTCTATCTACTGCACCTTT
Organism: Pseudomonadota bacterium; assembly: GCA_023388335.1. Taxonomy (GTDB): domain Bacteria; phylum Pseudomonadota; class Gammaproteobacteria; order Pseudomonadales; family Pseudomonadaceae; genus Aquipseudomonas. The sequence continues at coordinate 34,187 of JAEWGL010000134.1, read as the reverse complement.
ATGTGCTCAAGCTGCTGTACCTGACCAGCGTCGCGCTGTTGGGCCTGAACCAGGGCGATTACTTCGGTTTCGACGGCATCGGCGCGGTATGGCTGGTGGCGGTGCTGCTGAGCTTGGCCCTGTACCTGCCAGTGCGCTGGTTTGCCCACCTCAAGGCACGCCGCCGCGATATCGCCTGGCTCAAGTATTTTTAGCTGCAAGCTGCAAGCTGCAAGCTGCAAGCTGCAAGCTGCAAGCTGCAAGAAAGAGCATACGCGGTACCGGAAGATAGGTGCCAGGCGAGTCACAGCTAATCAGCTTGAGGCTTGAGGCTTGAGGCTTGAGGCTTGGAGCTTGGAGCTTGGTTAGTCTAAGATGCCGCCCGCCGGTTTCCACACGGAACTAATAGGGAATCCCCGGCCCGCCATGCGCGGGCCAAACGGAACTGCCCCCGCAACTGTACGTGCCGAGCCCGCTCCATCAATGCCACTGGGACCACCCGGGAAGGCTGGAGCCGGGCGATGACGCACCAGTCAGGAGACCTGCCGGCAAACAACTACCAACCGGCGGGGTGTCCGGGATGGCCATCACCACCTTGCGCAGCACGCCTGCGCCGGGTGCTGTCCTGCCTGCGCGCGGGGCTGCGATGCCTGTCTGTACGTACCCTTCCACGTACTGTCCGATAGGAGATCGCCACACCATGCTGCCCCGTTTCGTCACCCTGCTCGCGGGCCTCGGCCTGACTGGCCTGGCCCAGGCCGCCGCCACCCACTATCCGCTGACGATCGACAACTGCGGCATGTCGCAGACCTTCCAGCACGCTCCGGAGCGCGCCGTGACCATTGGCCAGGCCGGCACCGAAATGCTCTACGCCCTGGGCCTGGGCGACAAGCTGGTCGGCACCTCGCTGTGGTTCAACAATGTGCTGCCCGAGTACCAGGCGCTGAACGCCAAGGTCGAGCGCCTGGCCGACAACGATCCCAGCTTCGAGTCGGTGATCGCCAAGCGCCCGCAGCTGTTGGCCGTGCAGTTCGAATGGATGGTCGGCGCCCAAGGGGTGGTTGGCACCCGCGAGCAGTTCCACGAACTGAAGATCCCTACCTACCTGCTGCCGTCGGACTGCGAAGGCAAGGACAATCTGGTCGGTGCCGACGGCACCCGCCTGCAGCCATTCCAGGTCGACAGCATCTACAAGAGCATCAGCCAGCTCGCCGAGATCTTCGACGTCCAGGATCGCGGCGCCGCCCTCAATGCTGATCTCAAGGGCGGCCTGGACAGCGCCAAGGTACGCCTGGCCGGCAAAGACCTGAGCCAGACCTCGGCGCTGTTCTGGTTCTCTAGCGCCGACCTGGACATCGACCCCTACGTCGCCGGCCGCAAAGGCGTGGCCGACTACATGCTGCAGACCCTGGGTGTGCGCAACGTGGTCGAATCCAACGAGGAATGGCCGACCGTGGGCTGGGAAACCCTGGCCAAGGCCAACCCGACCTGGCTGATCATCGCCCGCATGGACCGTCGCCGCTTCCCGGCCGACGACTTCGAGAAAAAGCTGGAATTCCTGCGCAACGACGCGGTGACCAAGAACATGGAAGCGGTGAAGCACAACCGCATCATCGTCCTCGACGCCGATGCCATGCAGGCCGGTATCCGTCTGTTCCGAGGCCTCGAGACCCTGTCTGAAGCCTTCGCCTCTGGTAAAGCGCCACAACCATGATGCGCTTGCTGCCCCTCTGCGTCCTGGCCCTGGCCGTCCTGGTGGTGGCCTTGCTGGCCGGCATCGCCATCGGCGAGGCCAGCGTGTCGCCCACGGTGGTCTACCAGGTGCTGGCCAACCAGCTGTGGCAGGCCGGCCATCCGGTCGACCCGATCGATGCCGGCATCGTCTGGAACTACCGCCTGACCCGCACCCTGGTCGCCGCCGCCTGTGGCGCCGGCCTGGCGACCTGCGGGGTGATCCTGCAGGCGTTGCTACGCAACCCGCTGGCCGAACCCTACCTGCTCGGCCTGTCGGCCGGTGCCTCGACCGGCGCGGTGCTGGTAGCCCTGCTGGGCCTCGGCGCGGGTGCCCTGAGCCTATCTGGCGGTGCCTTCGTCGGGGCCCTGGCGGCCTTTGCGCTGGTCCTGCTGCTGGCCCGCGCCAGCGGCCCCACCCGCCACAACGCCCAGGTGATCCTGGCTGGTATCGCCGGCTCGCAACTGTTCAATGCCCTGACAGCTTTCCTCATTACCAAATCGGCCAGTGCCGAGCAGGCGCGCGGCATCCTCTTCTGGCTGCTGGGCAACCTCAGCGGCGTGCGCTGGCCCTCGGTATGGCTGGCCGTGCCGGTGGCCATGATGGGCCTGGCCGTGTGCCTGTGGTATCGGCGTGCGCTGGATGCCTTCACCTTCGGCGTCGACTCGGCCGCCTCGCTGGGTATCCCAGTGCGTCGCGTGCAGCTGTTGCTGATCACCTGCGCAGCGTTGGTCACCGCGGTGATGGTGTCGATCGTCGGCGCCATCGGGTTCGTCGGCCTGGTCATTCCCCATGCCTTGCGCCTGCTGCTCGGCGGCAGCCACAGCCGCCTGCTGCCGGCCAGTGCGCTGGGAGGTGCGCTGTTTCTGATCACCGCCGATATCCTCTCGCGCACGCTGATCCCCGGCCAGGTGGTCCCGGTCGGTGTGGTCACCGCGCTGATCGGCGCGCCGGTGTTCGCACTGATTCTGGTCAGCCGCAGGAGCCAACGATGACCGCCATGACACCGCCCCTGCAGGCCACACTGCTCAGGTGCCAGGGCCTGGGCTTTCGCGTGCGCGACACTCAATTGCTGTATGACATCAACCTCGCCGTGACCCCCGGCGAAACCCTCGGCATCGTCGGTCCCAATGGCTCGGGCAAGTCGACCCTGCTCAAGCTCCTGGCTGGCTTGCGCGCGCCCAGCAGTGGCCGCGTGCAGCTGCTCGAGCAACCGCTGGCGCGCCAGCCAAGGCGACAGATCGCCCAGACCCTGGCGCTGGTGGAACAGCACGCCGATACCAATGATGCCATCAGCGTGTTCGACGCCGTGGCCTTGGGTCGTACGCCCTGGCTTTCGGCGCTGGCGCCGTTTTCTGCCGAGGACACCGCCCTCGTCGACCAGGCCCTGACCGACGTCGATGCCCTGCACCTGCGCCAACGCAGCTGGAGCAGCCTGTCCGGCGGCGAACGCCAGCGCGTGCACATCGCCCGCGCCCTGGCCCAGCGCCCGCGGCTGCTGCTGCTTGACGAGCCGACCAATCACCTGGACATCCAGCATCAGCTGAGCCTGCTACATCGCGTGCAAGCCTTGCCGGTGACCACCCTGATCGCCCTGCACGACCTCAACCAGGCGCTGACCTGCGACCGTCTTGCCGTGCTCGACCGTGGCCGCCTGGTGGCTCTTGGCAAGCCCCAGGACGTGCTCACGCCCGAGCGCCTGCTAAGCACCTTTGGCGTGCATGCCCATTACCTCACCGATCCCTTCGACGGCGCGCGCATCCTGCGTTTTCGCGCCCCCTGAGTTGGAAGCTTGAACATGCTGTTGCGTCCCCTTGCCTTGCTGCTGTCCGCCACCCTGCTTGCCCCGGCCGCCTGGGCCGAAGTCCATGAAGTGAAAATGCTCAACCGAGGCACCGCGGGGACCATGGTCTTCGAGCCAAACCACCTGCGCATCGCCCCCGGCGACAGCGTGCGCTTCCTGCCGACCCAGAGTGGGCATAACGCCGCCAGCCTGCCCGCGTTGTGGCCGGCCGGCGCCGAGGCATTCAAGGGCAAGATCAACCAGACCCTGGAGCAGACCTTCACCGCGCCTGGCCTGTACGGCATCCAGTGCATCCCGCACCTGGCCATGGGCATGGTCATGTTGATTCAGGTCGGTGAGCCGGCCAATGCTGCGACCGTGCCCGCCACCCTGCCAGCCCGCGCCCATGAGCGCTTCGTCGCCCAGCTCAAGCAACTGGAGGCCGGCCAATGAGCTTCTCCTCGCAGCGCTCCATCCTGCTGCTTGCCCTGCTCGGCGCCAGCCCCCTGGCCCAGGCCGACTCTGCCCAGTCGCAGGCCAAAGGCTTGGTCGAAGACAGCAGCTGGAGCCTGCTCAACCGCAGCGTCTTCGACCAGCGCGACTACCGCCATGGCGCCAGCAACAGCGGCGCACGCAACGCCTACAAGCCGCGCAGTGAACGCAACGGCAAGGCCGAGGAATGGGCCTACGGCCTGATGGGAACCTTCCAGTCCGGCTTCACCCAAGGCCTGATCGGCGTGGGTGTCGATGCCCACGCCTACCTCGGCGTGCAGCTCGACAGCGGCGGTGGCCGTGCGGGCAAGGCGCGCCTGCTCGGGCTGGACAACGATGGTCACCCGAAGAACGAATACAGCCGCGCTGGTGCCGCGCTCAAGCTGCGCCTGTCCAACACCGTGCTGTCCTACGGCGAGCAACGTGTGAAGACGCCGGTGTTCAGCTCCTCCGACAGCCGCCTGCTGCCCGAGACCGCCACTGGCTTCTTCCTCAGCAGCAATGAGATCGACACGCTCAGGCTGGTGGCCGGCCACTTCAACGAAAGCACCGACCGCAACGCGTCAAGCCACGACCGAGGCTTCGTGGTCAACTACTCCAACGGCCGCCAGGGCGACAGCTTCGACCTCGCGGGCGCGGTATACAGCCCCAGCAGCAACTTCAGCGCTAGCCTCTACACCTCGCGTTACCAAGACACCTGGAACCAGCACTATCTGGGCAGCACCTTTACCCACGCTATCGACGACCAGCGTGGCCTTATCCTCGATCTCAACCTGTACCGCACCACCGACACCGGCAGAGCGCTGTCCGGGCGTATCGACAACACCACCTGGAGCCTGGTCTCGCGTTACAACCAAGGCCCGCACGGCTTCAGCCTCGGTTACCAGCAGGTGGATGGCAACACGCCCTTCGACTACGTCACCCGCGGCGCCATCTTCATCGGCAACGCCGTGCAGATGTCCGACTTCAACGCCCCCAACGAAAAGTCCTGGCAGGCCCGCTATGACCTCAATATGGGCGCCTTTGGCCTGCCTGGCCTTAATCTCACGGCCTTGTACGTGCGTGGTTTCGACATCGACGGCAGCCACGTCGACGCCAACGGCGGCTACGCCTACCTTGGCTATGGCAAAGGCGGCAAGCACTGGGAGCGCGACCTCGAAGCCCGGTACGTGGTACAGAGCGGCAGAGCCAAAGGCACCACCTTCTCCGTGCGGCACAACGTGCATCGGGGCAATACCGCGCAGGCGGAGCTCGATGGGGATCAGATCAGGTTGGCGGTGGAATATCCGTTGACTGGGGGGTTCTGACGGTTGCGGGGGCAAATGCAAGCCTGCAGCGGCATTCAGGAAGATTCAACGGGGCTCATTGTCATACTCATCATAAAGATAAAGGCTTGTTTGACCCTCTACCCCCACTTCCCGCTGACCGGGAGGCTGACGGCCGCGGGGCACTGCTCACCCAGACGCACACGCCGTCTTCCAACTTGAAGTTGAAGATGGCGAGGTGCCGAAAACGGCCGCACAGCATCGTCGGAATAGTAAGTGCTATTACCACCACGCCGATAAAGTGAAGCTCAGTCATTAGCTCCCTCAAAAGCGCCATGCATTTTATAAAAAGTCAATGAGTTTGCGACAGGCTCCAGCCTAACCCGAAAGCTTGCCGCTATTCATCAGATATCACGCCTGGCTCGCCCCCTCAACCGGCCCCAATTAATTCGCGGCCAATTAACCACATGATGCGTGGGCATTAGCAGAAACCCATGTATAAAGACCAATACCAAAGACCCCCACCCTACTAATGGGTGCTTCTCAGCCAAGCCCGGGGAGTGATAGATAAAAAAGTAAAGATCAAATCGCACACTCTGCATGTAAGCCGCCGCAAACACCAGCGATATGCAGGCGCCCAAAGATGCCCTACTCATTAGGCCCTCATAGCCAGACCACTTGAACTTGATCCAAGCCGAGGTTGCCAGCGTCGTTATTGCTACTGCAACGAAAAGAAGCTGAATCATTCATCAGCCCCAGCAGCGTCATGGAGTTGCTTGAGGGTAATCAAATTGGCGGCAGCCTCCAACCTCAGGGCATTAATATCCATCGTTTCATAGAATCGCCAGTAATCGGTCCGCGAAATAATCTCCACGCACCAAGCTTCAGCACTAGACATGTCATGCCGAAAACGGACAGTCCTACGTCAATTCCGGTGGTGGGCGAAGGACAACACCAGTATTTCGTCACGGTGCCCAGCTTGGCAGCGATTGCCAATGGAGTCCTGCGTCGAGCAGCCCGCGGAGATCAAGCCTTGCTTGTTGCCGGTGATGGTCAAGTAACCGTGATGGGCCATGCTACTCATTCCCTGTAGGTGGAGGTCGAACGCTATGGCACCGGTGCTGGGGATGTATGCAGGACGTTTCCGAAAATTATCCGGTGAAGTTGTGCTGTGAATGCGCTACGCAGGCGCGTAAGGAAGATAGGCTCAGACGCATTGCGGCCTATTCTGCGCCCAACTGCGTGGACTCAAGCGAACTGGACGAACGCCTATAGCCACGGCGCGGCATTGAAGATCTTCCTCAGCTGTTGAGCCACAGCTGCATGTGCGTCGTCTGCCACAGGGGATCTGCCTCGACAGCCACAATCTCGAATCCCTGCTTCTCCCAGAAGGTAATCGCCCCCGGCAGAAAGGGGTGAGTATGCAGGTACAGGCACTCCACCCCCTGGGCCTGCTCCCGCAGGGCCGCGAACAACCGCGCCGCCAGTCCGCCGCGGCGGTACTGCGGCAACACGAACAACCGCACCACCTCCACCACCCGGCTCTGCCGATACTCGAGCTGCGCGAAACGATGGTTGTAGGGCAGATAGCCGATCACCGCAACGAGCCGCCCTTCGTCCCAGGCCGCCAGAAAGCAGCCGGGACCGTCCACATAAACGTCACGAAAATGCGCCAGGTCGTGGGGGATGGGTGCGCTGGCGAGCATTGGGAACAGTTCGCCGCGAGCGGCGTTGATGAAACTGACGACTGCGTCGATCTCATCAGGGTTGACGGGGGACAGGGTTGGGCTGGTCATGCAATCTCGGAGTGGGTCAAGGTTTGCGGTCGCCAGTTCACCACATCGTGCGCCCCAGTGCACGTCGCAAGCGCGCTAAACCCAGGCCTTACCGGTGACACTGCAACGAGCTAGGCTCAGAGGTCCCCTCATCAGCGCACTCCCCTGCTGGTGCTTGCCCCATGCCTTTAGCCAACCGCTCAAAGGCCATCTCGATCTGAACCCGTTTGAGGTAGCGCCGAATCCGGATATCCCGTGACTGCGCCGTCTGGATGCCATCGAGCACCACGCTCACCAGCACGGTCAGGCACGCCACGACCCAGATGTACCACAGGCCTTGGTTCGCCCAGTGGGGCATCACTTGCAGATAATTGATGAACATCCCGCCGAGCACCGTGAGCAAACTGACGGTGACAACGTGCTGGCTGATCAGAAACGGCTTCGAGGGCGGCGCGAGCGTTTCCGAGTAGTCCGCAATCGCCTGCAACTGCTCGCAACTGTAGCCGATTTGGGTAATGCGCTGCTTGAACAGGGCATAAGCCAAAAAATCGATCCGCTTGGTGAACGGCTGCCGGTCGATAGCGTATTGCGCATACTCATCGGCATACCGTCGCGCAGCGATACGGTCCATGGATTTGAAGCACAACAGCATGAGCATCGCGACAGCCCAGAGGCAGACTATCGGCCAGACCGGAATCTCGACCCGATACAGGGTCCCGGCAACGCAGATCATAAGTACAAAGATCGCCGCGAGCGGCAGCAATTCCCGCTTTGGGCCTTCGCGCCAAAGCTTGAGCGGGCTCAGTGCTCGATTAGCGTTTATATAGGACTGGGTAACGTTGGTCCATTGATGGTGCATTCGTCTTCCTCTCTCTATCGTCAGATCAGCTCACCGAAATCTGGCTTGTGGAGTGCTGGTGATCGCCAGTAGTTGGAAGTCGAACACTATGGCATCGCTGGTCGAAAAGTCTGCAGGACGTTTCCGAAAACTCTGCTTGGCTGAGTTGTTTCTCCTCTATCCAGACCCAGGACGCTCGTACAGATGTCATGCTAATACCTGCTTGAAACTGATCCCCGACCCCGCTAACTTCCCCACGTCGCTGTCAATCCAGCGACCGGGCGTCGCAGCCCGCAAATGCAAAAGACGCTAAGCGCCAGCCCATCACATTGCAGGCGCTTATTTTCACCTGCTTTCTGTGCAATGGCGGCTGTGCGTGGGAGACCTTCGGTTTCCTTTTGCCTCGGTCCGCGATCCCGCGTACAGCTGCCACCCCAGGAACACTCGCTCAAACGCCTTGCCTTCGCTATGGAGATGGGCCGGCTTATGCTGTTCTGATTCAACCTCGACTACTGCGGCGCTCGCCGCCACCCTCACCCCAACCCTCTCCCTGAGGGAGAAGGAGCAGATCGTGCTGCATCGTCTTAAGGGATCGATCTCACGCCTCCGTCGACCTTGCCTGAGCGTAATACCGCTGTGAACTGCCTCATGGCGGGCAAGGTCAACACACTGCGTACTCGAACGCGTAGCAATCCAAGCCGCTCGTAGAATCACGACAACGATGACATACACATCCGTATGTTTATTACGTATTTGGTATGTACGACGAGTTGCTCACCCACTTCCAGGCACACTTCAGTTCGGGGAGAACGACATGACTTACCACGACTTGGTCATCGCTAAGGCCACGGACACAGACCTGGATGGCATCCTTGAACTACAGGCCATGAACCAAGCCAATCGCGGCGGTGCGCTCGCTTCCAGTTTGCCGCGCGAGCGCATCCTGGCGATGATGCGGGCCATGCCACTGATCGTGGCGCGTGAGGGCGCGCAGGTGGTGGGCTTCCTGCTGACTGCGCCGCGCGAGATGAATATTGATTTCCCCTTGGTCAGGGCCATGCTCGATGCCTATCCAGGGTCGCCCGACACCTATATCTATGGCCCGATCTGCGTCACCCAGGAGGAGCGCGGTCACGGCCTGGCGCAAGAAATGTTCGACCACCTGCGTCGCCTGGAGCCAGGCCGGGAAGGCATCCTGTTCGTCGGCAAGGACAATGAGGCTTCGATGCACACGCACCTGAAAATGGGCATGCAGCAGGTCGCGACCTTCGAGCATGACGGTCACGCGTTCGCGGTGTTCTCGTTCAGGGGCTAAGCGGACGGTGGCTCAGGCGAGGCGCTCCAGCAACTCGGCGAGGTCCTGGGGCCAGACGGTTTCCGTCGTCCGTCTTAGCGCTTCGACGGACCACCAGCGGTGCTCGGCCAACACCTGCACCTCCAGGGGCGTCCAATGCTCTTTCGACAATGCCTGGTCGCCGACACGGACCACGTAGAAGCGCTCCACGGCCCACACCCACTCGCCACTGGGCAGCTGCATTTCGAACGCTCGCTGCGTCACGGACTGGCCGACGCTGTCGACGCGAATGCCGGTCTCCTCCCAGAGCTCGCGTATCGCCGCCTGCTCGAAACGCTCGCCCGCCTCCACCCCACCCCCCGGCGTGGCCCAGCAATCGGTGCCGGCGAGCGGCCCATCGCGGTGCAGGAAGCGAAACAGCAAGACTTGTTGCTGCTCATTGATCACCAGCAATCTGGCCGAGGGGCGCTCGCGCATGGGTGGCTCCTTCACCTGTAGTTGAGGAACAAACGTACAGCCTTCCTGGCAAAGGCATCCAGACTTCCCCACACAGGCAGTATGATAGCTATTCCAGGGCACCTTTGGGCCTGGGCAGAAGTCTCAACAGCAGCTCATCTTCCAATTGATCAGTCAAGGTCTCACTCATGCCAGCTCTTGCCAAAGCCCTGTTGCCCTTGTTTCTAGCCGGCGCGCTGGTGGCGTGCGATCAGCAGGAAAGCCGCGACGAGAAGATCCTCGCCAACCTGCCGATCCAGGAAGCCTACGACAACAACGTCGACAAGATCGCCACCCTGCTGGAACAGCGCCATCCGAAGGTGCCGAAGGAGAAGATCAAGGAAGTGCTGCGTCGGCACCTGACGGTCCAGGATCAGCACCGTGACCTGTTCAAGCTCTACAGCGAGAAGAACTTCAACGACGCCGAGTTCGACCTCATCGTCGAGGCCACCCACGACCCGGTCAAGGCGCGTGACATGAACAGTACCGAGGAAGGCAAGCGACTGGGCAAGAAGCTTACCTCGCTGATGATCGAAAGCGCCGAGGATGGGAAAGTCCAGGCATTGGCGACCGAGAGGATGCAGCAGGTGGAAAAAGAACTTGCCGAGTTGGAGAAGGGTAGCTCTTGAAGCCAGGCGGATATCGTCCGTTCGCGGGCTACGTTGTCGCGCAGAGAACAGAGCCTGCAAGCGCGGCATATACTCTATGAGAGCGGCGCTTCGGCGCTCCGACGTGCCCGCGAACACCGGCGAAGCCGGTGTCATACACCGACCGCGGTGGCCCTACATGTTCTATGCGGCAGCTGAGCCTGCAAGGCTGAGCGGCTTCTTCAGTTTCAACGTCGACCGCCGAGGCTGCGGACACCTATTCCCTGCGGGGGCTGAACCTGTGAGCACCTCTCCTTACCCTGCCCCCGGCAACTGCGTCCGCAAATAATCCATCAATGCCTGCGCTGCTGGCGACAGGCTGCGCCCCTTGCGCGTCAGCATGCCGATCTGCCGCTCGACCTTGGGCTCGGCCAGGGGCAGGAACGCCAGGCGTTCGTTCTCCAGCGGAAACGCCAGGTAAGGCAAGGTGCTGATGCCCACGCCCTCTTCCAGCATGGCGATCAGCGAAATCATGTTGGAGACGAACAGGCGGCTGTGCTCCAGCAAACACTCGGCTTCAGTGCCCTCAAGCAGGCGCGAGGTGCCGTTGCGGATCATCGGCAGGCCCTGCAGGCGCGACCAGTGCAAGGGTTCGCCGGCCTGCACCAAGGGGTGGTCGATCCGGCACACCACGCCCATCTGGTCGTGGAGGATGGGCGCGAATTTGATGTGTTCATCGGCCATCCACATGCTGCTGATACCGAAGTCCACTTGTCCTTGGACCAGCAGCTGCTGGACGCTGTCGGCGGTGCCATCCTGGATGCTGATCTGCATGTTCGGGTGCTCGATCACGAAACGCCCCAGCGGCCCGGGCAGCAGCCGGCTGGCCACCGAGGGCACGGTGGCAATGCTGACCTGGCCGATCTCGTGGCGGGCCAGCAAGGTGGTCTCACGGGCAATGCGGTCGTGGTGCTCGACCAGGCCACGGAACAGCGGCAGGCAATGCTCGCCGAAGGGCGTCAGCTCGACTCGTCCGCCGCCCTTCTCGATCAGCGCCTGGCCGAGCTTCTGCTCCAACTCGCGCACCGCCAGCGACACTGCCGGCTGGGTACGGTAGGCCTGGCGGGCCGCGCCCTGAAAGCTCTTGAGCTCGGCCACCAGCAGAAAGTAGCGCAGTTGGGCGATCTTCAACTCCGGCAGCATGGTTAGTTTTCCTTATCGAATCATTTTTTTTATTAATTTTTATTTGCGTCATATTGCTCGCAAGATGAGAGGCAGGCAAACGGAGGCTTCTCAATGTCACTCAAAACTTACAAGAACTTCATCGATGGCCGCTGGTGCGAGGGTCAGGCCACCCTGGCCAACCACAGCCCCTCGGACATCGGCGACCTGATCGGCGAATACCACCAGGCCAGCGCCGAACAGGCCGTGCAGGCCATCCAGGCAGCGCGCATTGCGCAACCGCTGTGGGCCGCCACCGGCCTCGAGGCCCGCCAGCAGGTGCTGATGGCCATCGGCGACGAGCTGATCGCGCGCAAGGAGGAACTCGGCCAGCTGCTGTCACGCGAAGAAGGCAAGCCGCTGGCCGAAGGCATCGGCGAGGTCAACCGCAGCGGCCAGTTCTTCCACTACTACGCCGCCGAAGTGCTGCGTCAGATGGGTGAAACCGCCGCCTCCGTGCGCCCCGGCATCGACATCGAAGTGCACCGCGAACCCGTCGGCGTGGTCGCCATCATCACCCCCTGGAACTTCCCCATGGCCACCGCCGCCTGGAAGATCGCTCCAGCCCTGGCCTTCGGTAATGCCGTGGTGTTCAAGCCGGCCAATCTGGTGCCGGCCAGCGCCTGGGCGCTGACCGAGATCATCAGCCGCCAGGGCCTGCCCGACGGTACCTTCAACCTGGTCATGGGCAGCGGTGCCAGCGTCGGTGACACCCTGGCGCACTCGGCCGACATCGATGCCCTGACCTTCACCGGCTCGCTCGCCACCGGCCGGCGGGTCGCCGTTGCCACCGCCGGCAATCTGGTGCGCTGCCAGCTGGAGATGGGCAGCAAGAATGCCCTGGTGGTGATGGATGACGCCGATCTGGAAGTGGCGGTGGAGTGCGCGCTCAACGGCGCGTTCTTCGGCACCGGTCAGAAGTGCACGGCGTCCTCTCGGCTGATCGTCTGCGAGGCCATCCATGACCGCTTTGTCGAGGCCCTGCGCGGGCGCATGCGCCAGCTCAAGGTTGGCCACGCGCTGCAGGCCGGTGTGCAGATCGGCCCTGTGGCCGAGGCCCGCCAGCTGGAGCAGAACCTGGAGTACCTGCGCCTGGCTCAGGCCGAAGGCGCCACGCTGGTCGAAGGCGGCGAACGCCTGCAGCTGGAAAGCGAAGGCTATTACATGCGCCCGGCCCTGTTCATCGACAGCCGCAACGACATGCGCATCAACCGCGAGGAAGTGTTCGGGCCGATCGCCTGCGTGATCCGCGTGCGCGATTTCGAGGAGGCCCTGGCGACACTCAACGACACCGAATACGGCCTCACCGCGGGCATCATCACCCAGTCGCTGCGCCATGCCAGCGCGTTCAAGCGCCGCGCCCAGACCGGCTGCGTGATGGTCAACCTTCCCACCGCCGGCACCGACTACCACGTGCCGTTCGGTGGCCGCAAGGCCTCTAGCTTCGGTCCGCGCGAGCAGGGCCAGTACGCCCGCGACTTCTACACCGTGGTCAAGACCACCTACCTGCGGCCTTGAAGGAGTAGCGACCATGCACGACCTACTGATGATCGACGGCTTGCAGTACTCCAACTGGAGCCCGGAAATATTCCAGCAGATGCAGGCCGGTGGCCTGAGCGCGGTACACGCCACTATCGCCTACCACGAGACTGCGCGCGAGACCCTGTCCCGCCTCGGTGAATGGAACCGCCGCTTCGAGTCCTGGCCCGACCTGATCCGCCCAGTGCGTTCGGCCAGCGACATCCGTCTGGCCCACCAGGAAGGACGGGTGGGCATTTTCTTCGGCTTCCAGAACTGTTCGCCGATCGAGGACGACATTGCCCTGGTGGAAGTCTTCCGTCAGTTGGGCGTATTCGTCATGCAGCTGACCTATAACAACCAGAGCCTGCTGGCCAGCGGCTGCTATGAGCGCGAAGACAATGGCATCAGCCGCTTCGGCCGCCAGGTCATCGCCGAGATGAACCGCGTCGGCATGCTCATCGACATGTCGCACAGCGCCGAGCGCAGTACCCTGGAAGCCATCGAGCTGTCGAGCCGGCCGGTGATCGTCTCCCACGCCAACCCGTCGAGCTTCCACGCCGCCAAGCGCAACAAGTCGGACGCGGTGCTGCGCGGCATCGCCGAATCCGGTGGCCTGCTCGGCTTCAGTACCTACCCCTTCCACCTCAAGGGCGCCTCGGCCTGCAGCCTGGAAAGCTTCTGCGACATGATCGCCCGCACCGCCGACCTGATGGGCGTGGAGCATATCGGCATCGGCACCGACCTGTGCCAGTCGCAGCCGCTCGCGGTGCTTGAATGGATGCGCAACGGCCGCTGGAGCAAGGACAAGGACTATGGCGAAGGCTCGAAGGACAACGCCAACTGGCCCGCCCCCTTGCAGTGGTTCCGCGACAGCCGCGACTTCCCCAACATCGCCCAGGGCCTGCGTGCCCGCGGCTTTGCCGAAGAGGACGTGGCCAGGATCATGGGACTGAACTGGCTGCGCCTGCTGGAAACCGCCACCACGGCGCAGGCCTGAGCCATCCCCGCACGGACAGCATGACAATAAAAACAATCGCTGGTCTCTGGAGGTTTCATGAAAAACCCAACCACCCTGCCCGTCGATGGCCAGGCCATGAGCCTACCCATGGCGCGGGAGATCGATTGGCCGCTGTTTCTGATCAGCGGCGGTTTCCTGGCGGCGTTCCTGGTCGCCGCGCTGGTCGACATCGACGCGGTGTCGGCGCTGGTCAACACCCTGTTCGCCTGGTCGACCAAGGCCTTCGGCCTGTACTGGCAGGTGCTGATGCTGGCGACCTTCGCGGTCAGCCTCGGCATCGGCTTCTCGAAATGCGGACGCGTGCGCCTGGGCGGCATCGAGCAGCGCCCGGACATCAGCACCTTCAACTGGATCGCGGTGATCATGTGCGCCTTGCTGGCCGGCGGCGGCGCGTTCTGGGCGGCGGCCGAACCGCTGATGCACTTCGCCAGCCCACCACCGTTCTTCGCCGGCGTGCAAGCGCATAGCGAAGCGGCGGCCACCGCGGCGCTGGCCCAGTCCTTCGTGCACTGGGGCTTCCTGGCCTGGGCGGTGCTCGGCAGCCTCCTGGCCATCGTGCTGATGCACCTGCACTACGACAAGGGCCTGCCGCTGGCGCCGCGCACCCTGCTCTACCCGCTGTTCGGCGAGCGCGCCCTCAAGGGCCCGATCGGCATCTTCGCCGACGCGGCCTCGATCATCGCGGTGGTCGCTGGCACCATCGGTCCCATCGGCTTCCTCGGCCTGCAAATCAGCAGTGCGCTGCACTCGGTGTGGGGCGTGCCCAACGGTATCCTGACCCAGTCGATCACCATCGTCCTGGTCACGTTGATGTACACCACGTCTTGCCTGGTAGGGCTCAAGGGCATCCGTTTCGTCAGCGAGATCAACGTCTGGCTGATGCTCGGCCTGGCCGCGTTCATGGTGGTGTTCGGGCCGACGCTGTTCATTCTCGGCGGCTTCCCCTCGGCCTTCGCCCTGCAGGTGGAACACTTCATTCCCCTGGCGATGTTCCGCGCCGACCCGAAATGGCTGGACTGGTGGACGGTGTTCTACTGGGGCTGGTTCATCGGCTATGCGCCGATGGTCGCGCTGTACGTCGCGCGCATCTCGCGGGGCCGCACCATTCGCGAGATCATCATGACGCTGTCGATCATCGCGCCGATCGTGACCATGTTCTGGTTCACCGTGGTCGGTGGCACCGGGATCGGCATGGAGCTGCAGACGCCGGGCATCGTCACCGCCCACGGCAGCCAGGCCGAAGACCTGCTGCTGGGCGTGACTCAGAACCTGCCGTTGGGTGGGCTGATCAGCGCGCTGTTCCTGTTCCTCAGCTTCATCTCGGTGGCCACCAACGGCGATGCCATGGCCTTCACCGTGGCCCTGGCGATGTCGAGCAACGACAAGCCGAAAAAGTGGCTGTGCGGCTTCTGGGCCATCGGCATGGGCCTGGCCGCCGTGGTGCTTATTACCATTGGCGCTGGCGGCGTCACTGCCTTGCAGTCCTTTATTGTCATCACCGCGGTGCCGGTGTCGCTGCTGATCCTCCCGGCACTCTGGGATGCGGTGCGCATCGCTCGGCACATGGCCCGCGAGCAAGGCGTCTGATCATGTTGTGTTCAGGAATAACAACAATGTCCAAGCAAGCGTTTGACGAAGTCGCGCTGCGTCCCGCCAGCCAGGTCATGGACCTGGCCCGGCTGGGCAGCCACTTCCAGAGTCCCCTGAGTTTCGTGCGCGGCGCCATGCGCCGGATGATGAACCAGCACTGGTGCATCCAGCGCAGCCGCTTCACGTTGGATGCCAATGGCTTCGGCACGGCCATCTACCGCATCGACACGCCCACGGCGCACTATCACTGCGTGATCTTCGCGGCCTATCTGCCGCCGGAGAAACGCAGCGACCGGGTCATCGCCGACCAATGGGACGTGAGCTTCGTCCTGGTGGCAGGGAATGTCGATGAGGCCCTGCTGGCCGACCTGCAGCGCAATGTGCCGCTGCAGGAGGCCGGCCGCTTCGATGCCCGGGTCCTGGTGCTGTCGCGGGCCAACCGTAGCCTGCGCAACTTCGAGCGTTTTCTCGCGGCGCTGGCCGAGGGCAATCAGCCTGACCCCCGCCACCTCGCCGAAGTCGGCTACCTGTACCGCACCACCGCCGTGTACGGCAACGGCAAGTTCGGCATTGCCGACTTCGGCTGCCTGCAAGACAGCGCGGATTTCAGCCAGCCTTTCAGCGCGCAGATGTTCGCCGTGTACCTGCTGCGCCACTTCAGCATCGAGCAGATCGAGCACATGGCCCGGGCACGCGACCCCCAACGCGCGGTGCCGCTGGACCCGGCGCTGCAGCGTTACCTGGGCATCGGCAACGCCACCGGGCTGGGGATGGCGCCCTTCCTGCTCAACCACCCGCAGCTGATCAATCAGTGGATCTGGGCGCGCGAAACTGCCCTGGCCCAGGTGCTGGCGCAAACGGCAGGTCCGTCGCAGCTGCAGCGCTTGCAGCAGTTGCTCGAACGTGCCCGCCAGCACCTGCAGCAGAGCGTTACCGACGACCAGCGCCAGCATGCCCAGGACCAGCAGACCTTGGCCGACCTCGCGCCGCTGGCCCATTGGCTCGGCCGCCAGCCCGCCGGTGCCGACCTCTGGGTACGCCTGCGGGCCTGGAGCGAAGCGCATGCGAGCGTCGGCTGCCAGGAACTGCTGGTCAGCCTGCTGCTGGAGCTGTACCCCGAACAGGTGACGCCGCTGGCCGAGCAGATGGGAGTGGTCGAAGGCTGGCGCCTGGATGCGCAGATGCCCCTGGCCCAGCTGCGCGAGCTGATCGAACACCAGTATGGTTGGGCCCTGGCCTACGACTTCAGCGGCGCCGACGCCGAGCATTTCTTCTGGTACCGCTCCGCGGAAAAGGAGGAACCGCGCCTGGGCATGCGGTCCGAGGAGCCTGGCGCCGACAAGGAGATGCAACTGGGCATCGCGCGCAACATCCAGCGCTGCCACGCTGCGCTGCTGGATTATCTGGATGCCCACCCGGGCGACCTGACCGCGCACTTCCTCATCGCCCAGCCCGCATTCAAGGGCACGGTGCGCCGTTTGCAAGGCATGGTGCAATGCGCCTATGGCGAGATCCGCGCCAACCTGCTGGCCCGCGACATGCTGCCGATCCACCTGCTGCGCTGCAAGCTGGCGTTCTTCGGCGCAGGCAAGTTCGACCCCAAATCCAGCCGCTGGGTGCGCATCACCCTGTTCCAGGGCGCGCCGCTGGTGAGCGAGATCGGCCAGCCGTTCGCCGACGACTGGAACTTTGCCGTCATGCCGAACGGAGCACAGTGAACATGCGCGTATCCCTCAACGAGATTCAAGTGATGTGCCGCAAGGCCTTCGAAGGCATGGGCTTTGCCAGCGGCGATTGCGAGGATGCCGCCGACCTGGTCGGCTGGCTGCAGCTGCAAGGCCTGGACGGTGTCGGGGCGCTGGAAAAAGCCCTGGACTATCTGGGCAACGAAGCCGACCAACCCTTCGCCCTGTGCTACGAGGACAGTGCCCTGCTGGTGATCGACGCCAGAGGCCAGAGCGTGCTGCGCTGCGCCGCCACCGCGGTCGAGCTGGCCCTGGGCAAGGCACTGCACACGGGGCAGGCCATCTTGCGCATCCGTGACTGCCACAATCGCCTGCTGCTGCTCGGCTACCTGGGCCGCGCGGCCGAGCTGGGGCTGCAGGTGCAGGTACGCTGGCGCGATGCCCGCCAGGCGCATAGCGCCTGTTTCGCCGCGGGTAGCAGCCGGCCGGATGTGCAGGTCCAAGCCCTGCCAGTGCCCGATCAAGGCAATGAGCAAAGCATCACCGTCGCGTTCAGCCGCCCGGCCACGCAGGCCGTCACCATCGTCTCGGCACATGCGACGCTCGAGCACGGCTTTACCGTCAGCGAACGGACCTGGCAGCGGCTCAGGCAGCTGGCCGAGCACGTCCTGGTGGAAAGCACCGAAGCCTCGCGTCAACGCGGAGCCGGTGGCGGTAGCGATGCCGACTGACAAACCCTCCCGTTCCCCCTGGAAGCAACCCATGAAATACGCTATCAAGACTGAGCTGTTCGCCGCCAAGGCGCCCCTGGAATGGGCGGTGGTCGGCAACGGCACGCTGTACACCGCGCAGATCCCCATTGATGCTCAAGGTCAGGTGGTCGCGGGTGGCATCGAGGCCCAGGCGCGCCAGACCCTCGATAACCTGCGCCACACCCTGGAGGCGGCGGGCAGCACACTGGACGCCGTCACCCAGGTGCTGATCTACGTCACGGATCGCAGCTACCTGGCCACGGTCAACGCCGTGTACGCCGAGTACTTCCAGGCGCCCTTCCCCAACCGCGCAGCCGTGGTGGTGGCCGGCCTGGCGCGCGAAGAGATGCTGGTGGAGCTGGTGGTCTATGCCTGCCTGGTGGATGCGGGGGTTGAGCAGCAGCGCCAAATGAGCGCTATCTAGGCATGCAAACGCCTTGTAGGAGCGGGCTTGCCCCGCGATCAAGCGCGAAGCGGTCGTAAGCCTGCATTCGTGGTGCGTCAGAAAAAACGCATGCGCAGGATTTACGACCGCTTCGCGCTCGATCGCGGGGCAAGCCCGCTCCTACACAGGGAAAGTGTTGAACGCGGGTTTCGCGGGATTGCAGAGCGCAATGATCACGGCCCTGCCTGGCCATTAGAAAGGCCAGGCAGGACGCAATCAGCCCCAGGCCATCAGTCGTCGTTCGGCTTCAACGCCTTCTCGCCAACCTGACCTTTTCCGACGGCCGCGCGAACAGTACGCACCAGCTCGGGCGAGACCGCAGGCGCCGCGTTCGACCAGCCCTGGCGCAGGAAGCTGGCCAGTTCCGCGACCTCGGCATCGTCCAGCCGTTCGGCAAAGCCAGGCATCGGCAGCACCGAAGGCGAGCGCTCGGTCGACGGCGTCTGGGCGCCCGCGAGGATCACGTGGACCAGCGCGGTCGGGTTGTCGGCATTGACGATCGACGCACCGTCCAGGCGCGGGAACACCCGTGAGGCGCCCTGCCCGGCGACAAAGTGACAGGCGCCACAGTTGTCCAGGTACAGCCGTTCGCCCAGGGTCAGGTCCTTGGCGGCCGTGAGCTTGCGGGTAGTCGTTTCACTGCGCGGGGGCTGATGCTGATGCCCCGCCTGGCCGTCCGCCGCCAGGGATTTGAGGTAGACGGCCATTGCCTGCAGGTCCGCATCGGACATGTGCGAGGTGCTGTTGGCGACCACGTCCCTCATCTCGCCGGCGACCGAGGCGACACTGTTACGGCCACTGCCCAGGTACTCGACGATCTGCTCTTCGGACCAGTGCGGCATCCCGCGCAGTGCAGGCACTGCCCAGCCGTTGAGCTCGGCACCGGTCAGGTAGCCTTTGGCCTGCTCGTCGAGCCCCTCCTCCTGCATGGTCAGGGCACGTGGGGTATGGCAGGAACCACAGTGACCAAGGCCTTGCACCAGGTAGGCACCACGGGCGAGCCGCGCGTGGGCGTCGGTAGTAACAGCCTTGGCTGCGACAGCACTGGGCTCGGGCAGCGGCGAGAACAGGCTGCGCCAGTAGGCCAGCGGCCAGCGGATCGACAACGGCCACGGGATGTCGTTGGCCTTGTTGGCCTGCTCGACCGGCGCCACGCCCTTCATGAAGTAGGCGTAGAGCGCCTCGAGGTCGGCGTCGGTGACCTTGGCGTAGGACGGGTATGGCATCGCCGGGTACAGCGCGCTGCCATCGTGGGCGATACCGCGGCGCATGGCGCGCTCGAACTCGCCATAGCTCCATTGGCCGATACCGGTCTTGGCATCGGGCGTGATGTTGGTGGAGTAGATGGTGCCGATCGGCGAGGCGATGCCCAGCCCGCCGGCGAACGGCTTGCCGCCATCATGACCGGTATGGCAGGCCACGCAGTCACCGGCGCGGGCCAAGTACTCGCCTTTGCTGACCAGCTCGGGGGTGACGGCCTGGGTCATCTGCGCCGCGGCATCGCCCGAGCGGTTGAGGACGAAGCTCAACGCCCAGGCCAGCAAGGCCACCACCACGCCGACCAGCAGCAGGATCAACAGCAGGGAACGGGGTCTGGTTTTCATCTGCTCGCTCCTCATGCCTGCACCAGCGGACCAGGATTCTTCAGGTACTGCTCCTTGATGGCCTGGGCCGAGAACAGCGTCAGCGCGCCGATCAGCGCGGTCGGGTTGGCCTGGAAGTTCTGTGGGAAGGCGTTGCCTCCCGGCACGAACACGTTGTGCACGTCCCAGCTCTGCAGGTAGCGGTTCAGCGCGCTGGTTTCGGGCGAATCACCCATGATCGCGCCCCCCACGTTGTGGGTAGAGACGTACTTGGTGATGTCCCAGTGCGAGTCCATCGACAGGAAGCTCTCGGCGTAGCTGTCCGGGCCGAGCTCCTGGGTGATGTCCATGACGATCTTGCGCAGGTGCTGCTGCAGGCGCAGTTCGTTCTGTCTCCAGTCGAAGGTGATGCGCAGCAGCGGCTGGCCCCATGGGTCCTTGTAGGTCGGATCAAGGTCCACGTAGTGGTCGCGGTACGACATGCAGCCGGTGGAGATGCTGATCTTCATCGAGTGGCCGTACCAGTCCTGCATGCCCTCTTTCCAGCCCTGGCCCCATTCTGGGGTGCCTGCCGGCAGTGAGGTACCGATCGGCGTGCCGGTGGCCTGGGAGCTGTGGATCTTGGCTCCGCCGATGACGCCCAGGGCCGGACCGTCGAAGTTGCCCGGCGAGATGTCGTTGAACATTTGCCCGGTAGCGCCAGCGGTGGCGAATGGGTTGA
The DNA here is from genome assembly GCA_023388335.1 of Pseudomonadota bacterium. Classification (GTDB taxonomy): domain Bacteria; phylum Pseudomonadota; class Gammaproteobacteria; order Pseudomonadales; family Pseudomonadaceae; genus Aquipseudomonas. Next base: position 13,411 of record JAEWGL010000134.1, on the reverse strand, counting down.
ACTGCTTGTCCTTGAAGAACAGCGTGTTGCCGCCGACGCTGAGGAAGGCGTAGTTACGCCCGATGGTGCCCTTGCCGGTCAGTGGGTCATACGGCTTGCCGATGCCCGACAACAGCATCAGGCGCACGTTGACGAACTGGAAGCCCGCCAGCACGACGATCTTGGCCGGCTGGAACACCAGGTTGCCCTGTGCGTCGGCGTAGGTGACGCCCTTGGCGGTCTTGCCGTCCGGGTGCAGCTCGACGCGCAGCACGTTGGCGTTGACGCGGTAGTCGAAGTTGTCCATGCGCTTGAGCGCGTCCATCACCGCGGTCTGCGGCGAGGCCTTGGAGTAGTTCAGGCACGGGTACTTGCTGCAGTAGCCGCAGTAGTTGCACGGCGCGATCTGGTTGCCGTAGGGGTTCTTCCAGGCCCGCGAGACGTTGGCCGATGGGTTCGGGAACGGGTGGTAGCCGAGCTTGCGCGCGGCGTCGGCGAACATCGTGTTGTTCAGGGTGTCTTCCAGCGCTGGCAGCGGGAACGGGCTCGAACGTGGCCCCTCGAACGGGTCACCGCCTTCGATGATGCGGCCTTGCAGGTTGCCGGTGTTGCCGGACAGCCCGCAGATCTTGTCGAACTTGTCCAGGTACGGCTCGATTTCATCCCAGGTGAAGGGGTAGTCGCCGATCTGCATGCCCTCTTCCAGCTGACCACGGGTGTAGGCCTGGTCGGCGTAGGTCTTGAGCTTGATATCGGTCGGCGTCGGGCGGATCAGCACGCCGGTCCAGTGCAGGCCGGAGCCACCGACGCCGGTACCGGGCACGAAGGCGCCCCACTGGCGAGTCGGCAAGGCCGTCTGGCGCATGTTGTGGCGCACGGTCAGGGCGCCGTCCTTGGGGGTGACCATGATCTTGTTGCGCACGCCGTAGGCATACTGGTCAGCAGGCTTTGGGTAGGCGAAGTCAGCATTGCCGCGGTCTTCACCGCGCTCCAGGGCGCGGACCTTCAGGCCCGCCTGGGCAAGTTCGATGCTCATCAGCGAGCCGGCCCAACCCAGGCCGACGACAACGACATCGACTTCGTCATTGGTAATGTTCGACATAAGAAACCTTGTGCTCTAGCGAAGGGGTCAGCCGCGATCGCCGCTGAGGCTGACCGGCCCGAGGGGGTACTGGACGTTGTGCTGGGCGACCCATTCCAGGTAGCTGGCACGCGCGCCTGGGAAGCCGATGGCGATCCACGCCTTCATGCCCTTGTTGCCGCCGTAGATCGGGTCGGCCAGGTAGCCCTGCCGCGTGTGGTTCAGCAGCTCGGTGAAAAAGTGCGGGGACTTGAGGATGTCTTCGCCGAATGGGGCGAAATCCACTTCACCGGCCTGGACTTTCTTCAGCACGGCATCCTGCGTGGCGGCATCGAGCAAAGCGAAGCGCTGACCGTGGGTGGCCTGGCACCAGGCCTCGACCGCGGCAATGCCCTTGCGGTAGATCTGCTGGGGCAGGTACGGCAGCTGGTAGCCCATGGTTGCGGGGGCGTTGACCTCGAACGGGCCTTCCAGGTAGATCTCGCTGCCCAGGTCGCTGGCCAGCTGCTGGTCGAGGAAGATCGGCACGTTGGTTTCCAGCGCACCGGGACCGCGCCCCTCGGAGGGGATCAGGCGGTCGCAGGCGGCCATGATGAACGGCCATTCGATGGGGGTGAAAAAAGTCGGCGAATAGGATTCAAGACTCGGGGCCACCATTTCGGCAGCGACCGCCGCGCTCAGGCCCTTCATGGTCACGCCCAGCGCGGGCAAGGCGATCAACGAAGAAAGCAGGAACTTCCTTCGGGACGTTGGCTTGGACAACAACATGTAAAGGTCACCTATGACTGCTCACAGAAAACCCGGGTGATGCAAGGCACCCATGCAAACCCTGGCGGCAGCCGACAATGCCCTGTCTCAGGGGGGCAAAGAATCGGTGCAAAGTTCCGGACGCTTGTGGGCAGCGGTCGACGACAATATGGCGCGGGATCGAGGCGCACGATCCGGAACAGGGCTGGCAAGCCTTCCTGGCTGCTCTACTTGTGATTGGTCTGCATCGAGGTGGCTGGTTATCCAGCTCTGTTTGGAGGGCGCGACACTGCGTGTCGTCTGCTCACCACGGGAAATGAATCGTAACAGTTTTGTTTTCAGATGTGACACTTAGTTACCTAAATATTGTCAAGGTAACGATTGTCGCAGGCAAGTGAGCGGAGCTTCCGCCAGGCCTCATGTCTTCAAACTGTAACTTTACAGTCATACGATTGACCCCACCCTGGCATCTGTTTCCCCGGCCGACTGGCCATCTACAAGGATGAAGCGTCTCATGCGTCGTGTCGTATTCAATCAGAAGGGAGGGGTTGGCAAGTCCAGCATCGCCTGCAACCTTGCCGCGGTCAGTGCCGCCGAAGGCTATCGGACGTTGCTGGTTGATCTCGACCCCCAGGCCAATTCGACGCTGTACCTTACCGGCCTTGCCAACGACGACATTCCCACCGGCATCGCCGACTTCTTCAAGCAGACCCTCTCCAGCAACGCTGCCGGCAAGCGCAATCGCGTGGTCATCACCGCCACCCGCTACGCCAACCTCGACCTGGTTACGGCCAGTCCGGAACTGGCCGACCTGCAATCCAAACTCCAGAGCAAGTTCAAGATCAACAAGCTGCGCAAGCTGCTGGTGGAGTTGTCCGAGGACTACGAGCGCATCTACATCGACACCCCGCCCGCGCTGAACTTCTATACCTTCAGCGCACTGGTCGCCGCCGAGCGCCTGCTGATCCCGTTCGACTGCGACAGCTTCTCGCGCCAGGCGCTGCTCAGTGTGCTCGCCCAGGTGGAAGACCTGCGCCTGGACCACAATGAATCCCTCCAGGTCGAGGGCGTGGTGATCAACCAGTTCGCAAGCCGTACCAGCCTGCACCGGATAATGGTCGATGAACTGCTTGGCGCAGGCCTGCCGGTGCTGCCGGTCTACCTCAGCAGCTCGGTGAAGATGCGTGAATCCCACCAGGCGTCGGTGCCGCTGGTGCACCTGGCGCCACGGCACAAGCTGTCGCTGCAGTTCGTCGACCTGCTGGGGGCGCTGGAGCGGGCGGCCTGAGGGCGGCGCCCTGGCGCGGGGTTGATTGATAGCCGAGCGGCTGATGCTTCGTACCCAGGCGCCCGGTGTTGAACTACGCTCTACTTGTCCGAGCATGGAGAAGAGACACGATGAAGATCGTTCTGACGAGTGTAATGGTCGACGACCAGGCGAAGGCCCTGTCCTTTTACCGCTACGTGCTGGGCTTCGACCTCAAAGACGACATCCCGATGGGTCAGCACCGCTGGCTGACCCTTACCTCATCCGCCGACCCCGATGGCGTCCAACTGCTCCTGGAGCCTGACGGCTATCCCGCCGCGAAAGCTTTCAAGACTGCCCTCAAAAACGACGGCATCCCCTATACCTCCTTCGGCGTCAGGGATGTGCACGCCGAGTACGAGCGGCTCTGCGCCGCCGGCGTGCGCTTCACCCAGCCGCCGACCGAACAAGGCCCGCTCACGGTCGCCGTGTTCGACGACACCTGCGGCAACCTCATCCAGATCGCGCAGAAACACCTGCACCGCTGAACGGGTTCGCACGTCGCGCAGCGACGCTGAAAACTGTAAGAGCGGGCTTGCCCCGCGATCGGGCGCGAAGCGGCCGTAACCCGCAATTCAGGTAGTGTTGGTCCCCCGTCCTTTAGGTATTTCCCATGAAAGTCGGCGTGATCTCCGATACCCACGGCCTGCTGCGCCCGCAAGCCCTGACGGCGCTTGCGGGTTGCGAGCGGATCATCCATGCGGGCGACATCGGCAAGCCCGAGATCCTCGCGCAGCTGGCTGCCATCGCCCCAGTGCAGGTAGTTCGCGGCAACAACGACCTGAACGCGCCATGGGCCGCGGAGATTGCCGATCACCTGCGATTCAAGCTGGCCGGCTGGCAGGTACTGCTGGTGCATGACATCGCTGATGTACCGGCACTGCTCGATGAGCAGGTCAACCTGGTGATCACCGGCCATTCGCACAAGCCGCTGACCGAGTGGCGCGAGCAGCGGTTGTTTCTCAACCCCGGCAGCGCTGGACCGCGGCGCTTCAAGCTGCCGGTGACACTGGTGGTGCTGGAATTGGCGCCGGGGGCGATCACGCCAACGCTGGTTTCGCTGTTGGCCTGACAGGCGTCGACGCCGCACCGGGCAACAGGCTCGTGCGTATAATGCGCGCCCCTAACTCCCTGATAAGCTTGACCATGAGAAAACTGCTGTCCGCTGTAATCGTGGCCCTTTCGGTAATCACCCCCGCCTTCGCAAACCCTCCCGCGACCTTTTCAGAAGCCAAGGTCGTCGCAAAGCAGAAGATCTATCTCGACCAGGCCAGCAGCGCCATGGGTGAACTTTACTGTGGCTGCAAATGGACATGGGTGGGTAAATCGGGCGGCCGCATCGACCCCAAGTCATGTGGCTACCAGACCCGAAAGCAACAGGCCCGCGCTGAACGTACCGAATGGGAACACATCGTGCCAGCCTGGACGTTCGGCCACCAACGTCAATGCTGGCAGAACGGTGGACGGGCCCACTGCGTCGACGATGATCCGGTGTTCCGGGCGATGGAGGCCGACCTGTTCAACCTCTACCCGTCGGTTGGGGAAGTGAACGGCGACCGTAGCAATTTCAATTACGCCATGGCCCCTGGTGTCGCCCCGCAATATGGGCAATGTCCAACACGGATCGATTTCGACCAGCGCGCCGCGGAGCCACGTGATGCGGTCAAGGGCCTGGTCGCCCGCACGACCTTCTACATGTTCGACAGGTACAAGCTGAGCATGTCCCGTCAACAGCAACAGGTCCTGATGGCGTGGGACAAGCAGCATCCTGTTTCGGCTTGGGAGAAAGAACGCAATCGGCGGATTGCCGCCGTCATGGGCCACTCCAATCCCTTCGTGACCGGAGAGCGCAGCTGGACGCCCGGCTACAAGGCTGTCGGCGACGGGCTCACGAGCCCAGTGCCGGTCAAAGCCGCACGACCTGCTGCGCAACCAACGCTCGCCGGGGGTTCCGGGCGGGGCGCAATCATCGGCAACCGCAACAGCCATGTGTATCACCTGCCCCAAGGCTGCCCTAGCTATGCTCAGGTATCAGCGAAAAACAAGGCAAGTTTCGGGAGCGAGGCCGAGGCTCAAGCGGCGGGATATCGCAAGGCCGGCAACTGCAAATAGACACCTTCCGCCGCTTTGTTAGCACTGCTCGGGCTGGCCTTACTGCCTGAGGAAAGCCAGCATGTCGGCGCCCAGCTGCGCCTTGTGGGTATCGGTGATGCCGTGGGGCGCGCCGGGGTAGATGACCAGCTTGGCGTCCTTGACCAATTTGGCGCTGGCTCGGGCGGCGGCGTCGACGGGGACGATCTGGTCGTCGTCACCGTGGAGGATCAAGGTCGGGCGGTCGAATTTCTTCAGGTCTTCGGTGAAGTCTGTCGCCGAGAAGGCCGCGATGCAATCGTAGGCGTTCTTGTGGCCGGCCATCATGCCCTGCATCCAGAACGCATCGATCAGCCCTTGGGACGGCTCCGCCCCGGGCCGGTTATAGCCAAAGAAGGGGCCGCCGGCCAGTTCCTTGTAGAGCTTGGAGCGGTCGGCCAGGGACGCGGCGCGGATGCCATCGAACACCTCGATTGGCAGACCGCCAGGGTTGGCCGGGGTTTGTAGCATCAGCGGTGGCACGGCCGAAATCAGCCCGAGCCTGGCGACCCGCTCGGTGCCGTGCCTGCCGACATAACGCGCCACCTCGCCGCCGCCGGTGGAGAAGCCGAACAACGAGGCATCCCTGACATCCAACGTCTCCAGCAGCTGGGCCAAGTCGTCGGCATAGTGGTCCATGTCGTTGCCCTCCCACGGCTGGCTGGAGCGCCCATGCCCGCGTCGGTCATGGGCGATCACGCGAAAACCGTTCTCGGCCAGGAACAACATCTGCGCTTCCCAGCTGTCGGCGTTGAGTGGCCAGCCGTGGCTCAGGACGACGACCGGGCCTGTGCCCCAGTCTTTGTAGTAGATCTGGGTACCGTCTGGAGTGGTGATCGAGCTCATGACTGTGCTCCCATTTGCGCACGCGGTGGTGGCGGGTGGTTGAACCGGGCTGCGGGTGCGCTGGCAGGGGTAGCCGGCCAGCGGCGCTACAGGCCCAGCATGTGCGGATCGCCAATCGGCGATCTACGTAAAATCGGCAAACCTAGAGTGCCCGGCTGGTCCTGGCCGCCCGCAGCGCGTGCGCCGGCAGCACCCCAAAGTGCTGGCGGTAGTGGCTGGCGAAGCGGCCGAAGTCCCAGACGCCAAAGCGCGCGCAGATGCTGGTGATGGTGTCCTGGGGGCCGGCATGGCGGATGTCTGCACGGATGGCATGCAAGCGGCGCAACATCAGGTAGCGGTGCGGACTCATGCCCAGGTAGTGGTGAAAGACATTGCGCACCGTGCGCTCCGACGCACAGGCGGCGTGGCAGATGTCCTCGGTGTACACGCAGCGCTCATGCAAGGCATCAAGCAAGTCCAGAGCACGCCGTAGGATCTCCTTGTGATTGCGCGTGGGCCGGGCTTTGGCCTGCACGGGATCGACTGGCAACAACAGACGAAACACCAGGTCGAGAACCTCCATGCGCGCCCCGTATTCGGCGCTTTCGGCGTGCAGTACCTCGGGAGTAGTGGCCTCGATGTTGAATAGCCGCCGTGCCAGCCAGATCAGCGGGCCGAGGCTACGTAGAGCATTGCTCACCAGGTTGTGCTGCAGCAGGGAAAAATCGAATTCATCGTGCCGGACCTCGGCCCAGCGCATTACCCGCTCGCACGACATGGCCACCGTCAACCAGCTGGCGGGACATTTCGCATCGATATGGAACATGGCGTCGGGGACCATCCAGCCGATTTTGGACCGATCGAACAGATGACCATCGACCACGGTGGTTTCATGCCCGGTGAGGGGGACGAAAATATTGAAATAGCCCGGCAGCCCGGTCCCCGTGTAGACCGTGCCTGCGCCTTCGCTGCCGCTCATCAAGACCACGTCGCCCAGGTCGACCACATTCAACCGCCACTCGCGCTGCTGCCGGGAGCGCAGCACATAGTGGCCCTGCACGCCGTACAGGGCCTCCTCGAACGCATCGAATTCCGCGCAGACCAGTTGCACCATCGGGGCACCTCGATGACCCATGGACCTTCGCCAGCGCCCTCCCTGGCCAAGGGAAACAGGTCATCAGCATAGCCCACGCTCAAGGCGCACCATCGCCCGGGCGCGGCCGTTCATCGGCCGCCACTGGCCCGGCGATCAACGGCCCAGGTAGTCCTGAGTGGAAATAACCTGGGCATAGCCAAAGGCGAGCGCCGCCATGAACGCCGCGTGCACCTGAGCGGCTGGGACACTCACCCCATTGAACGACAGATCCAGGGTGGCGCAGGCATCGTGCAGCACGGTGGTGTCGTAGCCCAGATCGACCGCCGCACGGGTGATGCCATCCACACACATATGACTCATGTTGCCGACCACCACCAATGCCTCGATGCCATGGTGGTCCAGCACCGCCTCAAGCTCGGTCTCGCGGAACGAACTGATGAAGTGCTTGAGCACCACCGGCTCGTCTTCGCGGTTGCTTACGCTGGCGTGCAATTGCGCGCCCTCGCTGCCTGGCCGGAAGAACGGTGCGTTATCGTCCTGGAACTCGTGACGGATATGCACCACCAGGTCGCCGCGCTCGCGAAACCGTTCGATCACCTGGGCTGCCTGTGCGGCAGCGGCCTCAACGCCGGACAGCGTCCATCTGCCACCGGGAAAATAGTCGTTCTGGATATCGACGACGACCAACGCCTGCTTGCCTGAACCACTGCTGCCCATACCGTGCACTCCTGTTGAACCGAATAGTGAGCCGCCCATAAGCCCTGGCGACGCCGGCTATGGATCATGCGAAACAATAGGCACAAGGACTACGTAAATACGGCAAACAGGCCCGCACCCTCTACATCTGGAAACGAATTCCCTGCGCACGTGCGCTGCCCGCCGCGCCTCCGTTGCGGGATATCCATTAACCTGTGCAACTTCGTCAGCGCTTACGGAACACAGGTTCCAGGTTATCTCTCAAGGAAGACACATGCTCAAACAGCCCTACCCTTTGCCTCGCCCCATCACCCTTGCCCTTGCCCCTGCACTGACGGCCCTAATCGCGCTCATGGGTTGCCAGGCAGCCCCGCATGCGGGCACTGCGAGCTCCGCCGACAGCGAAGCCAAGGCCGCGCAAGCGCAAGACCAGGCACGGTTCATCAACGAGTTCCAAAGGGTACTCCTTCGGGACCTGAGCGCGGCCAACCGCACGCCACTGGTCGGGATCATCAACCTGCGGGTGACGCTGGATCGTATGAACCAGACCGTGGGCTGCCAGACGTCCCCTGCCAGCGCCGAGTTGCTGAAGGCTCTGCCCGCTGGCGTCAAGCGCTCCGATCCCCAGGCACTGTCCGACCTGGTCATGCAGCAGTGCTGGCGAAGCCTCTATCCCCGCGTGCCAGCACACATGTTCAGCGATGACGACACGCTCGAGATCATCGCCCCGCTGGTCCTGGCGCCCGCCCAGGACCCCAGCGGTACAAACTCCGACTGGGTCGTGCGCAACGCCAAACGTGAATTTTTCTGGGAGCAGCTGGTGAGCAAGCAGGCAGTGGACAGCATCGGGCGAGCCGCCATTCATTTCGAAGGCGATGCCCATGGCAAGGTGCTCGGCTGCCTGGTCAACCTCCACCCCGCCGCCGCTCGCCCCGAGGCCTTCAAGGTCGACGGCGCGCTACAAGTGCGCCTCAATGCCCGTTGCAGAACGCTCGACCTGCGCCAGATGCCGGGCTTTGCACCGAATGCGCAAGGCAGGGTCGATGGATACGTGACGGTGGAGTATGCGCCTTGGAAAGCTGATCGCTAGACTCGATTGTTGTGCCGATGGCTGGCGAAATCCGGCATTGCAGCTGCAGATCGCGTTCCGGTGTCTATGAAGACCCTGCCACTTCCACACCTCCCGACAGAGCGGCCGACAAGCGTGTTTCGCTGGTCGCTCCCCCCAACTCGAACCAACAGCCCACCTGCACAGTCGTTAGCACTATGAGTGAGCATCGCCCCGCCCAGCGCGGGCCGTGCGATGCCCTGCCATTCGACCGTCTAAACGTGGGGTCTCATGAGTAAATCGTCCGTGCTTTCACATCAGCAAGGCTCGCCTGTGCGCGACGAAGCCGGCTACCTGCCGCTGGAAGGATACGCGGCGCTGGGCGATGGCCGCTCGGTCGCGCTGGTTGGCTGGGACGGATCGATCGACTGGTGGTGCGTGCCGCATATGGATTCGCCGCCCCTGTTCGACCGGCTGTTGGCCTCCGATTCAGGCGGTTTCTTCCTGGTCAGTCCAGAGCGTCCGTTCAGCGTCAAGCGCCGTTACAGGCCGAACAGCAACGTGCTGGAAACCACTTTCACCACCGACACTGGCCGCGCGCGGCTGGTCGAGTCGCTCAACAGCGGCCCGGCGGGACGCCTGCCCTGGGCGGAATTGGCGCGGCGCATCGAAGGCATCGATGGCGAGGTGGAATTCAGGGTCGAGATCGACTTCGGCACCCAAGACGACAAGGCCTGCCCATACCTGTCGCCGACCAGCAATGGCAGCGTGTTCCACGCCGGCAGGATCCTGGGGATGTTTTTGCACAGCGACCGGCTGCAGCTGCAGCGCGAGGACGACCTGGGTGTCCGCGCTCGGCTGCGAGTGGGTGCAGGCCAGCGCGAAGTGGTGGCGCTCATTGCCGGACGTGACGAGCCGTTGGTGGTGCCACCGCTGGACCTGATCGACGCGCGCATCGACGGCTCCGACCGCGAGTGGCGGCAGTGGACCAAGTCCTTGACCTACGAGGGCGACTACAAGCCGTTGGTGACCCGTAGCGCGCTGGCGCTGAAACTGCTGCTCTCCTCCCCCAGTGGCTCGATCATGGCGGCCGCGACCAGCTCATTGCCCGAGCGGATCGGCGGCGACAAGAATTACGACTACCGCTTCGCCTGGATCCGTGACGCCGGCTACACCATCGAGGCGTTCCTCAGCATCGGTGCACAACCTGAAGCCAAGGCGGCGTTCACTTGGCTCATCCATCGCCTTGGCGAACATGGTCCACACGTCTGCTATACCGTGGACGGCTGCCTGGCCAAGTTGGCGCAGCCTCTGGACCTACCGGGCTACAAGCATTCGCCGCCGGTGGTCGGCAACGATGCCGCCAACCAACCCCAGCATGGCATCTATGGCGACATCTTCGAGACTGCGCGCTGCTTCATCGACTCCGGGAACATCCTCGATGCACCCAGCGCGGCGATCCTCGCGGCGCTCGCCGACCAGTGCGCCGACAGCTGGCGGCGCAAGGACTGCGGAATATGGGAACTGCCCGAGCAACGGCACTACAGCATGTCCAAGATCAGCTGCTGGCAGGCGCTTAGCCGCGCCGTCGAGCTGGCCGAGGGTGGGCACCTGCCGACCACCTGCCGCGACCGCTGGGACCGCGAGCGCCAGCGCATCTTTGAGTGGATCGATGAACATTGCTGGTCTCAAGAGCGTCAGGCATATGTCTTCTACGCCGGCAGCGAGCGGCTCGACGCCTCGCTCGCCTTGGCCGTGCGTTTTGGCTTCCCTCGCCCCGATCGGCTGCTCAGCACCTTGCAGGCGATCGAAGAAGAATTGCGCTGCGGCGCGTTCCACTACCGCTACAGCAAGGCCGACCAGGAGGAAGGCTGCTTCCTCGCCTGCACCTTCTGGCTGGCCGAGGCGCACGCGCTGCTCGGGCGCAAGGCGTACGCCACGAACATGTTCCAGCAGGCGGTCAAGGGTCTTGACCGTGGGGTCGGCATCTATTCGGAGATGGTCGATCCGCATACGCTGGGATACTTGGGCAACTTGCCACAGGGCCTGACCCACCTGGCGTTGCTCGGTGCAGCCTGCACCCTGTCGGGCGATAGTTGGCAGCGTTGAACACTGGAGCTCCAAGGCAGGTCGGCGTGGTCACTCGGTCGGGTCTTCGGTGTCGATGTAGTGGGGCACCTTGGCCAGCGCGAACTGCCGCTTTTGCTCTGAAACGGCCTGGCGCTTGGGAGGTAGCGGTTCGAGCACCTGCGACTGGCCCGTTTCCAAGGCTTTCTCGATCGCCATCAGCACCCTGACGTCACGCCAACCCTCGTCGCCATCCGGCTCAGGGGCTACGTCGTCGAGGATGCAGTCGGAGAAGTAGGCGGTCTCGCCGGCGAACTGATCCACCACCGGATGCACATGCTCCTGGGTCTGGTCGCCGATGATGGCGCGATAGGTGATCGATACGCCCTCGCCATAGCCGAAACAGGGCGAGGCCTCGATCTCGCCCTCACAGCCAATCAGCTGGAAGCGCTCGCTGCCCGGCAGGCTGTAGCTGACCGTAAACTGCGCGAGCCGCTCGCCGGGGAAACGCAGGGAGACGGTGACCGTGTCCCAGGTTTTCATCTTGTGGCCGGGGGTCCTGACACCCACGGCACTGACCTCGATCGGCTCGTCGGCGAACAACTGGCGCACCATGTTCAACGGGTATGGCCCCATATCGGCCACAGGCCCGACGGCAAAGCCGTGCTCGGTGCGATGGTTGCTCGCCTTGACCGTCTGGGTGAAAGTGGAGGTGAACAGCCGCGGGTCGCCGAAATCCCCGGCACGAACGCGCTCGATCATTTCCAGCGTTCCCGGCTCGCAGTGCAGCCGGTAGGCGATCATCAGCTTGGCACCGGAGTGCTTGGCCGCCTCGATCATGGCCTGGCAGTCGGCCTCGTTGGTCGCCATGGGTTTTTCCAGCAGCACATGGATCCCGGCTTCCAGCGCGGGCACCACGAACTCGCGGTGGAGGAAATTCGGTGTCGCCACGTAGACCGCATCGACCTCACCCGAGGCCAGCAGCTTGGCGTAATCCTCGTAGCTGTAGCTCGTCAGCCCGTACGCCTTGGCCAGGCGATCGGCCTTGACCGGATCGCCCGTCACCAGGGCGGTGATGACCGAATTGCGTGTCTGGCCTACGCCAGGCATGAACGCGCCTTGGGAAATCGAACCGCCACCGACCACGGCGTAACGGATTCTGCCTTGTGTGTCAGGCATCCTGAGGTCTCCTTGTCGATGGGCAAACGACGGATTGCCCTTACAACGTGAGCCTGCGAATGGGCTGTGAGTTCCGTTGGATTTGCCTGGCTAATCCAGCGGCCGCCGGCTCCAGACCCAGTCGCAGTCCCGAAGACAAATTTCGCCTGCTGCCCCGGCATGAGTTAGCCGCGCAGTGCATTAAAAATCGCTTTGTATTTTCACACCCACTACCCAAGCGCTATCCACCTCGCTGACACCGCCGGGGTTGTGCACATACTGGATGTTCGGCCGGACCACCAGCCAGCGTGCAGCCTGCACGCCATAGTAGAGCTCGGCGTCGTACTCGTTGCCCCGCAGCGGCTGGTAAGCCGGGTTGTCATAGTCGGTCTGCTGGTTGGCAGCATTGAGCAAGCGCTGGTTATCACGGAACCTGGAGTTGGTGTGGATGCGCGCCACGCCAAAACCGATATCGTCCTCGGGACGCGCGTCGAACAGGCCCCTGTAGGTAAGCCCAGCCTGGATGAAATGCCCCACCTGGCTGGTTTCCCGGTCTTGCACAGTGAGGTTGGCAAACAGCGATAGACCGCGGTGAGGGTCACCCCCATGGGCGGTTACCTGCTGCTGGGCAACCAGCCAGTAACCATGCTTGCTATCGCGCATGCGCAAGGAACTGTCCAGGTCTGCCGGTACCTCGCGGCTGTTCACGTCCCGGGCATCCGCGGTGCTGTAGTAGGCTCCGATCCGGTATTCGCCCGGCAACTGGTTGACGTTGGGTTTCCACACCAGCTCCACCGGCAGGATCAGGCCTTTACCGCCACTGAAGTTGAGCTTGAAACCATTGTTGTCTTCTAGCAACGAAGGATTGTGTTCGAAGACGCCGACCTGCGCGAACAGCGCTGGCGTCAGTCGGTACTTCACACGTCCGGCCCACTGCGCGATCGGCCAGTTATACCAAGTGTTGCTGCCCGCCCAGTTGCCCATCTGAGACCCGCACAGGGCCAGGTTCTGGAAATCGCAGGGGAAGCTGTTGAAGTCCTCACCTTCACCGAAACGACCGAACTTGATATCCAGCTCACGTTCGAAAAAGGACTTGCTGATCCACATCTGGGTCAAGCGCCAGGTCTGCCCCCTCCCCCAGACTTCCTGGTTGGAAGAATACATCGGTGCCCGTGGGTCGCTGATACGGTCGTTGCTGATATTGCGGCCTTCACGTTCGGTGATCGCCAGCTTGAAAATCCCGTCTTGCCAACCCAGGATCTTTTCCAGGTCCAGCTG
>JAEWGL010000075.1 GCA_023388335.1 Pseudomonadota bacterium | reverse complement strand
CCACCTCGATCTGTCTGATGCAGCGCGGTTGCAGGGTTGCGGCCGCTGCGCGCCCGATCGCGGCACAAGGCCGCTCCAGGGTCAGCTAACTCATTGATTTAGCTAACCTTGGGGGAGCGGGCTTGCCCGCGAAGGGCCGCAAAGTGGCCCAGGATCTTAAGTGAACAGCATTGCGCTTTTAGCGGGCTTTTTTGTTGGCTGGAGTTTCCCTTGGGCGAGATGTTCTCGCGACCAAATCTGAAGCTTAGTTCCCATCCCCCACACCATTGTTGAACTGCAACGCCGCCAGGCGCGCATACAAAGGGCTTTGCTCGATCAATTGGCGGTGCGTGCCGATCGCCACCAGGCGTCCCTGGTCGATCACTGCGATGCGCTCGGCATGCTGTACCGTGGCCAGGCGGTGGGCGATGACCAGGGTGGTGCGTCCGGCCATGAGGGTCGGCAGTGCTTGCTGGATCAGGTGCTCGCTCTGCGCATCCAGCGCGCTGGTGGCTTCGTCGAGCAGCAGGATCGGCGCATCCACCAACAGCGCCCGGGCGATAGCCAGGCGTTGCCGCTGGCCGCCGGACAAGCCGATGCCGCCTTCGCCCAACGGGGTCTGGTAACCCTGGGGAAGTTGTTGAATGAACTCATGGGCATGGGCACCGCGCGCCGCCGCCTCGACCTCCTCCCAGCGTGCATCCGGACGACCGTAGCGGATATTGGCCTCCACCGTGCCGCGAAACAGCGCCGGGTTCTGCGCCACCAAGGCGAACTGGCGACGCAGGACGGCTGGGTCGAGGTCAGTCAGTGCCTGGCCGTCGAGTAGGATGCGCCCTTGCTGCGGGTCATGAAAACGCAGCAACAGGTCGAACAGGGTCGACTTGCCGGCCCCGGACGGTCCCACCAGCGCAAGGGTCTGCCCCGGCTCGACGGTCAGGCTCAGCCCGTCGATGGCGGCGCTGGAGGGGCGCGAGGGGTAGGCGAAGCGCAGGTTCTGCAACTCGATGAGGCCGCTCACCCGTGGCGTGTTCAGCGAGCCTCCCTGGGACGGGGCAAGGATGTCGCTGCGCGCCGCCAGCAGCTCGGCGATACGTTCAGCCGCGCCCGCAGACCGCTGCAACTCGCCGATCACTTCACTGAGCGTGCCGAAAGCGCTGCCGACGATCAGGCTATAGAACACGAAGGCGGCCAGTTCTCCGCCAGAGATACGTCCGGCGATAACATCCATGCCACCGACCCAGAGCATCACCCCGACCGCGCCGAGCACCAGCACGATCACCAGGGTGATCAACCACGCGCGCTGGGCGATCCGCTGCCGGGCCACGCCGAACGCGGCCTCCACGGTGGCGGCGAACAACTGCCGGTCATGTCCTTGGTGGTTGTACGCCTGGACGGTCTTGATCTGCCCCAGGGTTTCGGCCACGTAGCTGCCGACATCGGCAACCCGGTCCTGACTCTGTCGCGACAGGCTGCGCACCCGCCGGCCAAACAGCAGGATCGGCGCCAGCACCAGCGGCAAGGCCAGCACCACGATACTGGTAAGCTTGGGGTTGGTGATGAACAGCAAGATGATCCCGCCAATCACCATCAACACGTTGCGCAGGAACAACGACAGCGAGGAGCCAATGACAGACTGCAGCAAGGTCGTGTCGGCGGTCAGCCGCGATTGGATCTCGGAGCTGCGGTTGTCTTCGAAGAATCCCGGGTGCAGGTCGATCAGGTGGTCGAACACCTGACGCCGGATGTCAGCCACGCAGCGCTCGCCGATCCAGGACACCAGGTAGAAGCGGCTGAAGGTGCCCACCGCCAGGGCCAGCACCAGTAGCATGAACAGGCCGATGGACTGGTTGAGCAGGTGCGGGGAACGGGTCATGAAACCCTGATCGACCAGAAGCCGTATGCCCTGTCCCATGGACAGCGTGATCGCGGCGGTAACGACCAGCGCGAGCAAGGCCAGCAGAGCCCGCTTGCGGTACGGGCGCAGAAAACGCCAGCTCAATTTCAACGCCTGGCGCTGGCGGGGGGATACTTGCTCAAGCATGGGAAACATCATTCATCAGCGATTTCATCCAGCCTACCATTTGACCGTTCGTCGTGTAGAAAGGAACTCGTGGCACAGGGCCACGTCGGAACCCAGGCATTGAGCAGAACGCATAGCCTGCATGGCATGTGCTAGATCGTTTCGATCTAAAGTGCCACTGGAGCTTTGTGACGCTTTCTGTTGGACTGTGTCTGCCGCGCCGTTATGCCCAAGGAGCTGTCACAGGCCCGTCACGGCTCGGAGATACCCTGAGCTTGCACCCTGATGAGGAGACAGGACATGAGCTTGCAACATAGCAGCGAAACCCAACACACCGCGCCTCAGTCGCAACCCCAGGTCTGCGGCTCGATCATAGACGGTCAGGGCCGGGAAATACCGATTACCGAAGAGATGATCCAGGAGGCCTGCAAGGATCTTGAGAACAACCGGGTCGATCTGTCTAAACAGGCCTGAACCCCGAATCCCTTCAACCCGGCGCTTGCCGGGTTTTTATTGGCCAACGAAAAGCCTCAGACCAGTACGCCGCCCAGTGCACTGACCAGCTGCGCCAATTGCGGCGCCTCGCCACGCACCCGCACGGGCAAGCCCTCGATCTCACGCCGCTCGGGATACCCCTTGCGCAGCACGTCGAACGCCAGGCGCTGCTCGGCCGGATCACTGCTCAGGCTGCGGCGAAAATCCGCGTCGTCACGGCGCGGGTCGTACACCGCCCGGCACAAGGTCGCCAGCGCCCAGGTGGGATCGGTACGCGGATCCAGATCGACCTGCGCCAGGCTCGGCGGCGGCAGCAATGCGGCCAGGCGCACCAGCTCTGGCTCGCCACGCCAGCGGCAGTAGGCCTGGTAGATCTGCGCCGTGCCGCGTTGCTTGCCATCGAGGCTGTAGCCGGCGATGTGCGGCGTGGCGAGGGTGCACAGGTCGGCCAACGCCAGGTCGACCTGCGGCTCCCCTTCCCAGACATCCAGCACCGCTTGCACGTCCTCGCGCGCCAGCAGCAGTTCGCGCAGGGCCTGGTTGTCCACCACCGCCCCCCGGCTGGCATTGATCAACCAGGCGCCGGGGCGCAGACGCTGTAACTGCTCGCGCCCCAGCAAGTGCCAGGTCGACCCGGGCCCGTCACGCAGCAGCGGCGTGTGCAGGCTGATCACATCGCACTGTTCAAGGATCGTTTCCAGGCTGACGAAGTCACCGCCCTCGAGCGCCTGGCGCGGTGGGTCGCAGACCAGCACCTTCCAGCCCAGGCCGTGCAGCACGCGCACCAGTCGCTCGCCGACCTGGCCAGCGCCGACCACGCCATAGACCCGGTCGGCCAGCGCCACGCCATCCAGTTCGGCCAGCGTCAGCAGGCTACCGAGCACGTAGTCGACCACGCCGCGGGCGTTGCAGCCGGGCGCGCTGCTCCAGTGGATACCGGCTTGGGCGAAGTAGTCCAGGTCCAGATGGTCGGTGCCGATGGTACAGGTGCCGACAAAACCTACTCGGCTGCCTTCGAGCAGATGCCGGTCGACCTGGGTCACCGAGCGCACCAGCAGCATGTCGGCGTCCTTGACGCAGGCGGCATCGATGGCGCGCCCTGGATAGCGGCGTATCTCGCCGAACCCGGCAAAGAAGGCATCGAGCAACGGGATATTCTCGTCGGCAACAATCAGCATGGCGCTCTCCTGTGGGGGAAGGCAGTGTAGGCGCTCTGCGCAGGCTGATCCAGCGGCCATGTATATCCTGACCGAAGCGTCAGGGTTAGACTAGCCGGCTTGCCTTCATCAAGGATCACGGCCGCATGAGCACCGCTTCCATCCACCCTAGTCGCCCAGCGCGCATCCGCACTGAGCTGCGCGGGCTGCTGCACCTGGCCTTGCCGATCATCATCGCGCAACTGGCGACCACGTCCATGGGCTTCGTCGATGCGGTGATGGCCGGTCGCGTCAGCCCTCGGGACCTGGCGGCGGTGGCCTTGGGCAACTCGATCTGGATCCCGGTGTTCCTGCTCATGACCGGCACGCTGCTGGCCACTACCGCAAAGGTGGCTCAGCGTTTCGGCGCCGGTCAGCCGGAGCAGATCGCCCCGCTGGTGCGCCAGGCCCTGTGGCTGGCGCTGATGGTCGGCCTGATCGCCAGCGCGCTGCTGCTCAGCGCCGAGCCGTTACTGGAATGGATGAAGGTCGAACCCAGCCTGATCAGTCCCAGCCTGGGCTACCTGCAGGGCATCGCCTTCGGCTTTCCTGGCGTGGCCTTCTACTACGTGCTGCGCTGCTACAGCGACGGCCTTGGGCGTACCCGGCCGAGCATGGCCATTGGCCTGGCCGGCCTGCTGTTGAACATCCCGCTGAACTACGTGCTGATCTACGGCCACTTCGGCCTGCCGGCCATGGGTGGCGTGGGCTGTGGCTGGGCCAGCGGTATCGTCATGTGGTTCATGGCCCTGGCCATGGCTGCCTGGACCCGCTGGGCCCCGGCCTATGCCGGCAGCCGGGTGCTGGTGCGTTGGGAGCAGCCGCAGTGGGCGACGATCGGCCGGCTGGTCAGCGTCGGCCTGCCGATTGGTATCGCCGTGTTCGCCGAATCGAGCATCTTCGCCGTGATCGCCCTGTTGATCGGCAGCCTGGGTGCGACCATCGTCGCCGGCCACCAGATCGCCCTGAACATCAGCTCGCTGCTGTTCATGATCCCCTACTCGCTGGGCATGGCGGTGACGGTCAGGGTCGGTCAGGCGATCGGTGCCGGGCAGTCACGCCAGGCACGGTTCGTCGCCTTGGTCGGCTTGGGCGCGGCGCTGTGCTGCGCCTGCTTCTCGGCCAGCCTGATCCTGCTGCTGCGCGAATCCATCGCGGCGATCTACACGCCCGACCGGGCGGTGATCCAGATTGCCGCGATGCTGATCGTCTATGCCGCGCTGTACCAGTTCTCGGACGCCATCCAGGTAATCGCCGCCGGCGCGCTGCGCGGTTACCAGGACACCCGCGCGACCATGATCCTGACCCTGTTCGCCTACTGGGGCATCGGCCTGCCGGTGGGCTACGTGCTTGGGCTGACTGATCTGCTCGGCCCGGCCAGCGGCCCCAGCGGGCTGTGGCAGGGCTTGATCGCCGGCCTCACCTGCGCGGCGCTGATGCTCTCGCTGCGCCTGGCGCGCAGCTCGGGCAGGCAGATCCGCCGCGGCGAGCGCGGCAGGGCCTAGTCGGTCTTCTTGCGGATCCAGTACAGGTAGGTTCCGGCCTGCTCCTGCTGCTCGACCAGTTCATGGCCGAGAAACACGCAGAACTTGGGGATATCACGGCGGGTCGAGGGGTCGGTAGCGATGACTTTGAGCAGGCCGCCAGCGGCCATGTCGCGGACCTGCTGGTGCAGCATCATCACCGGCTCCGGACAATTCAGGCCGGTGGCGTCAAGGATGGCGTCAGGGGTGAAATCGGTCATGGGGTACTCCGTGGATGAGGCGCCATTGTCGCTCATGCGCGCCATGGCGG
>JAEWGL010000056.1 GCA_023388335.1 Pseudomonadota bacterium | reverse complement strand
TCGACGTGCTGGTCGAGGTGCACGACGGTGACGAGCTGGAGCGTGCGCTCAAGACCCTCGACACCCCTCTGGTCGGCGTCAACAACCGCAACCTGCACACCTTCGAAGTCAGTCTGGAAACCACCCTCGACCTGCTGCCGCGCATCCCGCGCGATCGGCTGGCCATCACCGAGAGCGGCATCCTCAACCGCGCCGATGTGGAGCTGATGCAGATCAACGAGGTGTACTCCTTCCTGGTCGGCGAGGCGTTCATGCGCGCCGAGCAGCCAGGGCTGGAATTGCAGCGTCTGTTCTTCCCCGAGCGTGTGGCCCACAAGGTTCAGGAACTGGACTGAGCGAATCTGAAGCCGGCGAATGCCGGCTTCTTTGTCTCTACAAGGTAATCGAGATGATTGAGCAACCCCTGGCCTTGACTGTAGAGGCCGGCCTGCATGCCGAACAGGACCTGCTGGCGGCCGTGTGCCGCGGCGAGCGAGAAGCCGGTGTGCTGTTCTGGCAACCCACCGACCGGGCTCTGGTGATGCCGCGGCGCATGAGCCGACTGGAGCATTTCGAAATGGCCTGCGCGGAACTGGCGATCGCCGGTTGGCCAGTGCTGCTGCGCGAGACCGGTGGCGAGCCGGTGCCGCAGTCGCCGTCGGTGGTCAATGTGGCGCTGGTCTACGTGGCGCCGCGCAGCGAAGGCGATCACGGGCGCATCGAGAATGCCTATGAACGCCTGTGCCTGCCGCTGTGCCACGTGTTACGGGAATGGGGTGGCCTGGCCTCGGTCGGGGAGATCGACGGCGCGTTCTGCGACGGTCGCTACAACGTCAACCTCAATGGCCGCAAACTGGTCGGCACGGCTCAGCGCTGGCGCCAGGGCCTGGGCGGCAAGCGCCCGGTGGTGCTGGTGCACGGCGCGCTGCTGCTGGACAACGAGCGCGAATCCATGGTCGCCGCGGTCAATCATTTCAATGAATGCTGTGGGCTGGAGCAACGCTGCCGCGCCGCCAGTCACATCGCGCTGCATGAAGTGGTGCCCCAGGCACCGCTGTACGAGCGCCTCGGCCGGGCCTATGCCGAAGTGATCGACGCGCTGCCTGACTAGCGGGTCCCGAAGACCACCATGGTCTTGCCCTTGACGTGCACCAGGCTGCGCTCCTCCAGGTCTTTGAGGACGCGGCCGACCATTTCCCGCGAGCAACCGACGATACGGCCGATTTCCTGGCGGGTGATCTTGATCTGCATGCCATCGGGGTGCGTCATGGCGTCGGGCTGCTTACACAAGTCGAGCAGGCAACGGGCCACGCGTCCGGTGACGTCGAAAAAGGCCAGGTCGCCGACCTTGCGGGTGGTATTGCGCAGGCGCTGGGCGATCTGACTGCCCAGGGCGTAGAGAATGTCCGGCTCCTGGCGGGCCAGTTCGCGAAACTTCTCGTAGCTGATCTCCGCGACTTCACACTCGGTCTTGGCACGTACCCAGGCACTGCGCTGCTGGTCCTGCCCGCTTGGCTCGAACAGGCCCAGCTCGCCGAAAAAATCACCACTGTTCAGGTAGGCGATGATCATCTCGTGACCGTTGTCATCCTCGATCAGGATGGTCACCGACCCCTTGATGATGAACGACAGCGTCTCGGCATGGTCCCCGGCGCAGATGATATTGCTCTTGGCGGTATATCGGCGACGCTGGCAGTGGGCGAGGAACTTGTCGATGTTCTTGATCGTGGCGGGTAGGGCTGAGGCAACCATGACGAAATCCCGGATAGAAGCAACGCAGTGGCTGTTATAGATGTGCTGGCCGCAGGTGCCAGTGGATTGGCGCCAGCTTATCAGACACTGTTATCGGTATCGGCACAAAAGCGTAGGCCCTTGAGCTTTTCCCGCGGCTTCACAGGGTCTAAGCTGGCAGCCTTTTTACATGCAAGGGAGTCCGGATAGATGAAGGCACGTATCCAGTGGGCCGGTGAAGCCATGTTCCTCGGCGAATCGGGAAGCGGCCACGTCGTGGTGATGGACGGCCCGCCCGAGGCCGGCGGTCGCAACCTGGGTGTCCGCCCGATGGAAATGCTCCTGCTGGGCCTGGGTGG
This sequence comes from Pseudomonadota bacterium, assembly GCA_023388335.1. Taxonomy (GTDB): domain Bacteria; phylum Pseudomonadota; class Gammaproteobacteria; order Pseudomonadales; family Pseudomonadaceae; genus Aquipseudomonas. Next base: position 10,741 of record JAEWGL010000056.1, on the reverse strand, counting down.
TTGCAGCAGTTTCGACGTGGTGAGCATCCTGAAGAAATCGCGTCAGGCGGTGGAGAGCTGCGAAGCCTTCCTGGAAGCCGAGCGCGCCAGCGAGGATCCCAAGGTGTTCACCAAGATCCACCTCAACTTCGTGGTCAAGGGCCGCGGCCTGAAAGAGGCGCAGGTCAAGCGCGCGGTGGAACTGTCGGCTGAGAAGTACTGCTCGGCCTCGATCATGCTCGACCGCGCAGGGGTGGAGATCACCCACGGCTACGAGATCGTCGAACTGGGCTGAGCCTTTGCGACCTGGGAAGGGCCCGTTATTCATGGGCCCTTTTTTATGGCTGGCGTTTACCGGCGCAGGCCGGGCAGGGCGCGCAGCACGGCGTCCGGCAGCAGGGCGCGCAGCGTTGCGCTGAAGTGTTCGCGGTGCTTCTGGTAGAGCAAGCCCAGGGCAATCATCGCCAGACCGATCAAGGTGAGCACCACCGGGAACAGCAACGAATCGGCAAAAACTTCATACGACAGATACCCCAGGTAGGCGGCCACGCCCAGGGCGCCGAAGACCATGAACACAGGGCGGCGCAGGAGTACGGCCAGGGCCATGAGGCCAAGATTGATCGCGCAGTACAACGCCTTGCCCAGCTCGCTGTCGCTTTCCATCAGGGTTAGCGCGCCCCAGAAGGCCAACAGCCCGGCCAGGTATCCCCAGAAGGCGTAGTCTCTGCGCGTGCGGCCATCGACCAGCAGGAATACCGACAGCAGGCCAAGCCCGAACCACAGTGACACACCGCGCCGCTGCTCCCAGGTGAAGGCGGCGCCATGGAACCACTCGCTAAGGTCCATCGACATGAACCACAGGGCCACGGCGATGGGCATGACGATGAAGGGGAAAGGAACCAGCCGGAGCATCAGCACGCCTGCCAGCACCGTCGCCCCTTCCATCAGCAGCCAGCCGCCCTGCACGTAGGTGTAGTAGTGGTGATAGTCGGCCTGTGCATCATCCAGAGGCCAGAAGCCGCTGAGGCGCTCGATGGCGAACACCGCAAGCGGCACGATGCTGACGCCGACCGCGGCCAGGACGCCAGCGGCAATGTGCTGTTCGCGGCGCTGCAGCACAAGCGCAAGCGCGGTCAATCCGCCAATGTAGAGCAGGGCGATGGCCAGCAGAGCACGGTCGCCAACGCGCATCCAGGCCTCGGTCAGCAACCAGCCCATGGCGCCCATGATCAGCAGAGCACCGAGATAGAAGGCCACATGGGCCAGCTGCAAGCGTGCGGCGATGGCCGGCTGCTGGCGCAGGAAGGCCAGCAGGGCCTGATCCTGCCCCGGCTGGAGAACGCCGGCGCTGACCGCGCGGGCTAGATCCCTGGCGTCGAAGCGTTCCGTCATGCCAGGCGTCCTAGATGCGATAGGTGCTCTTGGTCATCACCTTGGCCATCAGGCTCATGCCCAAGCGCAGCGGGGCTGGAAAACGCACGCCACCGGCTTCGAGGGCCGAGTCGGCGTGATGAGATTCATCGATACGCATTTGTTCAAGGATGGCGCGGGACTTTTCGTCTTCTTCAGGAAGTTGCTGGAGGTGTTCGTCCAGGTGCTTGCACACCTGGTGCTCGGTGGCGGCGACGAAGCCCAGGCTGACCTTGTCGCTGACCAGCCCGGCGAGCGCGCCTATGCCGAACGACATGCCATAGAAGAGGGGGTTGAGCACGCTGGGATGACTGCCCAACTGGCGGATGCGCTGTTCGCACCAGGCCAGATGGTCGACTTCTTCCTCGGCGGCATGCTCCATGGCCTTGCGCACCTGGGGCAGCTTGGCGGTCAGCGCCTGGCCCTGGTACAGCGCCTGGGCGCAGACTTCACCGGTGTGATTGATGCGCATCAGGCCGGCCACGTGGCGGGTTTGGGCATCGTCCATCGCGACGTCCGGCTGGATGATCGCCGGAGAGGGGCGGGAAGGTTGGCCGCTGAAGGGCAGCAAGGTGCGCATGGCGGTATCGGCCTGCAGCAACAAGCGGTCGAGCGGCGAGTAGTGACGTTCGGTAGCCATCGGGCACCTCCGCAAGAGTGTGCCCGACAGTTTAACCCAATCGCGGGGTAGAGGCTTGCCCAGGGTCAGTGACCGGGTATTTCCCGGTGGTCATGAACCTTGGCCGACGCTGCGATCAGCCCGGTGGCCAGGTCATCTGGCGCTGGCCAAGCACGTGCATGTGGATATGGTAGACGGTCTGGCCGCCCAGCTCGTTACAGTTCATCACCACGCGGAAGCCTTCCTCGCAGCCCAGCTCCTTGGCCAGGCGCTGGGCGGTGAGTAGCAGATGACCGGCAAGGCCCTTGTCCTCTTCGGTGAGGTCATTGAGGGTGCGGATCGGTTTTTTCGGGATGACCAGAAAATGTACCGGTGCCTGGGGGGCGATATCGTGGAAGGCCAGAACCTGGTCGTCCTCGTAGATGATCCTGGCCGGAATTTCCCGGTTGATGATCTTGGTGAAGAGTGTCTCCACAGCGCGTGCTCCATGGTGGGGGTCCGGCCTGAGTGTACCCAGCACGGCGGCGCTCGCCCAGTGGCTATTGCGCGCCGAGGGGCCGATGGCTGCGGTGGATCAGGGCGGCCAGCTTGCGGGTCAGCCAGCGCGGCAGCAGGCGCGGGGCGCGGGCCAGCCAGCGGTTGCGTCGGCCGGGCACGATCAGCGCGCGATCCTTGTCCAGGGCACGCACGGTGTAGAGCGCCACTTCCTCAGGGCTCAGGCAGCGTCCGCTGTTGTCCAGCCGCGGGATGCGCCGCTTCGAGGAGCGCACCGGGCCTGGGCACAGCACCGAGACCTTGATGCCGGTGCGCTTGAGTTCTTCACGCAGCGCTTCGGAAAAATGCACCACATACGCCTTGCTCGCGGCGTAGCTGGCCATCCAGGGGCCGGGGGCGAAGGCGGCCAGGCTTGCCACGTTGAGGATCTGCCCGCCGCCCTGTAGCGCCATGACATTGCCGACCGCGTGGCACAGGCGGGTAAGCGCGAGGATATTGACCTCCAGCAGGTCTTGCTCGTCAGCCCACTCGTGGGCCATGAACGGGCCATAGGACCGCAGGCCGGCGCAATTGACCAGCAAATCGATCTGGCGCTCGCCTTCCTCCAGCTCGAGGATGAAACCAGACAGGCGCAGCGGCTCGCTGAGGTCGCAGGCGCGGAACAGCACCTCGACGCCGAAGCGCTGGGTCAGTTCGATGGCGATGGGCTCCAAGGCCTCGCGTTGCCGAGCCACCAGGATCAGGTTGCGCCCGCGCCGCGCCAGGGCCTCCGCCAGGGCGAGGCCCAAGCCGCTGGAGGCACCAGTGATCATGGCGTAACGGGACATGCAGTGCTCCTGGGGCGACGGGCGGGGCGCCTAGTGTACAGCCTGGCCAGGCTCCATGGTGTGTTAGCCGGGCTCAGCAGTGCAGTTGGCGACTGCGGGCCAGGGCTGCCTGGTACTCCTCATGTAGCCGCTGGATCAGCGTGCCGGTATCGGGCAGGTCATCGATCGCGCCTACGCCTTGGCCAGCCGACCACACCGTCTTCCAGGCCTTGGCTTCCTCGTCCAGCGGTTTCAGGCGGCTCGGTTCATGGCTGGCGTTGAGGGCGTTCATGTCAAAGCCTGCCTGCTCCAGGCTCTGGCGCAGGAAGCTGGCCGGAACGCCGGAGACGGCTGGGGTATGGATGATATCGGCGGCATGGGCCTGCAGCAGCATCTGCTTGTAGGCGGCGGGCGCCTGGCTTTGCGTGGTGGCGATGAAGCGTGTGCCCATATAGACCAGGTCAGCGCCCAGCAGCTGGGCCGCGAGGATTTCGTGGCCGTGGTTCAGGCAGCCGGCCAGCAGCAGCGTCTTGTCGAAGAACTGGCGTATCTCGGCCACCAGGGCGAAGGGGCTCCAGGTCCCGGCATGGCCGCCGGCGCCGGCGGCGACAGCGATCAGGCCGTCGACGCCCGCTTCGGCAGCCTTTTGCGCGTGGCGGCGCGTGGTGACATCGTGGAACACCAGGCCGCCGTAGCTGTGCACCGCGTCGACCACTTCCTTGACCGCCCCCAGGCTGGTGATGACGATCGGCACGCGGTGCTCGATGCACAGCGCAAGGTCCGCCTGCAGACGGGGGTTACTGGGATGCACGATCAGGTTGACGGCATACGGCGCCGGAGCCTCCAGCGCCGCCAGGCCCGTCTCGATCTGTTCGAGCCAGGCCTTGAAGCCAGCGCTGTCGCGCTGGTTCAGGGCGGGAAAGCTGCCGACCACACCGTGCGCGCAGCAGGCCAGCACCAGCTGTGGGTTGGAGATCAGGAACATCGGTGCCGCCACCACGGGCAGGCGCAGGCGGTGTTCGAGCAGGGCGGGCAAGGGCATGGCAGGGCTCCTGGGCAGGTATCTAGAACGGTTTGACCACCACGAGGATGACGATGGCCAGCAGAATGACCACCGGCACTTCGTTGAACCAGCGGTAGAAGACGTGGCTGCGCGTGTTCTCGCCGCGGGCGAAGCGCTTGAGCTGTGCGCCGCACATGTGATGGTAGCCGGTCAGCAGGACGACCAGCGTGAGCTTGGCGTGCAACCAGCCCTGGCTGAGGAATGCGGGGGCGAGGGCTGCCAACCAGATGCCAAAGATGAAGGTGGCGATCATCGCCGGCCCCATGATGCCGCGGTACAGCTTGCGTTCCATGGTGACGAAGCGTTCCTGGCTGACGCTGTCCTTGCTTTGGGCGTGGTAGACGAACAGCCGGGGAAGGTAGAACAGGCCGGCGAACCAGCAGACCACGCTGACGATATGCAGCGCTTTGATCCAGAGATAAAGCATGGGGGAGTTCCCTCAGGTTTTCACGGTCGTCAGATAGTAGAGGCGAAGCGTGCAGGGGGCTATCGCAAGAGTTGTTACAGGCCGCGTGCGCACCTATCATCGTGCGCTTTCCAGTCGGTTCGTTGATAAGGGGCAAGCGTTATGATCAAGGTCGGTATCGTCGGCGGCACGGGTTACACCGGTGTCGAACTGCTGCGTCTGCTGGCGCAGCATCCTCAGGCCGAAGTGGCGGTCATCACCTCGCGCTCCGAAGCCGGCGTGGCAGTGGCCGACATGTACCCCAACCTGCGCGGTCACTACGACGGCCTGGCCTTCAGCGTGCCCGACAGCCAGACCCTGGCTGCCTGTGATGTGGTCTTTTTCGCCACGCCCCACGGCGTTGCGCATGCCTTGGCGGGTGAGCTGCTGGCGGCGGGCACCAAGGTCATCGACCTGTCCGCCGACTTCCGGCTGCAGGACGCGGTCGAGTGGGGCAATTGGTACGGCCAGCCTCATGGCGCACCCGAGTTGCTCAAGGACGCGGTCTATGGCCTGCCTGAAGTCAACCGCGAGAAAATCCGCCAGGCTCGCCTGATCGCCGTGCCGGGCTGCTACCCGACCGCGACCCAACTGGGCTTGCTGCCGCTGCTCGAGGCCGGCCTGGCCGACCCGACCCGGCTGATCGCCGACTGCAAATCGGGTGTCAGCGGCGCTGGCCGTGGCGCCGCGGTAGGCTCGCTATTCTGTGAGTCGGGCGAAAACATGAAAGCCTATGCGGTGAAGGGCCACCGTCACATTCCGGAAATCACCCAGGGCCTGCGCCTGGCGGCGGGCCAGGACATCGGCCTGACCTTCGTGCCCCACCTCACGCCGATGATCCGTGGTATCCACGCGACGCTGTACGCGACCGTCGCCGATACCTCGGTCGACCTGCAGGCGCTGTTCGAAAAGCGCTATGCCGACGAGCCGTTCGTCGACGTCATGCCAGCCGGCAGCCACCCCGAGACCCGTAGCGTGCGCGGTGCCAACGTTTGCCGCATCGCCGTGCACCGGCCCCAGGGCGGTGACCTGGTGGTCGTGCTCTCGGTGATCGACAACCTGGTCAAGGGCGCCTCGGGCCAGGCGGTGCAGAACCTCAACATCCTGTTCGGCCTCGACGAGCGCATGGGCCTGTCCCACGCCGGCCTACTGCCTTAAACGCAGCCGCAAGCGGCAAGCTACGGCAGAACGGATCGTGATCGGCTTGCAGCTTGTCACTTGCAGCTTCAATTGTTGACCGATTTTCTCGGAGAAGCGGATAATGCGCGTCATCACGTTTTATGGCGGCATAGCGCCGGGAGAGTCAGCATGAGCGTCGAAACCTTTACCCCTGTAGCCTTGCAGTTCACTCAGGGTGCAGCGCACAAGGTGAAGACCCTGGTCGATGAAGAAGGCAATGAACGTCTGAAGTTGCGCGTATTCGTGACAGGCGGTGGTTGCTCGGGTTTCCAGTACGGCTTCACCTTCGATGAGGATGTGGCCGAGGACGATACCGTGGTCGAGCGCGAAGGCGTGGCCCTGGTGGTCGATCCGATGAGCTTCCAGTACCTGGCAGGCGCCGAGGTGGATTACCAGGAAGGCCTGGAAGGGTCGCGATTCGTGATCAAGAACCCGAATGCCACCACCACCTGCGGGTGTGGCTCGTCGTTTTCGATCTGAGTCCAGGGTTGTACGAAAAACGCCGCGCATCTGCGCGGCGTTTTGCATTGCGGGTAAAACGTCAGGCCGGGTAGATAGCACCTAGCAGGCGCAGGCCCCTGGCGCCAGTCACGCTGGGGCGGTTGCTCGGGATCTGCTCCAGGCAGCAATGCGCCAGCCAGGCGAAGGCCATTGCCTCGACCCAGTCGGGATCAACGCCATGGGCAGCGGTGCTGTCGACCTGGGCCTCTGGCAGCAGCTGGGCCAGACGCTGCATCAACGTCCCGTTGCGGGCACCCCCACCACAAACCAGCAAGGCTTGGGTGCCTTGCTGGGCACTCTGCAGCGAGGTAATGATGCTGCGCGCGGTGAGCTCCAGCAGGGTGGCCTGGACATCCTCATCGCGATAACCCGCCAATGCGCCCAGGTGGCCCTGCAACCATGGCAGGTTGAACACCTCGCGGCCAGTGCTCTTCGGGCCGGTGCTGGCGAAGAACGCATCGCTCAGCATCCCATCCAGCAGTGGCTGGATGACTTGGCCACTGGCCGCCCAGGCGCCATTGGCGTCGTACTGCACTGCGCGCTTGAGTTCGATCCAGGCGTCGAGCAAGACGTTACCCGGGCCACAATCGAAGCCGTGGACAGGCAGGTCGCGCTGGATCAGGCTGAGGTTGCTGAAACCACCGACGTTGAGGACCGCTAGGCGCTGGCCCAGGTCTGCGAACAAGGCTTCGTGGAAGGCCGGCACCAGGGGCGCGCCCTGGCCACCAGCGGCGACGTCACGGCGGCGGAAATCACCGACCACGCTGATGCCGGTCAGCTCGGCCAGCAATGCCGGGTTGCCGATCTGTACGGTAAAGCCGCGTGCCGGCTCATGGCGTATGGTCTGGCCATGGCTGCCGATCGCGCGGATGGCGCCGGCCTCCAGCTGCTGGCTGGCCAGTAACTGCCCAATACCTTCTGCCGCCAGGGTGGCCCAGCGGTTTTCGGCCAGCGCGGCGCGGGCGATCTCGTCCGGGCCGCTGGCGCACAGGCTCAGCAAGTCGCGGCGCAGGTCCGCCGGCATCGGCACGTAATGGGTGGCGAGCAGCCGAAGCTGCCCGGTCTGCTCGATCAGGGCAATGTCCAGGCCGTCGAGGCTGGTCCCGGACATCACCCCCAGGTAGAGCGCCATTGCCTAGCGCTTGTTCGACGCGAGCATGGTGGCCTTTTCTTGGTCCATGCGAGCAATCAGTGGCTGGCTCTGCTGCATGAAGCGTGCACGCTCGGCCTTGGCGATTGGGTCGGCCATGGGCAGTTTCTGCCCCAATGGGTCGACGTGGACACCGTTGACCTGGAACTCGTAGTGCAGGTGCGGGCCGGTGGACAGGCCGGTGGTGCCGATATAGCCGATGATCTGGCCTTGCTTGACCGAGCCGCCGGTCTTGACGCCCTTGGCGAAGCCCTGCATGTGACCGTAGAGGGTCTTGTAGGTGTTGCCGTGCTGGATGATCACGGTGTTGCCGTAACCGCCACGGCGCCCGGCCAGCAGGACCTTGCCGTCACCGGCGGCCTTGATCGGCGTGCCACGCGGCGCAGCATAGTCGACCCCCTTGTGGGCGCGAATCTTGTTGAGGATCGGGTGCTTGCGGCCGTTGGAGAAGCGCGAGCTGATACGGGCGAAGTCCACCGGGGTACGGATGAACGCCTTGCGCATGCTCTTGCCATCAGCGGTGTAGTAATTGGTGTTGCCCTGCTTGTTGGTGTAGCGCACCGCAGTATAGGTCTTGCCGCGGTTGGTGAAGCGGGCCGAGAGGATATTGCCCGTGCCCACGACCTTGCCATCCATGACCTTCTGCTCATAGACCACGTCGAATTCGTCGCCTTGGCGAATGTCCTGGGCAAAGTCGATGTCGTAGCCGAAGACCCGTGCCATCTCCATGGTCAGGCTATGCGACAGGCCGGCACGCTGGGCTGAAGACGCCAGCGAGCTCTTGATAGCGCCATGGGCGTAGGCAGTACGCACCACGGGCTTGCTGATTTCGCGATTAAAGGTGTAACCCTTGTCGCTGCGCGTCAGGCGGATCGTCTCGAGGCTGCTGACCTTGCTGTGCAGGCTGGCCAACTGACCATCCTTGTCGAGTTCGAATTGCAGTACCTGGCCGTGCTTGAGTTGGCTGAACTGCTTGGCCTGTTTGTTGCTGCCCAGCAGGTCATGGACGGCGTTGGCCGGCAGGCCGACTTTGGCGAAGAGCGTTGACAGGGTATCCCCGCGCGCGACAGTCACTTCGCGGTGGCCCGGCACTTTCGCCTCGGCAGTCTCGACGACGGCGGCAGGCTGCGCGTCGGCGGCCTGCTCGGTGGCAGGCTTGGGTGCCTCGACTTGGGCGAAGGGCGAGCCGGCGTCGTCCTGGGACTGAACCAGCGGCGCGGCGCGGGACTCGTCCTTGAGCTGATCGGCTGGACTCTCGAGTTCCAGGCTGAGGGTGGTTTTCTTGGCTTCGACTTCGCTGGAAGGGAATACCAGCAAGGCCAGACTGAGGAGCGCGGCGATGCCGCTAGCGGCCAGCAGATGGGTCTTCGGATAAAGCGGTGGCGCTTTAGGCGGTTTGGTCATAAGTGAGATAACTTTGAAAAGTGAAGTGGAAAAGATGAATGACATGATGAAGATGAAATAACTGTATAAAATATAACCAAATCCCCTCCAGCGCAAGGGCGGCAGACGTCTTCAGGTAGCCCTCGGGTCACACCCAGGGCAAAAACTTGTATTTGATGGCTGATCTTGTATGGTTGGGTCCCTTTGAATCTGAGCCTTGCGGGTCTGTGTATGAAGTCGGTTGAAGAGCAGCTGGCGCTTATAAAGCGCGGTGCGGAAGAGGTACTGGTCGAGTCGGAGTTGGTGGAGAAGCTCAAGCGTGGTCAACCGCTGCGCATCAAGGCGGGCTTCGACCCGACTGCGCCGGACCTGCACCTGGGGCACACGGTGCTGATCAACAAGCTGCGTCAGTTCCAGGAGCTGGGGCACCAGGTGATTTTCCTGATCGGTGATTTCACCGGGATGATCGGTGATCCAAGCGGCAAGAGCGCCACGCGTCCACCGCTGACCCGGGAGCAAGTGCTGGACAACGCCGAGACCTATAAACAGCAGGTGTTCAAGATTCTCGACCCGGCCAAGACTGAAGTCGCCTTCAACTCCACGTGGATGGATAAGCTGACCCCAGCCGATTTCATCCGTCTGGCGTCCCAGTACACCGTGGCGCGGATGCTTGAGCGCGATGATTTCGACAAGCGCTATACCACCAACCAACCGATTGCCATTCATGAGTTCCTCTACCCGCTGGTGCAGGGCTATGACTCGGTGGCGCTAAACGCCGACATCGAGCTGGGTGGCACCGACCAGAAGTTCAACCTGTTGATGGGGCGCGAGCTGCAGCGTGCCTATGGCCAGCAGGCACAGAATATCGTGACCATGCCGCTGCTCGAAGGGCTTGATGGCGTGAAGAAGATGTCCAAGTCATTGGGCAACTACGTTGGCATCCAGGAAGCGCCCGGGGTAATGTACAGCAAGCTGGTGTCGATCCCGGATACCTTGATGTGGCGTTACTTCGAACTGCTCAGCTTCCGTTCCATGGAAGAGATCGATGCCTTGCGGGCCGATGTCGACAAGGGTGCCAACCCGCGCGACATCAAGATCAAGCTCGCCGAGGAAATCGTTGCTCGTTTCCATGGCGAGGAGGCGGCGGCCAATGCGCATCGCGCAGCTGGTAATCGTATGAAGGAAGGCGAGCTGCCTGAAGATCTGCCGGAGATCGAACTCAGCGCTGGCGAAGAAATGCCGATCGCAGCGGTCCTTAATAAAGCAGCGCTGGTGAAGAACTCGGCGGCGGCGCGTGATCTTCTGGCTGCGGGGGGCGTGAAGGTGGATGGCGCGGTAGTTGATCGCGGCTTCATGTTTGCCCTTGGCGCGACCCATGTTTGCCAGGCAGGCAAAAAAGCCTTCGCACGCATTACCCTGAAAGCAGAGTAAGGTTATATAGAGAAGCAAGGTGGGAGGGCCGAAGGCATTCCCGCCCTGTTTTGAAGAATATCAAAGTTTCTCGGAAATAAGGGTTGACGCCCTTTCAAATCCCCTTATAATGCGCCCCACTTCCAGCGTAGTTGGAACGGAAAACTCCTTGAGATTCAAAGAGTTGAACGTTTAAGGCAGCACTGGAGGGGCTTCGATCGAACGATCGGCAGCGGTGAAAAAAAGGTGGTTGACAGCGGTTTTAAACGCTGTATGATTCGCCTCCCGCTACGAGAGATCG
>JAEWGL010000031.1 GCA_023388335.1 Pseudomonadota bacterium | reverse complement strand
CCCTGTGGGAGCGGGCTTGCCCGCGAACACCGGCGAAGCCGGTGCCATACACCGCGGTGCCTGCTTCGCGGGCAAGTCGGAGCGCCGAACCGCCACTCCCACAGAGTATTGCGCCGCGCTTGCAGGCCTTGTTCTTTGCGCGACAGTGCAGCCCAGCGGGGTGGGCGGGCTCCCACAGGGCATCGATCCTGGAATGAACTGAGGCAAACACACTCTCTGCATGTGCCTTAATGCCCAGTCCATCTCCCCGCTACCCCTCGCAGCGTTTAAACTGCGCGTTTGCGACAGTGTTTGTCGCATTGCCGAAAGCCTTGGTAAAACAGGGTTTGGCGCTGTAACAAGTTGTCGCTTGGCGACAAGGACAGGCGCCGATCAGTCCTTACAATCCCCCCATCGCTTGCCACTTCCAGGCCAGCGTTCCTCTTCAGGAGACTCCGATGTCCGTTGAGCAAGCCCCGGTGCAACGTGCCGATTTCGACCAGGTGATGGTTCCCAACTACTCCCCGGCGGCTTTCATCCCTGTGCGCGGCGCCGGTTCCCGAGTCTGGGACCAGTCGGGCCGCGAGTTGATCGACTTTGCCGGTGGCATCGCGGTCAACGCGCTGGGACATGCTCATCCGGCACTGGTCGCCGCCCTGACCGAGCAGGCCAACACCCTGTGGCACGTGTCCAACGTGTTCACCAACGAGCCGGCCCTGCGCCTGGCCCACAAGCTGGTGGACGCGACCTTCGCCGACCGTGCCTTCTTCTGCAACTCCGGCGCCGAGGCCAACGAGGCCGCGTTCAAGCTGGCTCGTCGGGTCGGCCATGACCGCTTCGGTCCCGAGAAGCACGAGATCATCGCCACCGTGAACAGCTTCCACGGTCGCACCTTGTTCACCGTCAGTGTTGGCGGCCAGCCGAAGTACTCCGATGGCTTCGGGCCGAAGATCGCGGGCATCAGTCATGTGCCGTACAACGACCTGGAAGCGCTCAAGGCGCAGATCTCGGACAAGACCTGTGCCGTGGTGATCGAGCCAATCCAGGGCGAGAGCGGCGTGGTCCCCGCCGACCTGGCTTACCTTGAAGGCGCGCGCAAGCTGTGCGACGAGCACAACGCGCTGCTGATCTTTGACGAGGTCCAGACTGGCGTGGGCCGCACCGGCCAGTTGTATGCCTACATGCATTACGGCGTCACCCCGGACATCCTGACCAGCGCCAAGAGCCTGGGCGGTGGCTTCCCGATCGGTGCCATGCTCACCACCAGCGAGCTGGCCAAGCACTTGGCCGTCGGCACCCACGGCACGACCTACGGCGGCAACCCGCTGGCCTGCGCAGTAGCCAACGCGGTGCTGGACGTGATCAACACCCCTGAGGTGCTGGCTGGCGTCAAGGCCAAGCACGCGCGCTTCAAGGCCCGCCTGGAGCAGATTGGCCAGCAGTACGGCCTGTTCACCCAGGTGCGCGGTGTCGGCCTGCTGATCGGTTGCGTCCTCAGCGATGCGTGGAAGGGCAAGGCCAAGGACGTGCTCAACGCTGCCGAGCAAGAGAACCTCATGGTCCTGCAGGCAGGTCCCGATGTGGTGCGCTTTGCCCCGAGCCTAGTGGTCGAGGATGCTGACATCGATGAGGGCCTGGCGCGTTTCGAACGTGCCGTGGCCAAACTGACCCAGGCCTGATACGCCTGCGGTTGCGTCCCGGCCTCGCTGCAGGCCGGTGACGCGCGAATCCCTTGCGGGTGCCTCGGGCGCCCGCCGTTTTTCCGCGCCGATTCGTCGGCCCTGCTTTCCCAAAGGAGTGACACCATGCTGGTGATGCGCCCCGCGCAAATGGCTGACCTGAATGAAGTGCAGCGTCTGGCTGCCGACAGCCCCATCGGTGTCACGTCCTTGCCGGATGATGCCGCTCGCCTGGGCGACAAGATCGCCGCTTCGGAAACCTCCTTTGCCGCCGAAGTCAGCTTCAACGGTGAAGAGAGCTACTTCTTCGTGCTCGAGGACAGCAACAACGGCAAGCTCGTCGGTTGCTCGGCCATCGTCGCCTCGGCCGGGTATTCCGAGCCGTTCTACAGCTTTCGTAACGAGACCTTCGTCCACGCGTCGCGCGAGCTGAAGATCCATAACAAGATCCACGTGCTTTCCCAGTGCCACGACCTTACCGGCAATAGCCTGCTGACCAGCTTCTACGTGCTGCCAGAACTGGTCAACAGCGTCTGGGCCGAGCTCAATTCGCGCGGGCGTCTGCTGTTCATGGCCGCGCACCCGGAACGCTTCGCCGATTCGGTGGTGACCGAGATCGTCGGCTACAGCGACGATGCGGGCGATTCGCCGTTCTGGGATGCCATCGGGCGCAACTTCTTCGACATCAATTACGCCGAGGCCGAGCGCCTGTGCGGGTTGAAGAGCCGTACCTTCCTCGCCGAGCTGATGCCCCATTACCCGATCTACGTGCCGTTGCTGCCCGACGCCGCTCAGGAAGCCATGGGTCAGGTGCACCCGCGCGCGCAGATCACCTTCGACATCCTCATGCGCGAAGGCTTCGAGACCGACCACTACATCGACATCTTCGACGGTGGACCGACCCTGCATGCGCGGGTCTCGGGCATCCGTTCGATCGCCCAAAGCCGCGTGGCGCCGGTCAAGATCGAAGACAGCATGGCCAAGGGTGGACGTCCTTACCTGGTGTGCAACGGCCAGCTGCAGGACTACCGCAGCGTGCTGCTGGAGCTGGACTGGGTGCCCGGCAAGCCCGTCGGCCTGAGTCTGGATGCCGCCGACGCCCTGGGTGTTGGCGAAGGTGGCAGCGTGCGCCTGGTCGCCGTCTGATACCCGCAGCCGGCGAGCCCGGGTCAGGGCGCCGGAACAGTGAGTTTCGCGGCAGGCATTGGCCGCCGCTTAGGAGAGAGCATGATCGTTCGTCCTGTACGCAGCAGCGATTTACCCGCGCTGATCGAATTGGCACGCAGTACCGGTACCACCGGGCTGACGACCTTGCCGGCCAACGAGGAGCGCCTGGAGCAGCGCGTTGGCTGGGCTGAAAAAAGCTTCCGTGGCGAGGCCGAGCGGGGCGATACCGACTACCTGTTCGTGCTGGAAAACGACGAAGGCCTGGTGGTCGGCATTTCGGCCATCGCCGGCGCCGTGGGCCTGCGCGAGCCCTGGTACAACTACCGCGTCGGGCTGACTGTCAGCGCCTCCCAGGAGCTGAACATCTATCGCGAGATCCCCACGCTGTTCCTGGCCAACGACCTGACCGGCAACGCCGAACTGTGCTCGCTGTTCCTGCGCAGCGACTACCGCAACGGCCTCAACGGCCGCCTGCTGGCCAAGGCGCGCTTTCTGTTCATCGCCGAATTCCCGGAGCTGTTCGGGCGCAAGATCATCGCCGAGATGCGCGGCATGTCCGACGCAGCCGGCCGCTCGCCGTTCTGGGAAAGCCTGGGAAGGCACTTCTTCAGGATGGAGTTCAGCCAGGCCGACTACCTGACTGGCGTGGGCAACAAGTCGTTCATCGCCGAACTGATGCCTAAGTTCCCCCTGTATACCTGCTTCCTGTCCGAGGCCGCGCGCGAGGTCATCGGTCGCGTGCACACCGACACCGAGCCGGCCCTGGCCATGCTCAAGAGCGAGGGATTCAGCTACCAGGGCTATGTCGACATCTTCGACGCGGGCCCGGCCGTCGAGTGCGAGACAGGCAAGATCCGCGCAGTGCGCGACAGCCAGCACTTGGTGCTGGCGGTGGGCACGCCGGGCGACGAGGCCACGCCGTATCTGATCCACAACCGCAAGCGCGATGATTGCCGCATCACCGCGGCACCAGCGCGCCTGGCCGCCGGCACGCTGGTGGTCGACCCGCTGACGGCCAAGCGCCTGCGCCTGGGTGCTGGCGACCATGTGCGGGCGGTGCCGCTGTCTGCTGAACGGGAGGGTAACTGATGACCACGCATTTTATTGCCGGCCAATGGCAGGTAGGGCAGGGGGAGGCACTGCAGTCGCTCGACCCGGTGAGCCAGCAGGTCCTCTGGCAAGGCCAGGGCGCCAGCGCGGCGCAGGTCGAGGCGGCCGTGCAGGCAGCGCGCCAGGCGTTCCCGGCCTGGGCGCAGCTGAGCCTGGACGCGCGTATCAGCATCCTGGAAGCCTTTGCCGACAAGCTCAAGGCGAATGCCGACGCCCTGGCCCGCTGCATCGGTGAAGAAACCGGCAAGCCGCTGTGGGAGTCGACGACCGAAGTGACCAGCATGGTCAACAAGGTGGCCATCTCGGTGCAGAGCTACCGCGAGCGCACCGGTGAAAAGAGCGGCCCGCTGGCCGATGCCACGGCGGTGCTGCGGCACAAGCCGCATGGTGTGGTCGCGGTGTTCGGGCCCTACAATTTCCCGGGCCATCTGCCCAACGGCCATATCGTCCCGGCGCTGCTGGCCGGCAATTGCGTAGTGTTCAAGCCCAGCGAGCTGACCCCCAAGGTCGCCGAGCTGACGGTGCGCTGCTGGATCGACGCGGGCCTGCCCAGTGGTGTGCTCAACCTGATCCAGGGCGCGCGCGAGACCGGTGTGGCCCTGGCAGCCCATGCGGGCATCGATGGCCTGTTCTTCACCGGTTCCAGCCGCACGGGAAACCTGTTGCACCAACAGTTCGCCGGGCGTCCCGAGAAGATCCTCGCCCTGGAGATGGGCGGCAACAACCCATTGGTCGTCGACCAGGTCCAGGACCTGGACGCGGCGGTCTACACCATCATCCAGTCGGCGTTCATTTCCGCCGGGCAACGCTGCACCTGTGCGCGCCGTCTGCTGGTGCCGCAGGGCAGCTGGAGCGACGCGCTGCTGCAGCGCCTGGTCGAAGTGTGCAAGGGTATCAGCGTCGGCGCCTTCGACCAGCAACCGGCGCCGTTCATGGGCTCGGTCATCTCCCTGGAAGCGGCCCGGGCGCTGCTCGCGGCCCAGCAGAACCTGCTCGGCAAGGGCGCCGTGGCGCTGTTGGAAATGACCCAGCCCCAGGCCGACGCGGCCTTGCTGACCCCCGGCATCATCGATGTCAGCGCGGTGGCCGAGCGTCCCGACGAGGAGTTCTTCGGCCCGTTGCTGCAGGTCATCCGCTATGCCGATTTCGAAGCAGCGATCGATGAGGCCAACAACACCCAGTACGGCTTGGCCGCCGGCCTGCTGTCCGACTCCCACGCGCGTTACCAGTATTTCTGGCTGCGTAGCCGCGCTGGCATCGTCAACTGGAACAAGCAATTGACGGGGGCCGCCAGCAGCGCCCCGTTCGGCGGTGTCGGTGCCAGTGGCAACCACCGCGCCAGCGCCTACTACGCGGCCGATTACTGCGCTTACCCCGTGGCTTCGCTGGAGACCGCCAGCCTTGTCTTGCCGGCAACCCTGACGCCGGGCGTCACCCTATAACAACGGTCCCGGAGCCTAGCCGATGAAATCCTATGAAGTGAACTTTGATGGCCTGGTCGGGCCGACGCACAACTACGGCGGGCTGTCGTACGGCAACGTGGCCTCGCAGAGCAACAGCCAGCAGTGCTCCAACCCCCGCGAAGCCGCGCGCCAGGGCCTGGCGAAAATGAAAGCGCTGGTCGACCTTGGCTTCAAGCAGGGTGTGCTGGCGCCGCAGGAGCGCCCGGACGTGGCGGCCCTGCGACGCCTGGGGTTTGCCGGCAGCGATGGCGAGGTGATCCAGCGCGCAGCGAAAGAAGCCATGCCTTTGCTGGTGGCCAGTTGCTCGGCCTCGAGCATGTGGGTGGCCAACGCCGCCACCGTCAGCCCCAGCGCCGATACCGCCGATGGCCGCGTGCATTTCACCGCCGCCAACCTCAACTGCAAGTACCACCGCAGCATCGAGCACCCGACCACCAGTCGCGTGCTCGGCGCGATGTTCGCCGATGAGCGTCATTTCGCCCACCATGGAGCCTTGCCGGCGGTGGCCCAGTTCGGCGACGAGGGCGCGGCCAACCACACGCGCTTCTGTCGTGACTACGGTGAGCCAGGGGTGGAGTTTTTCGTCTATGGCCGCAGCGCCTTCGACAGCCGCTACCCGGCACCGCAGAAATACCCGGCACGCCAGACCCTGGAGGCATCCCAGGCCGTGGCGCGGCTGCACGGCCTGCGCGAAGACGGCGTGGTCTACGCTCAGCAGAACCCGGCGGTGATCGACCATGGGGTATTTCATAACGATGTGATCGCCGTGGGGAACGGCGAGGTGCTGTTCCATCATGAAGATGCGTTTCTCGAGACTGATGCGGTACTCGGCCAACTGCAGGCTAAACTGGCCAGCAAGGGAGGCCGCTTCCAGGCCATCGGCGTGCCACGCTCGGCAGTGACGGTGGACGACGCGGTGCGATCCTACCTCTTCAACAGCCAGTTGCTGACCCGTGCCGACGGTTCCATGCTGCTGGTGGTGCCGGAGGAGTGCCGTAACAACGAGCGGGTCTGGAATTACCTTGAACAGCTGACGCGCCAGGGTGGACCGGTCGCCGAGGTCAAGGTCTTCGACCTCAAGCAGAGCATGCAGAACGGCGGTGGACCCGCGTGCCTGCGCCTGCGCGTGGCCTTGAATGAAACGGAACTGGCAGCGGTCAATCCAGGGGTTATCATGACCGCGCCGCTGTACGACACGCTGCTCCAGTGGGTCGACAGGCATTACCGCGACCGCCTGGGTGACGCCGACCTGGCCGACCCGCAGTTGCTGGTCGAATGCCGCACGGCACTGGATGAACTGACCCAGATCCTCAAGCTGGGTTCGGTCTATCCCTTCCAACGCCAACCATGAAGAGAGAACTTGATATGTCCGACGCCCTGCAGCTGATCCTTGAAGATGACGATGGTACTCAGCTGGAAACCTCCTGCACCCGCTTTGCAGTAGTCTGGCAAGGCAAGGAGGTGTGGATCCAGCAGGACGGCCGTGGCCAGTTGCTGATCGGCGTCGATGTCGACGAAGCCGATACCGAGTACGCCAATCTGCTGCTGCGCCCGATGGCCACCAACCTGGTCAGCCTGCAACTGGAAATGGAACCGGCCGATGCCGACGGCGGTGACGACGATCACGTCCATGGCCCCGACTGCGGTCACAACCACTGAGGAAACGCCTATGCTCGCCCTCGGCAAACTGCTTGACCTGACCCTGGCCGGTCGCGAACCGACCGAGAAGACGCAAGTGACGGTCGAGGGCGTGCGCCTGCGCTGGCTGGGCGAGGGGGCGTTGGAAGTGCGCCCGCCCGAGAGCCGTGATAATGGTATGGACCTGCTGCTGTCGGCGGGGATCCATGGCAACGAGACGGCACCGATCGAGCTGCTTGACGACGTGTTGCACGGGGTGGCCCGTGGCGAGATCAAGCCCTGCGCGCGGGTGCTGTTCCTGTTCGGCAACCCTGAAGCGATCCGCAAGGGCGAGCGCTACCTCGGCCAGGACATCAACCGCCTGTTCAATGGCCGCCACGCGTTGTCCAGCGGCGCCGAAGCGCTGCGCGCGGGTGTACTGGAGCAGTTCGCCAGGGCCTTCTTCAGCCTGCCTGGGCGGACCCGCCTGCACTACGACCTGCACACCGCGATCCGGGGTTCGAAGATCGAGCAGTTTGCCCTCTACCCCTTCAAGGAGGGTCGCCAGCATTCCCGGCGCGAACTGGCTCGCCTGCGTGCGGCGGGCATGCAGGCGGTGTTGCTACAGAGCAAACCCTCGATCACCTTCAGCGCCTTCACCTACGAGCAGCTCGAAGCCGAGGCCTTCACCCTGGAGTTGGGCAAGGCGCGACCGTTTGGGCAGAACGAGCAGGTCAACCTCGACCTGTTGCAGACCCGTCTGCAGCAGCTGATCGAAGGCAACGAACCGGAAACCGACCTGGACCTTGATGGCCTGCAGCTGTTCAGCGTGGCCCGCGAGATCATCAAGCACAGCGACAATTTCCATCTGCACCTGCCGGCCGACATCGAGAATTTCTCGGAGTTGAGCAAGGGTTACCTGCTGGCCGAAGACCTGGCGCAAACCCGCTGGGTGGTCGAGGAAGAGGGCGCGCGGATCATCTTCCCCAACCCCAGGGTCGGCAATGGCCTGCGGGCAGGGATTGTGGTGGTGCCTGATTCGGGGCAGCGGCTGGTCTGATCGCAGGCGGGCGCCGCCGCCGTCAATGGCTCCCTGCGACAGTAATTAACTTGCCAGTGGCGAAAGGCTGCCTTTAGCATCCAGGCAGGGCGGGTGCCGGTGTCTGCCGGCATCCAGGTTTGGCGCAGCCATGACAAACCGTCCGATCGACGGTTTCTATCGCATAAACACACTGCACCCAGACTGCAGGACCGATATAATGCGGCCCTTTGCCGTCGTTTCGTCAATTTGACGCAGGCCGCCGTTTCCGTGGAAGAACCTATGAAAAGCGCAGAAATCCGTGAAGCCTTCCTTCGCTTCTTCGAAGAGCAGGGGCATACCCGAGTTGCCTCCAGCTCCTTGATCCCGGGTGATGACCCGACCCTGCTGTTTACCAATGCCGGCATGAACCAGTTCAAGGACTGCTTCCTCGGCCAGGAAAAGCGTGCCTACACCCGCGCCGCAAGCAGCCAGAAATGCGTGCGCGCCGGCGGCAAGCACAACGACCTGGAAAACGTCGGCTATACGGCGCGCCACCATACGTTCTTCGAGATGCTGGGCAACTTCAGCTTCGGCGACTACTTCAAGCGTGACGCCATCACTTTCGCCTGGTCCTTCCTGACCTCCGACAAGTGGCTGAACCTGCCCAAGGAGAAGCTCTGGGTCACGGTCTACGCCACCGATGACGAAGCCTACGACATCTGGACCAAGGAAATCGGCGTGCCGGCCGAGCGCATGGTGCGCATCGGTGACAACAAAGGCGCGCCGTACGCCTCGGACAACTTCTGGACCATGGGCGACACCGGCCCGTGCGGTCCGTGCACCGAGATCTTCTACGACCACGGCGCCGACATCTGGGGTGGCCCGCCCGGCTCGCCTGAAGAAGACGGCGACCGCTACATCGAGATCTGGAACAACGTCTTCATGCAGTTCAACCGCACTGCCGACGGCGTCCTGCACCCGCTGCCAGCCCCCTCGGTGGACACCGGCATGGGCCTGGAGCGTATCAGCGCGGTCATGCAGCACGTGCACTCGAACTACGAGATCGACCTGTTCCAGAACCTGCTCGGCGCCGCGGCCAAGGCCATTGGCTGCAGCAACGACGGCCAGCCGTCGCTCAAGGTGGTGGCCGACCATATCCGTTCCTGCGGCTTCCTGATCGCCGATGGCGTGCTGCCCTCGAACGAAGGCCGTGGCTACGTGCTGCGCCGCATCATTCGCCGCGCCTGCCGTCACGGCAACAAGCTAGGCGCCAAGGGCAGCTTCTTCTACCAGATCGTTGCCGCCCTGGTGGCCGAGATGGGCGAGGCCTTCCCTGAGCTCAAGCAGCAGCAGGCGCACATCGAGCGCGTCCTCAAGACCGAGGAAGAGCAGTTCGCCAAGACCCTGGAGCAGGGCCTGAAGATCCTCGAGCAGGATCTCGCGCAGCTCAAGGGGGAGGTCGTGCCGGGCGACGTGGTGTTCAAGCTCTACGACACCTACGGCTTCCCGATGGATCTGACCGCGGACATCGCCCGCGAGCGCAGCCTGACCATCGACGAAGCGGGCTTCGAGCGCGAGATGGAAGCCCAGCGCGAGCGTGCGCGCTCGGCCAGCGCGTTCGGCATGGACTACAACAGCCTGGTCAAGGTCGACGTCGCCACCGAATTCACCGGCTACAGCAACACCGAGGGCCAGGCCAAGGTCGTGGCCCTGTACAAGCAAGGCCAGGCGGTCGAGCAACTGGGCGAGGGCGAGGAGGGCGTCGTGGTCCTGGACCGTACCCCCTTCTATGCCGAATCTGGCGGCCAGGTCGGCGACAGCGGTTACCTGCAGGCCGGCGGCGTGCGCTTCGACGTGCGCGACACCACCAAGACCGGCGGCGCTTTCCTGCAC
>JAEWGL010000018.1 GCA_023388335.1 Pseudomonadota bacterium | reverse complement strand
GGCCGAGGCTGCTCCGGCCGCCGCGCCTGCCGCCGCCCCCGCTGCGGCGCCTGCCGCCACCGCACCGGCCGCCGGCAGCAACGCCAAGGTCCATGCCGGCCCGGCCGTGCGCCAACTGGCCCGTGAGTTCGGCGTCGAGCTGGGAGCTGTCGCGGCCACTGGTCCGCACGGCCGCATCCTCAAGGAAGACGTGCAGGTCTACGTCAAGGCCATGATGCAGAAGGCCAAAGAGGCCCCGGCCGCCGCTGGTGCTACCGGTGGTGCCGGCATCCCGCCGATCCCGGCCATCGACTTCAGCCGTTTCGGCGAAGTCGAGGAAGTCGCCCTGACCCGCCTGATGCAGGTCGGTGCCGCCAACCTGCACCGCAGCTGGCTGAACGTGCCGCACGTGACCCAGTTCGACTCTGCCGACATCACCGAGCTGGAAGCCTTCCGCGTTGCGCAGAAGGCCGTGGCCGAGAAGGCGGGCGTCAAGCTGACCGTGCTGCCGCTGCTGCTCAAGGCCTGTGCCCACCTGCTCAAGGAGCTGCCGGACTTCAACAGTTCGTTGGCGCCGAGCGGCAAGGCGATCATCCGCAAGAAATACGTGAACATCGGCTTCGCCGTGGACACTCCGGATGGCCTGCTGGTACCGGTGATCAAGAACGTCGACCAGAAGAGCCTGCTGCAGCTGGCTGGCGAAGCCGCGGCCCTGGCTGAGAAGGCCCGCACCAAGAAGCTCGCGGCCGACGACATGCAGGGCGCTTGCTTCACCATCTCCAGCCTCGGCCACATTGGCGGCACCGGCTTCACGCCGATCGTCAACGCGCCTGAGGTGGCGATCCTCGGTGTCTCCAAGGCCACCATGCAGCCGGTCTGGGACGGCAAGGCCTTCCAGCCGAAGCTGATGCTGCCGCTGTCGCTGTCCTACGATCACCGGGTGATCAACGGTGCAGCCGCCGCGCGCTTCACCAAGCGCCTGGGCGACCTGCTGACCGACATCCGCACCCTGCTGCTGTAATGCCGCCCCTGTCTCCCCTTGCGGGGAGACAGGTACCCTTTTCGAGCTGCCACGCTCGTACCTCAACCCCGCCATCTGGCGGGGCTTTTTTTGTCTGCCGGTTTAGTGTGCAGGCTACCTCTTCCCCTGTGGGAGCCCGCCCAGCGGGCTGGGTGAGTTCCCACAGCGTCATGGGCCGCGCCTACAGCAATCGCAAGGTCTGCCGATATCCGGTATTGCCCCCTGCACTATTGCTTGTCAGGCCCAGGGACATGATGCAACCTTGCCCGAACGCGTTGCTGGCCATTGCATGGCTCGCGTCATCCGCCCTCTTCAAGCGAGTCTTCGATGAACAGCCAACCCGATGCCGCCAGACTGGTGGCCGAGGTCGTGACGCAACTGCCCGTGCCTTCGCGGCTCGGCATGCTGCGCTTCGAACGGCTGAACGAAGCCAGCTGGACCATGCTCTACCTCGATCCCAATTGCGACCGGCACTTCGGCCTGCCCGCCTGCGACCTGTGTGCCCTGCTGGGCTCGCCCTACGCCAGCCTGATGGAGCCCGAGGCCCGTTACAAACAGCACGATGAGATCCAGCTGCAATTGGTCAAGCGCCCGTATTACCTGGTGCGCTATACCCTGCACCTGGGTACCGGGCCGGTGCGCCTGCTGGAAATCGGCGAGGCCTACAAGCAGCACAATCGGCAGCAGCTGCGCGGCTACCTGGCCGTGCTCGACGACCCGCACGATGATCGAGCCGACCTTGCCGCCAGCGACCTGGAAACCCGCAACAACCGCCTGCAGATCGCCCTGCAACTGAACCAGCGCGCCCAGCAGGAACAATTCGAGCACCTGGAACGCGTACGCGCCCAGCAGGACCTGATCCTGCGCCTGGCCCGCCAGCGCTACAGCGTGAGCAACTCACTGCTCGAAGCCGCCGAGCTGATCACCCGCAGTGCCTGCGAGATCTACCGCATCGACTGCGCCAGCATCTGGTACCTGCATGACCTGCACCTGGAACCGATCAGCGCCTACTACCGTGCCGCCCGGGAACACCGCCTGCCAAAGCCGATCGACGCAAGCCGCTTCCCCGACTACCTGGAAGCCTTGCACACCAGCCGTGCCATCGACGCCCACAACGCCAGCCATGACCCGCGCACCCGCAACATGGCCGAGAGTCTCTACCACACCGACAACAACGCCATGCTCGACGCCAGCATCCGCATCGACGGGCAGGTGGTCGGCGTGCTGTGCCTGGAACAGACCGGCACGCCCCGCGCCTGGCAGTCCGACGAGATCGCTTTTGCCGGCGAGCTGGCCGACCAGTTCGCGCAGGTCATCAACAACCACAACCGGCGCACCGCCACCAGCGCCCTGAACCTGTTCCAACAGGCCGTGGAACAAAGTGCCAACGCCTTCCTGCTGGTCAACCGCGATGGCGTGGTGGAATACGTCAACCCAAGCTTCACCGCCATCACCCAGTACAGTACCGATGAAGTCCAGGGTCATCACTTGGCCGAGCTGCCAGCCCTTGAAAACCTCAGCGAACTGCTGTTCGACTCGCCGTCGAGCCTGGCCATGGGCAACAGTTGGCAGGGCGAATTCAAGAGCCGGCGCAAGAACCTCGAGCCCTACTGGGGCCAGCTGTCGATTTCCAAGGTGTTCGGCGACAACCGCGAACTGACCCACTACATTGGCATCTACGAGGACATCACCCAGAACAAGCTGGCCCAGCAACGCATCGAACGGCTGGCCTACACCGACAACCTGACCAACCTGGGCAACCGGCCGGCGTTCATCCGCAACCTCGACGAAGGTTTTGCCAACCATCACGACAGCCCGATCAGCCTGTTGCTGGTGGACATCGACAATTTCAAGCGGATCAACGACAGCCTCGGCCACCAGACCGGCGACAAGCTGCTGATCAGCCTGGCCCGGCGCCTGCGCAACAGCCTCAGTGCCGGTGGCAGCCTGGCGCGCTTCGCCAGTAACGAATTCGCCGTGCTGCTCGAGGACACCTGCCTAGAGGACGGCCAGCAGGTCGCCCAGCAGTTGCTGCGCACGCTCGACAAACCGATGTTCGTCGACAACCAGCTGATCAGCGTCACCGCTTCGGTGGGCCTGGCCTGCGCGCCCCTGCACGGCCGCGACCCGCAAACCCTGATGAAAAACGCCGGCCTGGCGCTGCACAAGGCCAAGGCCAACGGCAAGCACCAGGTCCAGGTATTCACCGAGGTGCTCAATGCCGAAGCCAGTTACAAGCTGTTCGTCGAGAACAACCTGCGCCGCGCCCCCAATCAGAACGAACTCGAGGTGTTCTATCAGCCTAAGCTGTGCCTGCGCAGCGGTCGCCTGCTGGGGCTTGAAGCGCTGCTGCGCTGGAACCACCCCGAGCGCGGTATGATCCGGCCCGATCATTTCATCAGCGTGGCCGAGGAAACCGGTCTGATCATCCCTATCGGCAAGTGGGTGGTGCGCCAGGCCTGCCGCATGGGCCTGCAGCTGCGCGAGGCTGGCATGGGCAACCTGCACGTGGCCATCAACATTTCGCCCAAGCAGTTCTCCGACCCTGAACTGGTGGCCTCGATCGCCAGTATCGTCCAGGAGGAGGCGCTGCCACCGCACCTGCTGGAACTGGAGCTGACCGAAGGCCTGCTGCTGGAAGCCACCGAAGATACCCACCGCCAGCTCGATGAACTCAAGCAGCTCGGCCTGACCCTGGCCATGGACGACTTCGGCACCGGCTATTCGTCGCTGAGCTACCTGAAGAAATTCCCGATCGACATCATCAAGATCGACCGCAGCTTCATCAACGACATACCCGATAACCAGGATGACATGGAGATCACCTCGGCGGTGGTGGCCATGGCCCACAACCTCAAGCTCAAGGTCGTCGCCGAGGGAATCGAGACCGCCGCCCAGCTGGCCTTCCTGCGCCGCCACCGCTGTGATGTCGGCCAAGGCTACCTGTTCGACCGACCTATACCAGGCCGCGAGCTGATCGACAGGCTTAGGCGCTATCCGCGCGGACCAGTGGCCTGACAGCGGCGCCCAAGTCGGGCACTATTAGCGACAGCGTCAGCCCGATTCGCGGGTAGTTCACAAGGACAGTGCTGAACCCTGTGGGAGCGGGTTTACCCGCGAAGGGCTTGCCCCCATATCGACTAGAAAACAGAGGAACTGCCATGGTCCTGCGTTCGGAAATCCTGGTGAACAAAAACGTCCTGCCCACCGCGGAACAGGCCCTGCCTGGCCGCGAAACGCCGATGACCCTGCCCGAGAAACACTTCGTCTTCGAAGACACGCCATTGCTTGGCCCCTTCTTCGACAACGTCGATTTCGCCATCTTCGGCCTGGGCTGCTTCTGGGGCGCCGAGCGGCGTTTCTGGCAGCGTGAAGGCGTGGTCAGCACCGTGGTCGGCTATGCCGGCGGCTTCACCCCCAACCCCACCTACGAAGAAGTCTGCTCGGGGCTGACCGGCCACACCGAAGTGGTGCTGGTCGTGTTCGACAAGGACAAGGTCAGCTACCAGCAGCTGCTGGCGATGTTCTGGGAGCTGCACAATCCAACCCAAGGCATGCGCCAGGGCAACGACATCGGCACCCAGTATCGCTCGGCGATCTACTGCACCTCGCCTGAACAGCTGCAACTGGCCGAGGCCAGCAAGCAGGCCTACCAGGCCGAGCTGATCAAGGCCGGCTTTGGCGAGATCAGCACCGAAATCGCGCAGGCGCCGACCGTCTACTTCGCCGAGGCCTACCACCAGCAGTACCTGGCCAAGAACCCAGAAGGCTACTGCGGTATCGGCGGCACCGGCGTGTGCATGCCGCCAAGCCTGCAGGACAACTGACCAATGGCCACGATGACCCTGTTCCATTCGCCGCTGTCGCCCTTCGTGCGCAAGGTCATGGTGGTGCTGCACGAGACCAGCCAGCTCGACCGCGTTGCGCTGCAGCCAGTGAACATCAGCCCGGTCAGCGGCGACGAGCAGCTCAACCAGGGCAACCCGATCGGCAAGATCCCGGCCCTGCGCCTGGACGATGGCACCGTGCTGCATGACAGCCGGGTGATCTGCGAATACCTGGACCTGCAGCATGTTGGTCCGGCGCTGCTGCCGCGTGAAGGCTCAGCGCGCTGGCGGCGCATGACGCTGGCGTCGCAGGCCGATGCGATCATGGATGCGGCGGTGTCGAGCCGCTATGAGAGCTTCCTGCGGCCTGAGGAAAAGCGCTGGGATGGCTGGCTTGAGGCGCAAGGCGAGAAGATCCGATGCAGCCTGGCCAACCTGGAGCAGGAGCATCTGGCGGAGTTGATGTCCGGCTTCGATATCGCCGCGATCGGCGTGGCGTGCGCCCTGGGGTATCTGGATTTGCGTCAGCCTGATTTTGGCTGGCGAGAGCGCCAGCCCGGATTGGCGGCGTGGTATGCCGAGGTGGCCAAGCGGCCATCGATGGTGGCGACCGCTCCAGCGGTCTGACGGACCTCTTCGCGGGCAAGCGGCAAGCGGCAAGCGGCAAGCGGCA
Organism: Pseudomonadota bacterium; assembly: GCA_023388335.1. GTDB lineage: Bacteria > Pseudomonadota > Gammaproteobacteria > Pseudomonadales > Pseudomonadaceae > Aquipseudomonas. The sequence continues at coordinate 26,283 of JAEWGL010000018.1, read as the reverse complement.
AGCGGCAAGCTTCAAGTAGAAGCGGTCCGCGTGAAATTACACTGAATCGCCCTTTCTTGCAGCTTATAGCTTGCCGCTTATAGCTTGCAGCTACGCCGTCAGCAGCCCGGCTTGCCCGCCGTGTAACGCTTGGCCGGGTCCACCGCTGCCTTGAACTCGCGCAATGCCTTGGCCCCGATCAGCAACGGGTAGTTGAAGCTGCTGCGGTCGGTCAGGTTGACCTCGACGGTACGCTTCTCATCGCCCAGGCACAGCTCCAGGTCGACCACTGGCCGCTTGGCCGCCTCAGCACCTTCGCCGTCTTCGTCCTCATCGGCGCGGCTCTTGATCTTGCTGATGCGCGACACCTTGTGTTCGTAGACCTTGCCGCCGGCCTCCTTGGTCGCCAGGCGGAAACGCACCCATTCTTCACCATCACGGGTGAAACGCTCGATGTCCTTGGCCGACAACGAAGCCGTCAGCGCGCCGGTGTCCATCTTGGCCTTGAGGGTCTCGCCGATCTCCGGCAGGCCAATGTTTTCGTAACGCCCGTAGAGGGTCGGGTCAGCAGCCATGACCGGCATGGCCAGTAACGACAGCAGTGCGAGCAGTGGTTTCACGGGATACGCTTCCTTGAATTGGGACAGTGATTAGACTGCATGGGCCAAATAGGTTCGTCGAGGGCCCTGGGCGCTCCAAGCTCCAAGCTCCAAGCTTCAAGCTTCAAGCTTCAAGCTTCAAGCAAAAGCAGATCGCATGATCTTCACCGCTCCGCTCTGATCTTGCAGCTTGCAGCTTGCAGCTTGCAGCTTGCAGCTTGCGGCTTAAAGCTCGGGGGCTTGTAGCTTGTAGCGACATCTGGAATTTGGCGTAGGACAATGCCCTGATTATCATTGCTAATCGTTTAAATCTCACAACAAGAGTTTATTTATGCTTCGCCTGCTGACCGGCACCTTCGTGGCCTTCCTGCTACTGCTCAACACCCTGGTGATGATCGGCCCGCTGCTGGTCTTCGCCCTGCTCAAGCTGGTGCTCCCCGGCCGTTACCGCGACTACGCCTCATGGGCGGTGATGTGGATCGCCGAAAGCTGGGCCGAGATCGACAAACTGATCTTCGCCCTGTGCGTCCCCACCCAATGGGACATCCGCGGCGCCGACAACCTGCGCAAGGACACCTCTTACCTGGCGGTGAGCAATCACCAGAGCTGGGTCGATATCCCCGCATTGATCGAAGGCCTCAACCGGCGTACCCCCTTCTTCAAGTTTTTCCTCAAGAAAGAGCTGATCTGGGTGCCGTTGCTGGGCCTGGCCTGGTGGGGGCTGGACTACCCCTTCATGAAGCGCTACAGCAAGGCGTTCCTTGAGAAAAACCCGCACCTCAAGGGCCAGGACCTGGAGATCACCAAGGCCGCCTGCGAGCTGTTCAAGCGTCAGCCGGTAACCGTGGTCAACTACCTGGAGGGCACGCGCTTCACCGAAGCCAAGCACCGCGCGCAGCAGTCACCCTTCCGCCACCTGCTCAAGCCGAAGGCCGGCGGGGTGGCGTTCGTCCTCGCGGCGCTGGGTGAGCAGCTCGACGCGCTGCTCGACGTCACCATCGTCTACCCCGGCGACAAGGCCCCGGGGTTCTGGGACCTGCTCAACGGCAGCATTCAGCGGGTGATCGTCGACATTCAGGTGCGCGAGCTGGATCCGGCGTTGTGGGCTGGGGATTACGAAGGTGATCCGGTTTTTCGGCAGACGGTGCAGGGTTGGGTGAACCAGCTCTGGCATGAGAAGGATGAACGGATCGAGGCATTGCGGGCAGAGTTGCGGTGATCCCAACGTCCTTTTTTTGCTGGCAAGCAAACCTGCCATCTAGCGCAGCGGTCGTTTGCATAGGCCCTGAATAAGGCCAACATATCGAGCTTATTTGGGGGCTTTTTATCATGCAGGACATTTTTGCCGACGTGACGGTCAGCGTGTCCGAGCTCAAGAAAAATCCATCTCGCGTGCTTGCGGGGGCAGGCGGCATGCCGGTTGCAGTGCTTAACCACAACCGAGTGATGGGCTACAGGGTGCCTGCCGAGCTTTATGAAGCGATGATGGAGCGGCTGGACGATCTCGATCTCGTCAAGATCGCAAAGGCGCGACTGGGCGAGGGTTCTGTGCCGGTCAATCTGGATGACCTATAAGCTTGAGCTCCATCCAGCAACATTGAAGGAGTGGGACAAGCTGGCCACCCGGTCCGCGAAGAAATGCCCTACACCGACGGCGGGGTGACTGCCGTGGCGGGCGTCCCCCACAAGCTACCCAGACTCTGCAGCAGCGAGCCTCCAATCCCCTGCTGGCCCAGGTATTGAAGAATCAACGGGGCAAACTGCCCGATCATCCCCGTATCCATGCCCAGCGCGCTGAAGGCGTTGTTCAGGTCATTACGATCCTCGACATTGCCCAGCGCGTTGCTCAGCGCCGAGGTGCTTTCGCTGTTCTTGCCCAGCAGCTCGCCCAGCCCATTGAGCCCGCCCAGCGCGTTTGCGCCTGAAATCATGTCCAGGCCCGGCACGGCTTTGGTCAGCTGCGAATAATCGGCATCGCTCAGGTTGTTGCGCGCCAGGCCCAACATCGCCCCCGCGCCGCCCACGGCCTGTTCTGGAGTGACCTTGAGCTCGCTGCCGAGGGTGTTGAGCAGGTTGGCCGAAGCCGGCGGCGCCTGCACGGCCGCGCCTTGGTTGTTCTGGCCCTGCATGGCCGAGACGGCATTGGCCGCATCGTTCAGGTTGAAGGCGAAAACCGGGCTCGCGGCCAGGGACATCAGGGTTGCCAGGGTGAATGCTTTCATCGCAAGAGACCTCGTCGGCCGATATGGCCAGGGAAAACGAGGTGTTTGACTGCGCCACACGGGGGATGTTCCCAACCGCTCAGAGAACACAGCATCTAATGGATGTGAAACAGATTGTTGTTGGCCGCCACCGTGGGAGCGGCGGCGACCCCTGCCCGATGTCACATCAGCTCAATGAAACGCCGATTCCGGCGATTGCCTGAGCGCCCCCACCACGGCATCCGCCTGCCCCAGGGCTATCTCCATGTTCTGCATGCTCATCATCAGTAATCCCTTTACGTCTCCCTCAGTGGCAGCGTGATAGGCATGAAAACAATCGTTGTAGGAAAAGACCAGGTAATGACAGAGATTCATCAGCACCTCTTCAATAGGGACGAGGCCCTGGAAGATGGCGGTGGAGAGGGATTGGCCGGGGGGTAGCTCGAATTTGGTATGTAGGTCTTCGGGTGGGTCTGGGACGATTTTCTTCATGACGAGTCCTTGATGAGCATGAAGCTGCCACCGCCGTTTCCACACGAAGGGTGGCAACTGTACGCGGGGTGGAAAACCAGGTCATCAAGGAACCCCGGCAGGCCAAAAGGCCTCCCGCGCACAGCTGCCATAACGACAGATACCTTGATAGAAAGCCGGGTTTCCACACCCGATCGCTGAACCGACAGCGACCCAGAGAGCCTAGTAGGACTCGTTACCCAGGGCAATCAGAAGGGAGTCGACAGACGTCGCAGGATATCTCCTAGGACATGGATTGCCCAGAAACCAAATGTTTCGAGGCACTGCTACCCAGCCTGGCAAACGTGCCGAAGGGCGCTCTGCTGACCGTTACCTGACATTTATGCCAGTTGCAGACCTTCCCGAATATCGCAACAGTGGACCTCCACATGTATCCATTTCCCAAGACCGAGAGATATGAAACATACCTCGACGAGAAAATCTTCATTAACCAGCACCCGACTTCTTGCCTCTGACAAGAACGGTTCGGTGCTATCTTCACAAGGAAGAACTTCGCTCGAATCATCGGCTTACACAGCCTACGGTCATGACGCAGCAACCGACGCGCAAACGCTGCTGGGCTTCAATGGCGAACGGCGCAACCGCATGCCCGCCCTCTACTTGCTGGGCAACGGCTACAGGGCCTACAGCACCGTGCTCGGACGATTCACTTCACCTGATAGCTGGAGTCCCTTCGGTGATGGCGGCATCAACAGTTACTGTTATTGCTCCGGCGACCCGGTGAATTTTATCGACCCAAGCGGTCACGGACTTACTTATGCCGATGGCCGTTTCTTTGTCTTCAAAAAAAATACAGTACGCCAGGTTCAAGTTCGCCCGCTCCATGATGCTGGATTAAGCCAGCGAGCCGCTATTTTTCGCACAACCTGGGCAACCTCCCAAACCGCCCAGGCATACGGGGGTTACTCGAGAACCGCAAGCCAGCACCGCTTTGCGGGATAACATCGCGGTACCGGGCTCGCAGCCACCTGAAGGCAAAGTTGCCGTTTCTGTGCGCAACATCACCCGCTATGTCACGCCGGAGCAAGTACCCGATACCGAGCGAATGCTGACAAACCATTTCACCCTGCAGGGAATCAACCCCCTCTTGAAACACATTCCTCTGGAACAGCTAGGGCCACAGACCAGAGCGCTGTTCACCGCCGCAGTAAAAGAGCAAAAGGAACTGATAGCCAAGCTTCGCCAGACATGATGAACAAGCCTGACCGGAAAAACCGCAAGTGCATGAAGGGGCTAAAGAGTGAATACACAACGAACGACTCTGTATTTTTACCAACGCGAGCAGTTTAAACTCGTGCTACAAGGTACACATAGCCGAACTCTGATCAATGGTCCAAGTCACTCGCTGGCCGAGCGGTTGGGCACTGCTACGGTCGATGAGACCCGGCTGCTGACAACAGATAAGCACGGCTCGCTACTGCGCAAGCAAGCAGGTCAGACCACAAACTCTTATGTCTATACCGCTTATGGGCACGACGTTATGCAGGGCGGCGAACCTCCCTATGTAGGCTTCAACGGTGAACGACGTGATCGGTATACCGGCTCCTATCTACTAGGCCAAGGTTATCGCGCTTTCAGTCCAGCACTCATGCGTTTTCACTCGCCGGATAGTTTCAGCCCATTTGATGAAGGCGGAATAAATGCCTATGCATATTGCTCTGGGGATCCTGTCAATGCCACAGATCCCACCGGCCATATCACTGTAACGCAGTTACGCGCCGTAAAACTCAGACCCGTCAAAAAATCCTCGGTCAACTCCCCCGCGGCAAAACCGTCTGCACCTGCCGGCGCGCGCCGCACTGTCAGGTTTGCCCTGAAAAAAAATGCGGTTATACCACTCCGCAGCACTTCAGAAGTTTCACCGAACGGCTCCCTAACGCAGCATAAACCGGCTGAAAATCCAGCACTGGAACTGAATGCTAACAACCCCAGAAACAGCAGATCCCTATTCAACGACAGAAGAGATTATTATTCTCGGGCAACCAGTGAATATAATAAATTAGATAAGACCAGCCGCCAAAGCGCTTTAGCATATGAATACCTGACGAATGAGGCCATCCAGCTTTCTGGAGGCATAGAAAGAATCCGGCGCAAGGCCTACGAAACTCTCGACAGGCAATTGCAGGATGCACATAACCACTTCCGCAAGCAAGTGAACGCTCTGCGCCGACCCGGGTAGCGACGCTCAAGCTAAATGCCTAAGGTTATTGTCTCGTTACATCGTCACGAGGGCACTCCATGGAAAATATCAGATAATGACAGAGATTCATCAGCACCTTTTCAATAGGGACGAGGCCTTGGAGGATGGCTGTGGAGAGGGATTGGCCGGGGTAGCTCGAATTTGTATGCAGGTCTTCGGTTGGTTCTGGGACGATTTTTTTCATGGAATCTCCTGAACGCAGTTGAGCTGCAACATTCGTTTCACACAAAGGGTGGCAGCTGTACACAGGGTGGAAAACCGAGTGCATTCAGGAAAACCCGGCAGGCACGAAGCCTCCCGCGTACAGCCGCCATAACGACACAACCTGAAATGCTTAACCCGGGTTTCCACACCCGATCGCTGAACCAACAGCGACCTAGGGAACCTAGTAGGACAGGCTTCCCAGAGCAATCAGAAGGGAGTCGAAAGATATCGTAGGATATCCCCAGGACTCGATTTACACAGAAATCAAATGTTTCGAAGCGCTGCCAAAACCCGAATTACGGCCGTTCTGACCCGATATCGTCCACTACCCTGAACGTCACCTGATATTTCTGTCAGTTGCATAGCCCTCCTGCTACCCAGACACTGAGACCACGACGCCCTGCGCCGCCGCACCGTAGATCACATACCAGGACTGGGGATCAACAGCGATGAAAAAAAACTTGGAAAGCACCCTGTATTTCTATCAGGAGAACAAGCTCAGCAGCGTGAAGCAAGGAGAGCGAAGCCGCACCGTTTTCCGCTATGAACATGCACCGCTAGCTGAACAGGATGTTGACGCCAGCTCGCACAGTAGTCCGCTGCTTGCGAGTGATATCAAAGCTTCTGTGTTAGGCATCAACTCCGGAAGCGGGTTGAAGAAACGAGCCTATATGGCCTATGGGTACGACCCCCAAGAAAACGAGGTATTCTCAGTACAGAGTTTCAATGGTGAAAGCCGGACGCCCTTCGGATTCTACCTGTTAGGCAATGGCTACCGTGCGTACAATCCTGTGCTAATGCGCTTCAACTCACCCGATAGCCATAGTCCATTCGGCCCTGGGGGCATCAATGCGTTTAGTTATTGCCTTGGGGATCCCGTAAACAATGTTGATCCGTCAGGGCACATCACCGTTTCGGCATATCTTTTTAGAAAAACAAGAACTGGCTTCAGTCACCCATCACCTAACTTGACGTTGGACAGGCCACCGTTCGTCAACGCATCTCAAAAAAAGGACGCTCCTCCTCCCTATCACCGCTTCGGTTCCGGACTATCTGAAGTTCAATCGCCGCCAGCATTCAAAATTTCCTCAGCCCCCCTCCCGGCCTACTCAAAGAGAATACCCAAAGGCCATACTGGGTGGGTGAACACGAATGTCGGTGAAAAAGCGTCAAGGCCAGCCTCACCCCCCTCCTACTTTGCATTCCCGCCTCCCCCAACTGGGACTCGCACCTCTCTTCCACCGGAACAACTAGCCAGCTACCGAGCTGAACTCAAGGAAATTAAAGGCCAACTAAAAAGACTAACCGGGGTTGCAAGCAGCCTACAAAGCCAAAATATCCCCATCCCTCAAACCCACCTTCGGACGTTAAATTCCTTGACACAACAGCGAGACTTTATTCGCAACCTAATAAACCACTAGTACATCCGTTCACTGGCACTGCGCTTAGCGATGATCCAGCTAGAGGCTGACGCCTACTTATTACAGGGCAACCTACCAATGCAAGACACCTCAGAGAAAGTTCTATTCTTCTACCAGGGGGACAGGCTAACCACTGTAAAACAAGGCGCACTTAGCCACACAGTTTTGCGCAGTTCAAACCAGCCGCTGGCCGAGCTGCATAACGAAGGCGGCCCAAATGTGGCCAGTATATTCGCGACAGATGAAAAAGGTTCCGTCCTACGCGTGGACGGGGATCAAGAATCCGAGCCCCCGCTGATACACAGCATACGGACATGACCCTACACCTTCGCTGCAGACTTTGTCTGGATCCAACGGCCAGGGTAAAGACGCCACCATGCTTATGCAGTTCCGTAACGCCCCCGTCAATGGGGGCGTCGCTTCAGTGGTTTACGCGGCACTAAACGTCTTATGCGGATCAATCACAAACTTCTTTGGCACCCCCGCATCGAACTCCCCATACCCCTCGGGCGCCTGATCCAGGCTGATCACCTGCACCCCGACAACCTCGGCAATATTGATCCGATCCCACATGATCGCCTGCATCAGCGCGCGGTTGTACTTCATCACCGGGGTCTGGCCGGTGTGGAAGCTGTGCGACTTGGCCCAGCCGAGGCCGAAGCGGATGCTCAGGCTGCCCATCTTGGCGGCGGCGTCGGCCGCGCCGGGGTCTTCGGTGACATACAGCCCCGGAATACCGATCTTGCCTGCTACGCGTACCACACCCATCAATGAGTTGAGCACGGTGGCCGGCGCTTCGTGCTGGGCACCGGCATGGCCGTGGCCACGGGCTTCGAAGCCGACGGCATCGACGGCACAGTCCACTTCCGGCTCGCCGAGCAGGTTGGCGATCTGTTCATGCAGCGGGGTGTCCTGGGACAGGTCGGCGATCTCGAAGCCCTGGGACTTGGCGTGGGCCAGGCGCACCGGGTTGACGTCGCCAACGATGACCACCGCGGCACCGAGCAGGCGCGCCGAGGCAGCGGCAGCGAGGCCTACCGGGCCGGCGCCGGCCACGTAGACGGTGCTGCCGGGGCCAACGCCGGCGGTGACGGCGCCGTGGTAGCCGGTCGGCAGGATGTCGGAGAGGCAGGTCAGGTCACGGATCTTCTCCATGGCCTTGTCGCGGTTCGGCAGTTTCAGCAGGTTGAAGTCGGCGTAGGGGACCAGCACGTATTCGGCCTGCCCGCCGGTCCAGTCGCCCATGTCGACATAGCCGTAGGCACCGCCGGCGCGGGCCGGGTTGACAGTCAGGCAGACGCCGGTGTGTTGTTCCTTGCAGGAGCGGCAGCGGCCGCAGGCGACGTTGAAGGGGACCGAGACCAGGTCGCCGATCTGCAGGTTTTCGACGTCCTTGCCCTTCTCGATCACCTCGCCGGTGATCTCGTGGCCGAGCACCAGGCCGACCTGGGCGGTGGTGCGGCCACGGACCATGTGCTGGTCGGAGCCGCAGATGTTGGTGGAGACCACCTTGAGGATCACCCCGTGTTCGATCTTCTTGCCGCGGGGGTCCTGCATTTTCGGGTAGTCGATCTTCTGCACCTCGACCTTCCCGGCGCCCAGATACACCACTCCACGATTGCCAGACATGCTCTTACCTCGCTTGATTTGTAGTTATGCAGCGTTGGTTGAAGCGCCGCCCGTCCTGGGCAGCATGTGTTGCTGGAATGAAGTGAATTGTGGTCTTGTCGCGGCGCGGGACGCAGACTGATTGCGACAGTGGCGTGTCGCATTGCGGCAGGGGAACGGGGCTGCAAGGCAGCCCGTTTTTTCAAAGCACGACGGTGCGGTTGGCGTTGAGGAACACCCGCCGCTCGATGTGGTAACCCACGGCGCGAGCCAGGGTCAGGCACTCGATATCGCGGCCCTTGGCGATCAGGTCTTCGGGGTAGTGGCTGTGATCGACCACCTCGACGCCCTGGGCAATGATCGGCCCTTCGTCGAGGTCATTGTTGATGTAGTGCGCGGTGGCGCCGACCATCTTCACGCCCTTCTCATAGGCCTGGTGATAAGGCTTGGCGCCCTTGAAGCCCGGCAGCAGGGAGTGATGGATGTTGATCGCCCAGCCGTCGAGACGACGGCACAGCTCGGGCGACAGCACCTGCATGTAGCGAGCAAGGATCACCAGTTCGGCGCCGGTCTGCTCGATCACCTGCAGCACCTTGCGCTCCTGGGCAGGCTTGTCCTTGGGATCAAGGGCAAAGTGGTGGTAGGGAATGCGGTGCCAGTGCGCCAGCGGTTCGAGGTCGGGATGGTTGGAGACCACCGCGACCACGTCCATGCCCAACTGGCCGATGCGCTGGCGGTACAGCAGGTCGTTCAGGCAATGGTCGGCCTTGGACACCATGATCACCACCCTGGGGCGGTGATTGGGTGCGGTCAGCTCGGAGACCATGCCGAACGCCTCGCCGCGCTCGGCCAGGCCCGCGCGGAAACCGGCTTCGTCGAAACCGTCCGGCTGGCGGAACTCCACGCGAATGAAGAAGCGGCCAGAGCGCCGGTCATCAAAGGAGTGGTGCTCCGTGACATAGCAACCCTGCTCATATAGAAAGCGCGTCGCCGCGTCGACGGTACCGAGCGCGCTCGGGCAGTGGGCGGTGAGGATCCAGGTGTCCGGTGCTCGGCTCATGTCATGCGCTCCTAGGCTTCGATGCTCAGGCCGTATTCGGCCGAAGCGTCCTGCAGCCACAGCCACCAGTAGTCGGAGAAACTGCGGCGGACCACCAGCTCCCAGGTGTCTTCGGCGGTCCGGCGGATCACCAGTTGCGACTTGGCGAACACGGTACCGACCGCCTTGCCAACCGGGAAGTTGTTCGGATGCACATCATAGCTGGTGGATTTCATCAGCACTTCGCGCACGTTGGGGCCGCGCAGTTCCAGCAGGCTTTGCCCACCGCTGACGTTGACCACCTGGATGTGCTGGCCTTCAAGCGCCGCGCGCAGCGTGCGCTCGACCTCGAACTCTTGTCCGCCAGGCACGATCAGCAGCCACTCGTCCGGCCCGACCCATTGCAGCGAGGTTTCGCCGCTGGCGACCACGGTCAGGGCTACGGGCAGCTCCAGGCCCAGGGCCTTGTGCACCCCGCCGGCGAAGGCAGGGTCATGGCCATTGCCGCGCAGGGTCAGATGCCCGAGGAATTTCTTTTCACGCAGGGTCACCCCGGCGTTCTTGCGTCCCTTGCCGATCAGGCTGGCGAGGTCTGCGTGGTGCAGCGGCGACTCGACCTTGACGTCGGCGCTGGGGTTCTGCTGGTAGACGTTGATAGCGCTCATTGGTTACCTGCCTTGAATTCTTGTGCCAGGAGCGGCGCAGACCCTGTGTGCGGGCTCACCCGCTCCCACAGGGTTCTGCGCCTGCCTTCAGGGGCCTTATACGTTCTGCCGCTCACCCTTCGGATCGAAGAACAACGAAGAACAGATCTCTGCCTCGATCACGCTGCCATCGGCTTGCGGCGAGTAGACCCGCTCGCCGATGCGCTTGAGCCCGCCCTTGACCACAGCCATGGCGAAGGAATAGCCCAGCGAGTTGGCGGCGTAGCTGGAAGTCACGTGGCCGACCATGTCCATCGGGATGGGCTGCTTGGGATCGAACACCAGCTGGGCGCCCTCGGGCAGCCATTTGGTCGGGTCGACCGGCTTGAGGCCGACCAGCTGCTTGCGGTTCTCGCGCACGCAGTCCTCGCGGTTCATGCCACGCAGGCCGATCCACGAGAACGGCTTGTTGCGGCCCACGCACCAGCTCATGTTGAGGTCGTCCGGGGTCATCGAACCATCGGTGTCCTGGCCGACGATGATGAAGCCCTTCTCGGCGCGCAGTACGTGCATGGTTTCGGTGCCGTACGGGGTCAGGTTGTACTTTTTACCGGCCTCGACGACCTTCTCCAGCACGCCCATGGCGTAGTTGGCCTGGATGTTCACCTCGTAGGACAGCTCGCCGGTGAAGGAAATACGGAACACCCGCGCCGGGACGCCAGCGACCTGGCCTTCCTTCCAGGACATGAACGGGAAGGCGTCCTTGTCCAGGTCGATGTCGGTGACTTCGCTGAGCAGCTTGCGGCTGTTGGGGCCGGACAGGGTCAGGGTCGCCCAGTGGTCGGTGACCGAGGTGAAGTACACCTTGAGTTCCGGCCATTCGGTCTGCAGGTACAGCTCCAGCCACTGCAATACGCGGGCAGCGCCGCCGGTGGTGGTGGTCATGATGAAGTGGTTGTCGGCGATGCAGGCGGTGACGCCATCGTCGAAGACCATGCCGTCTTCCTTGCACATCAGGCCGTAGCGGGCCTTGCCCACGTCGAGCTTGGTCCAGGCATTGGTGTACACGCGGTTGAGGAACTCGCGGGCATCGGGGCCCTGGATGTCGATCTTGCCCAGGGTCGAGGCGTCGAGCAGGCCGACGCTGTCACGCACGGCCTTGCATTCGCGGGCCACGGTGGCGTGGATGTCTTCACCGGCCTTGGGGAAGTACCACGGGCGCTTCCACTGGCCGACGTCCTCGAACTCGGCGCCGTGCTTCACATGCCAGGCATGCAGCGCGGTGAAGCGCACCGGCTCGAACAGGTGGCCACAGTGACGCCCGGCGACCGCACCGAAGGTGATCGGCGTGTAGTTGGGGCGGAACATGGTGGTGCCCATCTCAGGGATGGTGATACCCATCGAACGGGCGGCGATGGCCAGGCCGTTGATATTGCCCAACTTGCCCTGGTCGGTACCGAAGCCCAGCGCGGTATAGCGCTTGACGTGCTCGACCGACTCGAAGCCTTCGCGGGTGGCCAGCTCGATACCGGCGGCGGTGACGTCGTTCTGCTGGTCGACGAACTGCTTGGGCGCGCGGTTGGAGACTCTCTCGTGGGGCACCTGGAACAGTGCCAGGGTGGGCTCGTCCTTGCGCGCCAGGACCTTCGGCAGGCTGCAGGCCGAGGCCTTGAAGCCCGCTTCGCTTGCCGCGCGCGCGCCGCCCTCGAAACCATCGGCCAAGGTGTCGCCCAGGGCGTAGACGCCATTGATGCCACCGACGCACACGCGTTTCTGCGGTGCATCGCCCGGCACGAAGCCGAGGATGTCTTCACGCCACACCGGACGGCCGCCCAGGTGCGAGGCCAGGTGCACGACCGGGCTGTAGCCGCCGGAAGTGGCCACCAGGTCGCAGTCCAGCCATTCGCCGGGGCTGGTGACCTTGTGCGCCTGCACATCGATGGCCGCCACGCGGGCCGCGGTGACGTGCTTGCTGCCACGGCTTTCGATCACGGCGCTGGAGGTGAGGATGCGGATGCCCTTGGCACGCGCTTGCTCGACCAGCGAGCCGCGCGGGTTGTGCCGGGCGTCGGCCACTGCGACCACCTGCAGGCCGGCATCGTGCCAGTCCAGCGCGGTGCGGTAGGCGTGGTCGTTGTTGGTCGACAGCACCAGCTTGCGGCCCGGCGCCACGCCATAACGGCGCACGTAGGTGGAAATGGCACCGGCCAGCATGTTGCCCGGTACGTCGTTGTTGCCGTACACCAGCGGACGCTCGTGGGCGCCGGTAGCCAGCACCACACGCTTGGCACGCACGCGATGGATGCGCTGGCGAACCTGGCCGATCGGCGCGCGGTCGCCCAGGTGGTCGGTCAGTCGTTCATGGATGGTGAGGAAGTTGTGGTCGTGATAGCCGTTGACCGTGGCGCGCGGCAGCAGGGTCACTTCCGGCAGGGTCTGCAGCTCGGCCACGATGGCGGCGACCCAGTCAGCGGCCGGTTTGCCATCGAGGGTTTCTCGGCTGTCGAGCAGGCTGCCACCGAACTCTTCCTGCTCGTCGGCAAGGATCACCCGGGCGCCGCTGCGGCCGGCGGCCAGCGCCGCGGCAAGGCCGGCGGGCCCTGCACCGACCACCAGCACGTCGCAGTGCTGGTTCATGTAGTCGTAGGTGTCCGGATCGTTCTGCAACGGCGCGCGGCCAAGGCCGGCGGCCTTGCGGATGTACTTCTCGTAGGTCATCCAGAACGACTTGGGGTACATGAAGGTCTTGTAGTAGAACCCGGGCGGCATCATGTTGCCGCCGACCTTGCCGATGATGCCCATCATGTCGTTGTTGACGTTCGGCCAGCCGTTGGTGCTGGTGGCCACCAGGCCCGAATACAGGGCCTGCTGGGTGGCGCGCACGTTGGGGATCTGGGTGGCTTCGCTGGCGCCGATCTGCAGGATCGCGTTCGGCTCCTCGGCACCGGCGGCAATGATGCCGCGTGGACGCGAGTACTTGAAGCTGCGCCCGACGATGTCGACACCGTTGGCCAGCAGGGCCGCGGCCAGGCTGTCACCGGCATAGCCCTGGTAGGTCTTGCCGTTGAAGGTGAAGCTCAAGACCTTGCTGCGGTCGATACGACCGCCACTGGAAAGGCGATAGGTCTGGCTCATACGGTTTCTCCCTGACCTTTTACGGTCGACTGCGCAGGGGTCTGCTTGGCGCCGGTCACTTGCGGCTTTTCGCCGATCTTGTAGGTTTCCAGAATCTCGTAGGTCACCGTGTCACGGGTCGCGTTGAAGTACTGGCGGCAACCGGCGACGTGGTCCCACAGCTCGTGGTGCAGGCCGCGCGGGTTGTCACGGAAGAACATGTATTCGCCCCACTCGGCGTCGGTGCAGGCGTTGGCGTCCAGCGGGCGGGCGATGTGGGCCTGGCCGGCGCAGTGAAACTCTTCTTCGGAGCGCAGCTCGCCGCAGTGTGGACAGAAGATATGCAACATGAGGAATTCTCCTGTTAGTGGGCGACGGCGGCAGCGCCGTGTTCGTCGATGAGCGCGCCATGGTGGAAGCGCTCGATGGAAAACGGCGCCGCCAGGGGGTGCATCTCGCCTTTGGCCAGGCTGGCCGCGAAGACGTGGCCAGAACCTGGGGTCGCCTTGAAGCCGCCGGTGCCCCAGCCGCAGTTGAAGAACATGTTCTTCACCGGGGTCTTGGAGATGATCGGGCAGGCGTCCGGCGAGGTGTCGACGATGCCGCCCCATTGGCGGTTCATGCGCACCCGCGAGAGGATCGGGAACATCTCGACGATCGCTTGCAGGGTGTGCTCGATGATCGGGTAGCCGCCACGCTGGCCGTAGCCGACGAAGCCGTCGATACCGGCGCCGATGACCAGGTCGCCCTTGTCGGACTGGCTGATGTAGCCGTGCACGGCGTTGGACATGATCACGCTGTCGATGATCGGCTTGATCGGCTCGGATACCAGGGCCTGCAAGGGGTGCGATTCGAGCGGCAGGCGAAAGCCCGCCAGGCGCGCCATGTGCCCCGAGTTACCGGCGGTGACCACGCCGACGCGCTTGGCGCCGATGAAGCCCTTGTTGGTCTCGACGCCGATCACCGCGCCGTTTTCCTTGCGAAAGCCGATGACTTCGGTCTGCTGGATCAGGTCGACGCCCAGGGCGTCGGCGGCGCGGGCATAGCCCCAGGCCACGGCATCGTGGCGGGCCACGCCGCCGCGACGCTGCACGGTGGCGCCCAGGATCGGGTAACGAGTGTTCTTCGAGCAGTCCAGGTACGGGACTTCGTCAGCCACCTGCTGGGTATTGAGCAGCTCGCCATCGATGCCGTTGAGGCGGTTGGCGCTCACCCGGCGCTCGGAGTCACGCATGTCCTGCAGGGTGTGGCACAGGTTGTAGACGCCGCGCTGGGAGAACATCACGTTGTAGTTGATGTCCTGGCTCAGCCCTTCCCAGAGTTTCATGGCGTGTTCGTACAGCTGCGCCGATTCGTCCCACAAATAGTTGGAACGCACGATGGTGGTGTTGCGGGCCGTGTTGCCGCCGCCCAGCCAGCCTTTTTCGACCACGGCCACATTGGTGATGCCATGGACCTTGGCCAGGTAATAGGCCGTGGCCAGGCCATGGCCGCCGCCGCCGACGATGACCACGTCATAGGCTTTCTTCGGCGTCGGCGTGCGCCACATGCGCTGCCAGTTCTCGTGGTGGCTGAGGGAGTGTTTGAAAAGGCCGAAGCCTGAATAGCGTTTCATGACTGTTTACTCCACTCAGCGGTAAACCGGGAAATCCGCGCACAGCGCCGCGACGTTGCGCGCCACATCGGCCTCGACATCGACGTCACCGAGGTTGTCGAGGATGTCGCAGATCCAGCCGGCCAGCGCGGTGCACTGGGCCACCTTGAACCCGCGGGTGGTGACCGCTGGGGTACCGATGCGCAGGCCGGAGGTGATGAAAGGCGACTGCGGGTCGTTGGGCACGGCGTTCTTGTTGACGGTGATGTGGGCGCGGCCAAGGGCGGCGTCGGCATCCTTGCCGGTCAGGCCCTGGCGGATCAGGCTGACCAGGAACAGGTGGTTGTCGGTACCGCCAGAGACCACGTCGTAGCCGCGCTCGACGAAGACCTGGGCCATGGCCTGGGCGTTGTCGATGACCTGCTTCTGGTAGGTCTTGAAGCCAGGTTCCAGGGCCTCCTTGAAGCAGATCGCCTTGGCGGCGATGACGTGCATCAGCGGGCCACCCTGGGCACCGGGGAACACGGCGGCGTTGAGCTTTTTCTCGATGGCTTCGTTGCTGCGCGCCAGGATCAGGCCACCACGGGGACCGCGCAGGGTCTTGTGGGTGGTGGTGGTGACCACGTCGGCGTAGGGCAGCGGGTTGGGGTACAGGCCCGCGGCGACCAGGCCGGCCACGTGGGCCATGTCGACGAACAGGTAGGCACCGACCTTGTCGGCGATTTCACGAAAGCGCGGGAAGTCCAGGGTCTTGGAGTAGGCCGAGAAGCCGGCGACGATCATCTTCGGCTGGTGCTCGACGGCCAGGCGCTCGACCTCGTCGTAGTCGATCAGGCCGGTAGCGGTGTTGATACCGTACTGCACGGCGTTGTACAGCTTGCCCGAGGACGACACCTTGGCGCCGTGGGTCAGGTGGCCGCCGTGGGCCAGGCTCATGCCCAGGAGGGTGTCGCCGGCCTGCAGTAGCGCCAGGTACACGGCGCTGTTGGCCGAGGAGCCGGAGTGCGGCTGGACGTTGGCGTAGTCGGCGCCAAACAGCTGCTTGGCGCGGTCGATGGCCAATTGCTCGACCTTGTCGACATGCTCGCAGCCACCGTAGTAGCGCTTGCCCGGGTAGCCTTCGGCGTACTTGTTGGTCAGGCCGCTGCCCTGGGCCTGCATGACGCGTGGGCTGGTGTAGTTCTCCGAGGCGATCAGCTCGATGTGATCTTCCTGGCGCTGATCTTCGGCATTCATCGCCGCCAGCAGTGCGTCATCGTAACCCTGGATCTGGTCTTGCTTGCTGAACATGTGTGTCTCCCGGCAGCGATCATTTCTTGTCTGTAGGGTTCAATGACCCTTTGCAGCGATGGTAGGGGCGGCGCGGGGTACCCAGATGCCTGCGCACGCCTTGCAATGGCGCGTTTACGACATTGCGGTGCAAAGCGCTTCAGACCCATGTCCATGCGGCCTAGGCCGCTCATAGAACAAACGCTAACTCATTGACTTAGCCAAACCTGTGGGAGCGCGCTTGCAGGCGTTGTTCTCTGCGCGACAGCGCAGCCCGGCGGGCTGGGCGGACTCCTGCACAAAGCATTGCGTAGTCTCGGCTTGGACGATGGTTTAGAGTGCGGTTCTGCGTCGTTCACAGGACAGTGTCATGACAGATCAAAGCCAACAATTCGCCAGCGACAACTATTCCGGTATCTGCCCTGAAGCCTGGGCAGCCATGGAGAAGGCCAACCACGGCCACGACCGGGCCTACGGGGACGACCAATGGACCGCGCGCGCCTCCGAGTACTTCCGACAGCTGTTCGAGACCGACTGCGAGGTGTTCTTCGCCTTCAACGGCACCGCCGCCAACTCGCTGGCCCTGGCCTCGCTGTGCCAGAGCTACCACAGCGTGATCTGCTCGGAGACCGCCCACGTCGAGACCGACGAATGCGGCGCGCCGGAGTTCTTCTCCAACGGCTCCAAGCTGCTCACAGCGCGCAGCGTCGACGGCAAGCTGACCCCAGAGTCGATCCGTGAGGTCGCCATCAAGCGGCAGGACATCCACTACCCCAAGCCGCGTGTGGTGACGCTGACCCAGGCCACCGAGGTCGGTAGCGTCTATCGCCCCGACGAGCTCAAGGCGATCAGCGCCACCTGCAAGGAGCTGGGCCTGAACCTGCACATGGACGGTGCCCGCTTCAGCAACGCCTGCGCTTTCCTCGGCTGCTCACCGGCCGAACTGACCTGGAAGGCCGGAGTCGACGTGCTGTGCTTCGGCGGCACCAAGAACGGCATGGCCGTGGGCGAAGCCATCCTGTTCTTCAACCGCGGCCTGGCCGATGATTTCGACTACCGCTGCAAGCAGGCTGGGCAGTTGGCCTCGAAGATGCGTTTTCTTTCCGCGCCCTGGGTCGGCCTGCTCGAAGACGGCGCCTGGCTGCGCTATGGCGCCCATGCCAACCACTGCGCGCAACTGCTGGCCGCGCTGGTCAGCGATGTGCCAGGGGTCGAACTGATGTTCCCGGTGGAGGCCAACGGCGTGTTCCTGCAAATGCCGGAGCAGGCGATCGAAGCCCTGCGCGGCAAGGGCTGGCGCTTCTATACCTTCATCGGCAGCGGTGGTGCGCGGTTCATGTGTTCGTGGGATACCGAGGAGGCCAGGGTGCGCGAACTGGCGGCAGATATCCGCGTGGTCATGGGCGTGTGAAAGCACGCTAGCCTGCAAGGGAATGCCGAGCACATTTGCAGCGCTGCGGCGTCCCGACCTGGGTGCCCCACAAGGCTCGATGCCTAGAGCCTGAAGCCGCCCATCTGCCGCGCCAGGTCCTCGGCCAATCCGCGCAACGCCTGGCAATCCTCGCGGCACGCTTGCACTTCGGCCGCTGTCTCGCGGGCCAGGTCGGAAATCCCCTGCACGGTGCGGTTGATCTCCTCGGTCACCGCTGACTGTTCCTCGGTCGCGGTGGCCACCTGCTGGTTCATGTCGCTGATGCGCTCGACCTGATCGGTAATGGCCCCCAGAGACGCCCCCGTGCGCTGGCTCGACGCCACGCCGGTGCCCGTCGCCTGCCGACCGACCTGCATCGAGGCCACAGCGCTACCGGCGCCATGCTTGAGGCGCTGGATCATCTGCTGCACCTGGTCGGTGGACACCTGGGTGCGACGCGCCAAGGTACGCACCTCATCGGCGACCACGGCAAAGCCCCGGCCCATTTCCCCGGCCCGCGCCGCTTCGATGGCGGCATTGAGTGCCAGCAGGTTGGTCTGTTCGGAAATGCTGCGGATCACTGCGAGCACTTCATCGATCGAGGCCACTTCTTCGGCCAGTTGGCCGACCGCCTCGGCCGCCTGGCCGATCTCGCCGGACATGCCTTCGATATGCGTGATCGAGCTGCGCACCACCTCACGTGCCTGCAAGGCTTCGTTGCGTGCCGTCTCCGAGGCCTGGGCGGCGTTGCCGGCATTCTGCGCGATGTCCTGCACCGTCAGGCCCATCTGGTGAACGGCCGTCGCGACCATCTCGGTCATCTGTTGCTGGCGGTCGGAGCGCTCGGCAGTCTGCTCCACCACGCGGGTCACCTGATCGACCGCGCTGTTCAGGTGCTCAGTGGTGCGCAGCACATCGCCGATCAAGCCGCGCTGGCTGTCGAGGAAGCGGTTGAAACCACGCGCCAGGTCGCCCAGCTCGTCCTGGCGAGCATCGTCCAGGCGGTGGGTCAGGTCACCGGCGCCACTGCCGATCTCCACCAGCGCCGTGGTGACCCGCCGGATCGGCCGCACCAGGCCCCGTGCCAGCCAGACCACCAACAATAGCGAGAGCAGGGCCACCGCGCCGCCGATCAGGCTGGTCAGCCACACGGCCTGGTGCATCTGTGCATAGATCTGCGCTTCGGGCACTTCGGCGACCAGCGTCCAGTTCAGCTCGCGCAAGGGCAGGCTCAAGGCCAGGTAGTGTTCGTCGTCACGGCTGAAGCGGCTGCTGCGCAGGCCCGCGCCGGGAGCAAGGGCGACCTTGGCCGCCTGGGCGCCGATCTGCTCAGCGAGCTGGCGCTTGCCACTGAATTCGTTTTGCGGATGAACCTGGATCAGGCCATCGTTGCGCACCAGGAAGACCCGGCCCCGCTCACCGAAGCTGAAGTCATGGATACGTTCTGACAGTTCGGTCATGCGTAGGCCCATGCCGGCGATGCCGACCAGTTCGCCGTCCTTCTCCACGCGGTAGTCGATAAACAGCGCCAGCTCGCCGGTGGCGCCATCGATATCGATGTTGATCAGGCGCTTGGCGCCACTGTCGATATAGCCGTAAAACCAGCTGTCCTTGGGGTTGTCACGGCTGAGGGTGCGGTCCAGGCCCTTCTCGTTGTAGTAGTGGCCGGTGGCGGTGGCGGCGAACAGCGCGGTGAAGGCTTGGTTGCGCTGGCGCGTCGCCTCCAGGTACTCGATGAAACGTGGGGCCTCGGCCGGCGCTTCACCGCCGGCCAACCAGTCACGCAACAGGGTATTGCCGGCAATGTCGGCGGCAGCGACCAGAGGCTGGCCGAGCATGCGCTCGATATCGTTGCGCATGGCCTCGACACTGGCTGGCAACGCCGTATCGACCAGATAGCGTTCTGTCAGGCGATTGACCGCCAGGGTATAGATCGCCATCACCACCAGCAGGCTGAGCAACAGGGCCGCGCCCATGCAGGTGATCAATTGCCACTGGATACTTCGCCGCCAGAGCTGCATGCCATTGCTCCCCAAGGAAATAAGCGCGGTGCACGCGCCCGGGAAGAAGTGTATACACTCAAGTATTCAATTATTCCAGCGATCCAAAACACTGCCAGCCCACCTTCCACAAGGGAAGGTGAGCTGGCAAGCAAGGGGGATCAGGCCGCTAGAGCGGCTCAGGCCTCGCCGATGGTCCGGGTAATGACGTCGACCGTGGCATTGACTTGCTCTTGGTAACGATCGAGGGTCTGCTGGTGCTCACGCTGCAAATCGAGTTGCCGCGAACACAGGTTCAAGGCTGCCAGGACCAGCAGCTTGTCACCGATCAGGGTTGGGTACAGACGCTTGGTATCGGCCAAGGATGCGTTGAGCATCTGCACGGCCTGCGACAAGGTCTGCTCCTGGCCCTCAGGCGCTTTGATCGAATAGTCGTTGCCGAGGATCGACACGACATTGATCGGCTGCGCTTGCAGCCTCATGCGTTGACGGCACCGGCGCTGGCGCGTTCAACCAGGGCCTGGATGCGCGCGGCGGTGGCACCGTGCTTTTCTTCCTGCTCCATCAGGTTCAGCTGCAGGCTGTCGTTTTCTTCCTTGGCCTGGGCCAGTTCCTGGCTCAAGCGGTCGTTCTGCTCGGTCAGTTGGGTGTTCTTCTGCACCAGGTCGTTGACCAGTTGCTCGAGTTGATTCAGGGATGTTTCCAGCATGGGAAGTTCTCGGTTGTTGCAAAGGGTACACACGATAAAGAAAAGTGCCGTCCCCCGCCATTAAATAACGGATTCGCAAGGCTATTACCTGGGGCTGATTGACCGGCTCCGGCGCCGCTTGTTCCGCCCTGGGTAAACCGTCCGTCTGGAACCACCGGCGCACACCTTTTTCACCGCCCATAGGTTCAAGCTCTGACGCCGGCGACCGATATGCAGGTAATCCCACTCCGTCGCAAGGACCGCGCCCCCCTTTTCCTTGCCTGGATGTTCCGCCATGTCCCTTCGTGCCTTGAACATTGCCCCGCGCTCGCTGCTGGGCTTCGCCTTGATTGGTCTGCTGATGCTCTGCCTGGGCATCCTGTCGCTCAGCCAGATGCGCTCGATTCGCGAGGCAGGCGTCAAGATCGAGACCATCAACGTGCCCAGCATCAAGACACTCGATGAGCTGACTGCGCTCAACCTGCGCATGCGCACCCTGGCCTATCGCCTGCTGGTCAACCGCGACCCCGTGGTCCAGCAGGATACGCTGCGCCTGCTCGACGAGCGCAATGTCCAGATCGACAAGGCCCGGCAGGCCTACCAGCAGCTGGTCGAAGACCCCAACGAGCAGGCGACGTTCGACCGTTACGGGCAACTGCTCAACCAGTACCGCCAGCTGGAATCGCAAATACGCGCCATGAGCCAGGCCGAACAGCTGGAAGCGCTGCGTGACCTGCTCAACAGGGACCTGCTCGCCAATTCCGAACAGATCAACGAAGTCATGGATGCGCTGGTGCTTTTCAACACCGAACAGACGCGCAAGTCCAACGAGCAGGCCGCCAGCCAGTATGCTGATGCCTTCACCCTGGTGATCGTCCTGCTGGTGGCCGCCACCGCGCTGACCTTGCTTTGCGCCTGGCTGCTGACCCGCAGTATCGTGGCGCCGATCAACGAAGCCCTGAACGCCGCCGAGCAGATCGCCGAAGGCGACCTGACCCAGACCGTCCACGCCGAAGGCACGGACGAAGCCGCACGCCTGCTGCGCGCCATGGCCAAGATGCAGAACAAGCTGCGCGACACCCTGCAATTGATCGCGGGTTCCGCCACCCAGCTGGCCTCGGCCGCCGAGGAGCTGAACTGCGTGACCGATGAAAGCGCTCGCGGCCTGCAGCAGCAGAACAACGAGATCGAACAGGCGGCCACCGCCGTCACCGAGATGACCAGCGCCGTGGAAGAAGTCGCACGCAATGCGGTGAGCACCTGCGAAGCCTCCAGCGACGCCACCCGTTCGGCCGGTGATGGTCGCGACCTGGTGCTAGAGACCGTTGGCGCCATCGAACGCATGAGCGGCGATGTACAGGCTACCGCTCAACTGATTGGCAACCTGGCGGCGCAGTCGCGCGACATCGGCAAGGTACTGGACGTGATCCGTGGCCTGGCCGACCAGACCAACCTGCTGGCACTCAATGCAGCGATCGAGGCCGCGCGCGCCGGTGAGGCAGGCCGTGGCTTCGCCGTGGTCGCCGACGAGGTCCGCGCCTTGGCGCACCGTACCCAGCAGTCGACCAGCGAGATCGAACGCATGATCGCTAGCATCCAGGGCGGCACCGAGCAGGCGGTCGACTCCATGCGCAACAGTACCGAGCGCGCCGAGTCGACCTTGAACATCGCCCGCGGCGCTGGCCTGGCGCTGGACAACATCGCCAGCGCCGTGGCGCAGATCAACGAGCGCAACCTGGTGATCGCCAGTGCCGCCGAGGAGCAGGCCCAGGTGGCCCGTGAGGTCGACCGTAACCTGGTAAACATCAATGATCTGTCGGTGCAGTCGGCCACCGGCGCCCACCAGACCAGCACTGCCAGCACCGAGCTGTCGCGCCTGGCGCTGGACTTGAATGGGCTGGTGGCGCGGTTCCGCGTTTAACTGATGTGCCGCGACTGCACGTGTGCAGGTGCGGTCAATAATCGATCCGCACATCCCCCTTGGGCACGCTGCAGCACGACAGGATGTAGCCCTCGGCGACATCCTCGTCGGTAATGCCGCCGTTGTGCTCCATCTCCACCTCGCCACCGAGCTTGAGCACCTTGCAGGTCCCGCAGATGCCCATGCCGCAAGCCTTGGGAATCATCAGGCCGACCTTGGCGGCCGCGGCATGCACGGTCTCGCCCGGTGCCACGCGGATGCTCTTGTCGCTGCCGGTGAACTCCACCAGGTGCAGGTCGGCGGCATCCACCTGCGGCGCATCGGCGGCCTGCTCGGCCTGCTCCACCGCATCGGCCTTGGCCTCCGGCGGTGTAGCGCCGAACGATTCCTCATGGTAGCGGCGCATGTCGTAGCCGGCGCTTTCCAGCAGGCGCTTGATGGCGTTCATGTATGGCGCCGGACCGCAGCAGAACACTTCACGCTCGAGGAAGTCCGGGGCTATCAGTTCCAGCAGCTTGTGGTTCAGGTAGCCGCGATACCCCGCCCACGGCTCGCCCAGGCCGTGCTTCTCGCAAATGATGTGCAAACTGAAGTTGTCGATCCGCGAGGCCATCTGCTCCAGCTCGCGGTGGTAGATGATGTCCTTGGGCGAGCGGGCGCTGTGCACGAAGACCATGTCGCAGTTGGCATTGGTGTCGTAGAACCAGCGCGCCATGGACATCACCGGGGTGATGCCGACCCCGCCGCTGAGGTAGAGCACTTTCGGCGCCGGAAAGTCGATGGCGTTGAACAGCCCCACCGGCCCGTGCACCGCCAGCTCCTGGCCCTCGTGCAAGGTGTCGTGCAGCCAGTTCGAGACGCGCCCTCCAGGCACCCGCTTGATGGTCACCGAAAAACTGTAGGGGACCGACGGCGAGCTTGAAATGGTGTACGAACGCATCACCGGCTGGCCTTCTATTTCCAGCTCCAACGTGACGAACTGCCCGGGCTTGAAGAAGAACATGATCGGCTGGTCGGCCATGAAACAGAAGGTGCGCACATCCCAGGTTTCCTGGATGACCTTGACGCAGCGCACGATGTGGCGGCCGTTGGCCCAGGTCTGGGTAGTGACCGGATTGAGGAAGGGATTGGACATGCTCGTCTCCAACGGCCGATAGCGGCTTTGATGGGAGTGATAATGCGCAAGCCCATGCCTTCGTACATTCCCATCCGCGACATCGGCGTGCTTATCGCGACCAGCCTTGAGCGACAAGGGTTGCCGCGTCGGAAACGGATTCGGCCATGTCGTCCATGGATATGGTTCCGGACCTTGGCGAACGCACACTCCACGGCAACTGCACACGCTGTTTTTTGCCCTGCGATGCCACAAGAACGATCAGCCACTTTCGCCGGCCTTTACTGGCCATGAGGACCACACGATGGACGTCACCGCAAACCTGAGCCTGGGCGATCCACTGGAGGCAGCACGCGGCGCCACCGCCCACATGCTGCAGACGCGCGAACGCACCTACTCGCTGCCGCAGCCTTTCTACACCGACGAGCGTCTGTTCCAGATCGACATGCAGGAGATCTTCCACAAAGAGTGGCTGATCGCCGGCATGACCTGCGAGATCCCGGCCAAGGGCAATTTCCTGACCCTGCAGATCGGCAAGAACCCGATCATCGTGATCCGCGGCGCCGAAGGTCAGGTGCATGCGTTCCACAACGTCTGCCGTCACCGGGGCTCGCGCCTGTGCACCAGCGACAAGGGCAAGGTGGCCAAGCTGGTCTGCCCATACCATCAGTGGACCTACGAGCTCGACGGACGCCTGCTGTTCGCCGGCACCGAAATGGGCAGCGACTTCGACATGAAGCAGTTCGGCCTCAAGCCTGTGCAGGTGAAGACCGCCGGCGGCTATATCTTCATCAGCCTGGCCGAGAACCCGCCGGCGATCGACGAGTTCCTCGCCACCCTGGCCCATTACATGGAGCCCTACGACATGGAGAACACCAAGGTGGCGGTGCAGACCACCTTGATGGAAAAGGCCAACTGGAAGCTGGTGCTGGAGAACAACCGCGAGTGCTACCACTGCAACGCCTCGCACCCTGAGTTGCTCAAGACCCTGCTGGAGTGGGACGACGTCACCGACCCACGCGCCGACCAGGCCTTCAAGGACCACGTCGCCGCTTCGGCCGCTGCCTGGGATGCCGAGAAGATCCCCTACGCCCACGCCAGCTTCGGCCTGCGCAACCGTATCGTGCGCATGCCGCTGCTCAAGGGCACCGTGTCCATGACCATGGACGGCAAGCAGGCCGTACAGAAGCTCATGGGCCGGATCAAGAACCCCGAGCTGGGCTCGATGCGCATCCTGCACCTGCCGCATTCCTGGAACCACTGCATGGGCGACCACATCATCGTGTTTACCGTGTGGCCGATCAGCGCCCAGGAGAGCATGGTCAGCACCAAGTGGATCGTGCACAAGGACGCCGTCGAAGGCGTCGACTACGACCCCGAGCGCATGCGCAAGGTGTGGGACGCCACCAACGACCAGGACCGTCGCCTGGCCGAAGAGAACCAGCGCGGCATCAACTCCACCGCGTACCAGCCAGGCCCATACTCCAAGACCTACGAGTTCGGCGTGGTCAACTTCATCGACTGGTACAGCCAGCGCATGCTCAACAACCTGGGGGCGGCGCCGGCGCCTTATCTGCAGGAAGTGAAGGCGCAGTGACCTACTGAGCAGTCCGGACCACAGGGAGGTTGCACTGTGCATAGGACGAGGCTTACACCGAGCTCTCTCGTGCGGGGGAAGCAGATCGCCGAATAGCGCGCGCTTGCACTGGATAGCGCGCGGGCAGTGGCTCCCTCGCCAACATGACCAGTTCGCACATTGACGCCGCCGTGGCTACCACTGCAACACCGGTATCGATCCATGCAAGTGTATCGGTATTTGCTGCGGCCAGGCGGCCTATACTGGTTCCGATACTGACAGTCGCACTGAACGCGCCTACCCCCGTCAAGATGGCGTCTCTTCTCGTCCATCTGCTTACCGAGTTTTCAGCGATCTCAAGCGCCAGTTCTCCCGCTCGACTCGCGGGATAACGCGTATTGATAGTGAAATTACGCTCGGTTACATGGCCTCGATAGGCCTTTACCACACTGATCGCAAGATTGAGAAAACCTCCGATAATGCCTTTGATCGGGGCTATCAGACTCGGAAACTGACCGCTAGGGTCATGGAAGTTAATGGGATCATTCCGGCAATAGGCGTAGGCATTCAGCCCGCCTTTGTCGAATGGGCTCAGCCGGTCCGCCGAGTGAAAACGCATGAGCTTCGGGTTGTAGACCCGATGGCCGTTGTCCAGGTGATACCAGCCGGTTTGCCTATCGCGCACCTGGCCGGCAAAGCCCTGCATCGAGCTCACCGGATTGGCGCTGTCGCCATAAGCACTGTAAGCGCGCCCTGGAAACCGCTGGCC
Organism: Pseudomonadota bacterium; assembly: GCA_023388335.1. Taxonomy (GTDB): domain Bacteria; phylum Pseudomonadota; class Gammaproteobacteria; order Pseudomonadales; family Pseudomonadaceae; genus Aquipseudomonas. Next base: position 401 of record JAEWGL010000018.1, on the reverse strand, counting down.
GCCCAAGGTAGAGCGCTGCATATCGGTCTGGAGTAGATAGGTGGTCATGGCGAGGCATCTCTGTGAAGGCGACATGCCCAACCTACCAAGCAAGACCCAAGCGCATAACTGGCAGAACTATCAGTACCGGCCATTCCCGAGCGGGTATAGATCTGTTCATTTTTCGATCACATGTGCGGCGCGCCTTTATTACCGACCATATCAGCACTCGATGAACACCTTATCCACAGCTCAGAGCACAGTAATTGTGGAAAGCTCGTCGTAGCTAATGGGCTTGTCATATTCACGGACTTGATCAGAAATTGAACAGTTGCGTTCAGGCCTTGGTATGCAAGGCGTGCAGCCGATGGCGAACATCTTATCCACAAGCCGGCCAACAGACTTTGTGAGCAACCTAGTCG
>JAEWGL010000172.1 GCA_023388335.1 Pseudomonadota bacterium | reverse complement strand
GTTCCCTCTCCCTCTGGGAGAGGGCTAGGGTGAGGGTTAGGCTGCACACGGGTTGTACCTGCGGCCCTCACCCCAACCCCCAAGGGAGAGAGAGCTGACCGAGGCCTGCCCTGAGATCGTGCCCGAGCGAAAGGTCCATGCCACCTCGGAATGACTTGATGAGTATTTTTCCAGTCACTTTTCCCCAGCCGTACACTCCAACCCCCTAGAATTCCCGATTCCCCACCAAAGGGCTTACTGAGGCTTTTATGCATATTTCATCCGGTCGCTGGGTCTATGGCCTGTTTCTGGCACTGCTGACCGCGCTGCTCTGGGGCATCCTGCCGATCAAGCTCAAGCAGGTACTGCAGGTGATGGACCCGGTGACTGTTACCTGGTATCGCCTGTCCGTCTCCGGTGGGCTGCTGTTCGCCTGGCTGGCGGCGACCAAGCGCCTGCCCAGGTTCGGCCAGCTAGGGCGCAAGGGCCTGGGGCTGATAGCGGTAGCTACCTGCGGGCTGCTCGGCAACTATGTGCTGTACCTGTTCGGCCTGCGCCTGCTCAGCCCAGGCACCGCGCAACTTGTCGTGCAGATCGGGCCGGTGTTGCTGTTGGTGGCCAGTGTCTTTGTATTCAAGGAACGCTTCAGCCTGGGGCAGGGCGCCGGGTTGGTGATCCTGCTGGTGGGCTTTGGCCTGTTCTTCAACCAGCGGCTGGACGAGTTGCTGACCTCGCTCGGTACCTACACCACCGGCGTGCTGACCATCCTCCTGGCGACGAGCATCTGGACCTTATACGCGCTGAGCCAGAAGCAGCTGTTGACGATGTGGAATTCGATGCAGGTGATGATGGTGATCTACCTCTCCTGCGCTGTCCTGCTCCTACCCTGGGTCCATCCGCTGGAAGTGTTGCAACTAAGCCCCTTGCAGGGCTGGCTGTTGCTCGCCTGCTGCCTCAACACCCTGGTGGCCTATGGCGCTTTCGCCGAAGCCCTGGCGCATTGGGAGGCCTCTCGGGTCAGCGCGACCCTGGCCCTGACGCCGTTGGTGACTTTCGTCGCGGTGGCCGTGGCGGCATGGTGTTGGCCAGATTTCGTGCAGGCGGAGCAGATCAATGCGCTGGGGTATATGGGCGCGATGGTGGTAGTGGCGGGATCGGCGCTGGTCGCCCTGGGCCCCTCGATGGTGGCGGGGTGGCGGGCCCGATCGCGCGGTCCGGCGTCCCGGCACAAGGCGCGCTCCCACAGTTCAGCTAAATCAGTGAGTTAGCATTTGTTCTATGAGCAGGTTTACCCGCGAAAAGGCCCCCACATACCCCTGCAACATAGTCGCGCACAGCAGGGTGCGCAGCGCACAGGGGTACTGGATGTGTCAGCCACGGGGGCTAATAGCAGCCCCCTGCAAGCCAGTCTTCAGCCCTTGCCACCCGGCGCAAGCATCTTCTCTGGCCGTACCCACTCATCGAACTGCTCGTTGGTCAGGTACCCCAGCGCCAATGCCGCCTCGCGCAAGGTGGAACCCTCGCCATAGGCCTTCTTGGCGATCTCCGCGGCCTTGTCGTAACCGATGTGCGGATTAAGGGCGGTCACCAGCATCAGCCCACGCTCCAGGTGCGCGGCCATCTGCTCGGCATCCGGCTCAATGCCGGCCACGCAGTGCTGCTGGAAGTTGCTGCAACCGTCGGCCAACAGTTCGATCGACTGCAGCAGGTTGTGGATGATCACCGGTTTGAACACGTTCAGTTGCAGGTGACCTTGGCTGGCAGCGAAGCCGATCGCGGTGTCGTTGCCCAGCACCTGGCACGCCAGCATCGACAGGGCTTCGCACTGGGTCGGATTGACCTTGCCCGGCATGATCGAGCTGCCTGGCTCGTTGGCCGGCAGGCGCACTTCGGCCAGACCGCCGCGCGGTCCGGAGCTGAGCAGGCGCAAGTCGTTGGCAATCTTCATCAACGCCACCGCCAGGGTCTTCAGCCCCCCGGCCAGGCTGATCAGCGGTTCATGGCCGGCGAGGGCGGCGAATTTGTTCGGCGCGGTGACGAACGGCAGGCCGGACAGCGCCGCCAGCTCCGCCGCGATGGCTTCGGCAAAGCCGTGCGGGGCATTCAGGCCGGTGCCCACCGCGGTGCCACCCTGGGCCAGTTCGCACACCGCTGGCAGCGAGGCGCGGATCGCGCGCTGGGCATAGTCGAGCTGAGCGACGAAGGCCGAGACCTCCTGGCCGAAGGTAATCGGCGTGGCATCCATCATATGGGTGCGGCCGGTCTTGACCAGCTGCTGATGGCGCGCGGACAGCTCCGCCAGGCCCGACGACAGCTCGGTGATCGCCGGCAACAGCTTGTGCTGAACGGCCTGCGCCGCGGCGATGTGCATGGCGGTGGGGAAGCAATCGTTGGAGCTCTGCGAACGGTTGACATGGTCGTTCGGGTGCACCGGCACCTTGCCGCCACGGCCGGTGCCGGCCAGCTCGTTGGCGCGCCCGGCGATCACTTCGTTGACGTTCATGTTGCTCTGGGTACCGCTGCCGGTCTGCCAGACGACCAACGGGAACTGCTCATCGAGCTGGCCGTCGAGCACTTCGTCGGCGGCCTGTTCGATCAGGCGGGCGACATCGGCCGGCAGGTCGCCATTGCGGTCGTTGACGCGCGCGGCGGCTTTCTTGATCAGCGCCAAGGCGTGCAGCACCGCCAGAGGCATGCGCTCCTTGCCGATGGCGAAGTTGATCAGCGAGCGTTGCGTCTGGGCCCCCCAGTAGGCCTCGTCAGGAACTTCGACCGGGCCCAGGCTGTCAGTTTCGATACGGCTCATGCTGCGCTCACTCCTTCGTTGTCTGAATCCGCAGTTTAGGCCCTGATTGATCCGGGCAGTTCCATCGCCCATCGCCCTGCTTGAGCGCTGTGCCGTGTCGGCGCAGAATGCTCTACTCCCTAGAGGTATTACCTCCCCCGTTTACTGAAGGAAATTCGATGACCCGTCTCCGCGCCCTTTGCGTCGCTGTCGCCCTGGCCTGTGCCAGCGGCCAAGTGCTCGCTGATACCGCCAGCCACAATGCCGCAGCGGAAAAATTCCTCAAGCTGGCCAACGCCGACAAGCTGGGCACGCCTGTGTACATGCAAGTGCAGCAGATGTTCGGCCAGCGTTTCGAGCAGATCAAGACCAAGGTGCCAGGCGCCAAGCAGACCGTGCTCGACAGCTACCAGGCCAAGGCCAACGCCGCGCTGGACCAGTCCATCGGCTGGAACAAGCTCAAGCCCGACATGGTCAAGCTCTACACAGCCAACTTCTCGGAAAGCGAGCTCAACGACCTGGTCAAGTTCTACGAGTCGCCACTGGGCCGCAAGGTCATGACCAAGATGCCGCAAGTCACCCAGCAGTCGGCCCAGTTGACCCAGCAGAAGCTCGAGCCTGCGGTCCCTGTGGTCAACAAGCTGCTTGAAGACATGACCAAGGAACTGGACCCGAACGCCGGCAAGGCCGCCGCCCCGGCGAAGAAGTAAGCGGAGCCCGTCATGAACATGCAACAACAGATCGAACAGCACCTGGCCCAGCTTGCGCCGCAGCACCTGCAAGTGCTCGACGAAAGCCACATGCACAGCCGCGGCTTGCAGACCCACTACAAGGCCGTGGTGGTCAGCGAGCAGTTTGAGGGCCTGAACAGCGTCGAGCGTCACCAAAAGGTCTACGCCACCCTCGGTGACCTGATGGGGCAGTTCCATGCTCTGGCGCTGCATACCTACACGCCCGAGGAATGGGCCAAGGTCGGTGCCGCTCCGGCCTCGCCGGTCTGTGCTGGAGGCAGCCAGCACTAAAATCCTTTTCAGGAATTTGGTAGACTGTGCAACGCGCCGCTTGTCGGCGCGTTTTTTTTGCCAATCCGGTCCGCCCTTTGCGAGGGTGACCACCTGGAGATTCCATCGCATGACCCAAGCTATCGTCGTGGCGGCGCTGTACAAGTTCGTCACCCTGCACGACTACACCGAGCTGCGCGAGCCTCTGCTCAAGACCCTGCTGGACAACGACATCAAGGGCACCCTGCTGTTGGCCGAAGAAGGCATCAACGGCACCGTGTCGGGCACCCGTGAAGCCATTGACGCGCTGCTTGCCTGGCTGCGCAGCGACCCGCGCCTGGTGGATGTCGACCACAAGGAGTCCTACTGCGACGCACAGCCGTTCTACCGCACCAAGGTCAAGCTCAAGAAAGAGATCGTCACCCTGGGCGTGCCAGGCGTCGACCCCAACTACAAGGTCGGCACCTACGTCGAGCCCCAGGATTGGAACGCGCTGATCAGCGACCCTGAAGTGCTGCTGATCGACACCCGCAACGACTACGAGGTGGCCATCGGCACCTTCGAGGGCGCCATCGATCCCAAGACCACGACCTTCCGCGAGTTCCCCGAGTACATCAAGGCCAACTTCGACCCAAGCCGGCACAAGAAGGTGGCGATGTTCTGCACCGGCGGCATCCGTTGCGAGAAAGCCTCCAGCTACATGCTCGGTGAAGGCTTCGAAGAGGTCTATCATCTTAAGGGCGGAATCCTGAAATACCTCGAAGAGGTGCCTCAGGAGGACAGCCGCTGGCAGGGCGATTGCTTCGTGTTCGACAACCGCGTGACGGTCCGTCATGACCTGAGCGAGGGCGATTACGACCAGTGCCATGCCTGCCGTCACCCGATCAGCGTGGAGGAACGTGCGTCCGAGCACTACGCGCCCGGTATCAGCTGCCCACACTGCTGGGACAGCCTGAGCGAGAAGACCCGGCGCAGCGCCATCGATCGGCAGAAGCAGATCGAGCTGGCCAAGGCGCGCAACCAGCCGCACCCGATCGGCTTCAACTACCGCAAAGCCGAGGCCTGATGCATGACCGCTCGCCTGCTCTACGTGATGGACCCGATGTGCTCCTGGTGCTGGGGTTTCGCGCCAGTGGCCGCGGCCCTGATCGCGCAGGCGCGTGATGCCGGTATCCAGACCCACCTGGTGCCTGGCGGCTTGCGTAGTGGCAGCAGCGCCCTGGATGCCTCGACCCGGCGTTATATTCTGGAACACTGGCAGGCGGTCGCCGAGGCCACCGGCCAGGTGTTTCGTTTCGAGGAGGCCTTGCCAGACGGTTTCGTCTACGACACCGAGCCCGCCTGCCGCGCCCTGGTGGCCGCGCGCGCGATCGATGCCGCGCGGGCCTGGTCCTTGCTCGACTTGATCCAGCAACGCTTCTACCAGCACGGGGAGGACGTGACGCGCCCTGTGCAACTGGTCAACCTCGCCGAGCAGGCCGGCTTCGACCGCGCCGCGTTCGCCGAGGCTTTCACCCGGGCCGACACGCGCATGGCAACCGCGGCCGATTTCAGCTGGGTGCAAGACCTCGGCATCGCCGGCTTCCCCACCTTGCTTGCCGAGCGCAACGGCCAACTGGCCTTGCTGACCAATGGCTACCAACCGCTGGATCGCCTGCAACCCTTGCTTGGCCGTTGGCTGCAGCAGGCCGCCTGTGCTTGATCTGCCCGGCTCGCCCGACCCGGTGCCCGGGCCACCTCCGGGCGCAGCCGATCGCTTGAGCTGGCGGGAGATCCGGCGACTCGCCCTGCATCACCGCAAAGCCCTGTGGACCGCCAACGGCGTGGCCGTCCTGGCAGCGCTGTGCAGCGTGCCGATCCCCTTGCTGCTGCCCCTGTTGGTCGACGAGGTGCTGCTGGGCAATGGCGATGCCGCGTTGAAATGGATGAATCAGTTCTTGCCGGCCAACTGGCAGGTAGCGGCGGGGTACATCGGCCTGATGCTGGTCGCGACCCTGGGGCTGCGCTGCGTCGCGCTGGCCTTCAACGTGGTGCAGGCGCGGCTGTTCGCCGGGCTGGCCAAGGATATCGTCTACCGCTTGCGCGTGCGCTTGATCGAACGGCTCAAGCGCATCTCCCTGAGCGAATACGAGAGCCTGGGCAGCGGTACCGTGACCACGCACCTGGTCACCGACCTGGACACCCTCGACAAGTTCGTCGGCGAGACCCTCAGCCGCTTCCTGGTGGCGATGCTGACACTGACCGGCACCGCCGCCATTCTCATCTGGATGCACTGGCAGCTGGCCTTGCTGATCTTGCTGTTCAACCCGCTGGTGATCTATTTCACGGTACAGTTGGGCAAGCGCGTCAAGCACCTGAAGAAGCTGGAAAACGACAGCACCGCACGCTTCACCCAGGCCCTCACCGAGACCCTGGACGCCATTCAGGAGATCCGCGCCGGCAATCGCCAGGGCTATTTCCTCGGCCGCCTGGGCCTGCGCGCCAGGGAAGTGCGCGACTTCGCCGTGGCCTCGCAATGGAAGAGCGATGCCAGTAGTCGGGCCAGCGGGCTGCTGTTCCAGTTCGGTATCGACATCTTCCGCGCCGCGGCCATGCTCACGGTGCTGTTCTCCGACCTGTCGATCGGCCAGATGCTGGCGGTGTTCAGCTACCTGTGGTTCATGATCGGCCCGGTCGAGCAGTTGCTCAACCTGCAATATGCCTACTATGCCGCCGGTGGCGCGCTGAGCCGGCTCAACGAGCTGCTGGCGCGGGCCGACGAGCCACAGTATCCGGCGGCCAGTGATCCGTTCACTGGGCGCGAAACGGTCGGCATTGACGTGCGCGACCTGCGCTTTGCCTATAACGACGAACCGGTGCTCGACCAGCTCAACCTGACCATCGCACCGGGCGAGAAGGTCGCCATCGTCGGCGCCAGCGGCGGCGGCAAGAGCACCCTGGTCCAACTGCTGCTGGGCCTCTACAGCGCCCAGGCCGGTACCATCCGCTTTGGCGGCGCAAGCCTGCAGGAGATCGGCCTCGAGACCCTGCGCGAGAATGTCGCGGTGGTGCTGCAGCACCCCTCGCTGTTCAACGACAGCGTGCGCGCCAACCTCACCATGGGCCGCGATTGCAGCGACGATGCCTGCTGGCAGGCGCTGCGCATCGCTCAGCTGGACGGCACCATCGCCGCGCTGCCCCAGGGCCTGGACAGCGTGGTCGGCCGGTCCGGGGTGCGCTTGTCTGGCGGCCAGCGTCAGCGCCTGGCGATTGCCCGGATGGTCCTTGCCCAGCCCAAGGTCGTGATCCTCGACGAAGCCACCTCAGCGCTCGACGCCGCCACCGAGTACAACCTGCACCAGGCGCTGTCGCGCTTCCTCAGCGCCCGCACGACGCTCATCATTGCCCACCGCCTGTCAGCGGTGAAGCAGGCCGACCGGGTACTGGTGTTCGACGGCGGCCGGGTGGCCGAAGACGGCGACCACCAGCAACTGATTGCCGACGGGGGGCTGTATGCCAAGCTTTATGGGCATCTGCAGCAGACCTGAGGCCGCAGTGTTTCGCCAGGCGCGATCGCTCTGACGATCCCCATCAGCCCCCTCTCCCTGTGGGAGAGGGGACCGATCGCGTTGTTCGGTCGGGCGCGATCGCCCTGACGACCCCGATCAGCCCCCTCTCCCTCCAGGAGAGGGTTGGGGTGAGGGCCACTGGCGCAACCGGTGTCGAGACCAACCCTCACCCTAGCCCTCTCCCAGGGGGAGAGGGGACCGATCGCGTTGTCCGGTCGGGCGCGATCGCCCTGACGACCCCGATCAGCTTCCTCTCCCTCTGGGAGAGGGTTGGGGGAGGGCCACTGGCGCAACCGGTGTCGAGACCAACCCTCACCCTAGCCCTCTCCCAGGGGGAGAGGGGACCGATCGCGTTGTCCGGTCGGGCGCGATCGCCCTGACGACCCCGATCAGCT
>JAEWGL010000193.1 GCA_023388335.1 Pseudomonadota bacterium | reverse complement strand
GTTGACGGCAATGCTGTCACCCAGCTTGACGTCGCCCAGGTCGAGCTTGCCGGTTGCAACGTAGACGCGCACGTCGCCGCCCTTGGGCGTCAAGCTGCGGATGGTGCCGATGGATTCGATGATGCCTGTGAACATGAGTCCTCCTCGAGAACGGGGCTGCGCGGGGCAAGCCTGGAATTATACGCTGCAGGTCGGCACAGGGATCGCAATGACCCGCCAGTCATCGCCAACCGCGCGCATTTCGATGATTTTCAGGCGCGGCGCTTCGTTCATCCGTGCCAGTGGCCAGTCCAGCAGCGGCCGGGCGCTGGAACCGAGGAAGGTGCCGGCGACGAAGAGCTGGTACTCGTCGATCAGCCCCCGTTGGGCAAAGGCCCCGACCAACCCGGCGCCGGCTTCCAGCAGGATCTCGTTGACGCCACGCGCGGCCAGGGCCCGCAGCAATGCCGGCAGGTCGACCTGGCCGTCGTTGCCGGGCAGGCGCAACAGTTCATGCCCCGCCTCGGCATAACGGGGATCCTCGCCAGCGGCGGTGACCACCAGGGCGTGACCTGCCTGGAAGAACGGCGCATCCAGCGGCAGGCGCAGGCGGCCATCGACCAGCACCCGCAACGGCGCACGCGACAACGCCAGGGCGGTGGTTTCGGCGTCCAGGCCCAGTTCGGCGCCACGCACGGTCATCCGCGCGTTATCGGCCAGCACGCTCTGGGCGCTGGTGAGCACCACGCTGGAGCGGGCTCGCAGGCGCTGCACCGCGGCGCGTGCGGCGGAGCCGGTGATCCACTGGCTTTCGCCACTGGCCATGGCGGTACGCCCGTCCAGGCTCATGGCGAGCTTGGCGCGCACATAGGGCAGGCCATGCTCCATGCGTTTGAGGAAACCGGGATTGAGCGCGCGGGCCTCGCCCTCGAGGACGCCGCTGCTGACTTCGATACCCACCTGGGCCAGGCGGCGCAGGCCTTGGCCGGCCACTTGCGGGTTCGGGTCCTGCATGGCCGCGACCACACGCGTTACCCCGGCCTTGACCAGCGCCTCGGCGCACGGCGGTGTGCGTCCATGGTGACTGCATGGTTCCAGGGTTACATAGGCGCAGGCGCCGCGGGCGCGTTCGCCGGCCTGGCGCAGGGCATGCACTTCGGCATGGGGCTCGCCGGCGCGGACATGCCAGCCTTCGCCGACCACCTGGCCATCACGCACGATCACGCAGCCCACGCGCGGATTGGGGTGGGTGCTGTACTGGCCCTTGCGGGCCAATTCCACGGCGCGGGCCATGTAGTGGGCATCGAGGATGGCGGTCTGGCTGGTCATCGTCACTCTTTGGCCGGCTCGCGGGCCAGGCGGTCGATTTCTTCGCGGAATTCGTCGAGGTCCTGGAAACGCCGGTAGACCGAGGCGAAGCGGATATAGGCGACTTCGTCGAGCTTGCGCAGCTCGGCCATCACCAACTCGCCCACGACCAGCGACTTGACCTCTCGCTCGCCGGTGGCGCGCAGCTTGTGCTTGATGTGCGCCAGCGCCGCTTCCAGGCGCTCGACGCTTACCGGGCGCTTTTCCAGCGCGCGCTGCATGCCGGCACGCAGCTTGTCTTCGTCGAAGGGTTGGCGCGTGCCGTCCTGCTTGATCAGCCTGGGCAGGACCAGCTCGGCGGTTTCGAAGGTGGTGAAGCGCTCGCCGCAGGCGACGCACTCGCGGCGGCGGCGCACCTGTTCGCCCTCGGCGACCAGGCGCGAGTCGATGACCTTGGTGTCGTTGGCACCGCAAAACGGACAGTGCATGGTGGCAGGCAACAAAAAAAGGGAGGGCCATGGTAGCGCATCCCACTGGCAAGACAAGCCAAAGGGGTTACCATCCAATGAAATTGCCCCTGAAGGATTTCTCCATGCACCAACGAGCGCTTGTAGTGCTCTGCCTCAGCGCCTTGCTGGCGGCCTGCAGCAGCGACAGATCGAAACCTGAACAGCCTGCCGCCGCGCCCGCGCCCAAGGCGGCGCAGAAGACTGAAGGCCTTGGCCCACTGCCGGCCCACCAGCGCGAACTCAGCGGCACCTTGCTGGAAGTGCCGGTCGGTGCCGAAGTCGAGCTGGCGCTGCTGGTAATCGATAGTCGCGGCCGGCCTCAACGTCTTCTGGCCAGCAGCACCTTGACCGGCACCGGTCAGGCCCTGCCCTACCAGCTGCGCTTCAACCCCGAGGCCTTCCCGGCCGGCGCCCGCGTCGAACTGCGCGGCCGTGCCAGCCGCTCCGGGCAACTGATCCTGCACCTCCCCGCCCTGCGCATCAGCCAGGCCCAGACCCAGGCCACCGGCCCGCTGCGTTTCGAAAAGGCGCCCTGAATGCCGCCCGTGCACCTGCAACAGGCCCTCGGTGGCCTGCTGGGCGATGCGCGCCTGGTCGTCTGCGACCTGCCCGAGTGCGCGCTGAAGCTATGGTTGATCGATGCTAAGAACATGGACCGCGCCTTCAGCCCCGACGAGACCCGGCGCATCCTGCATGAGCCGCCCTACTGGAGCTTCTGCTGGGCCAGTGGCCTGGCCATGGCGCGCTTTCTCGCCGAGCAGCCCGAGTGGGTACGCGGCAAGCGCGTGCTGGATTTCGGCGCGGGCTCGGGCATCGCCGGCATTGCCGCTGCCCGCGCTGGCGCCTCGGAGGTGGTGGCCTGTGACCTGGACCCGCTGGCCCTCGAGGCGTGCCGCGCGAATGCTGCGCTGAACGGGGTGAGCCTGGGCTACAGCGAGGATTTTTTTGCCGAGGACGACCGTTTCGACCTGATCCTGGTCGCCGACGTGCTCTATGACCGCGCCAACCTGCCGCTGCTCGACCAGTTCCTCAGCCGCGGCCGCCAAGCGTTGGTGGCCGACTCACGGGTGCGTGATTTCGATCATCCGCAATACAAGCCACTGGGTGTGCTCGAGGCGCTGACCCTGCCCGACCTGGCCGAGCCGCACGAATTCCGCCGGGTCAGCCTGTACCACGCCAGTCGCCAGCCTTTATAGTGGTGTCACTCCAGGATTTGCGAGATTCGCGATGAACCAAGACACGCCGTACATTTTCGATGCCAGCGCCGCCAACTTCGATCAACTGGTCATCGAGAACTCTTTCCACAAGCCGGTGCTGGTGGACTTCTGGGCCGAGTGGTGCGCGCCGTGCAAGGCGCTGATGCCGCTGCTGGCGCAGATTACCGAGAGCTACCAGGGCGAGTTGCTGCTGGCCAAGGTCAACTGTGACCTGGAGCAGGACATCGTCGCCCGCTTTGGCATCCGCAGCCTGCCGACCGTGGTGTTGTTCAAGGATGGTCAACCGGTCGACGGCTTTGCCGGTGCCCAGCCGGAATCGGCGATCCGCGCCTTGCTCGAGCCGCACGTGCAACTGCCGGCGCCAGCGGCTGCTTCGCCGTTGGAACTGGCCCAAGCGCTGTTTGCCGACGGCCGCTTCAGCGAGGCCGAGGCCACGCTCAAGACCCTGCTGGCCGAGGACAACAGCAATGCCGAGGCCCTGATCCTTTACGCCCGCTGCCTGGCCGAGCGCGGTGAGCTGGGTGAAGCCCAGGTGGTGCTGGACGCGGTCAAGACCGACGAGCACAAGGCCGCCCTGGCCGGCGCCAAGGCCCAGCTGACCTTCCTGCGCCAGGCGGCCGACCTGCCAGAGGCCGCCGAGCTCAAGAGCCGCCTGGCGCAAAACCCCGAAGACGACGAAGCGGCCTACCAGCTGTGCATCCAGCAACTGGCGCGCCAGCAGTATGAAGCGGCCCTGGATGGCCTGCTGAAGCTGTTCGTGCGTAACCGTGGTTACGAGAACGGCTTGCCGCACAAGGCGCTTCTGCAGGTGTTCGAGCTGCTCGGCAATGAGCATCCGTTGGTGGCGGGATATCGACGCAAGCTGTTTGCGGCGTTGTACTGATCGAGCCCGACGGTAGCCGCCCGCGGAGCGCTGTTGCGTTCAAGCCTGCTTGCACACGAATCGCGTCGATCAGCTGATCACAGGTTCATCGTTGACTGTGATCGGGCGAACGACGCAATTCGTGTGAGAGACCAATCAGCCCGCTGGGCTGGGCTGTCGCGCAGAGAACCTGCAAGCGCGGCGGCCACCCTGTAGGAGCGCGCCTTGTGCCGCGATCGGGCGCGTAGCGGCCGTAAACCCGGTATATGCGGTGTGACAGGTTGAACAGGATGGCTGATTTCATGGCCGCTTCGCAGCCCAGAAATCACGGACCTGTGAGAGCGGGTTTACCGGGGCGCCAGCAAGCCTAGCGTGCCTGCGAGCGTCTCAGCGTCTCGCTCGGCAACTCCCGAAACAGCCGATAGCTTTCGGAAAACCGCCCCAGGTGCCAGAACGACCAGCGCATGGCCACCTCGGCCACGGTTACCTCGCCTGGCCCCTGGCGGAGCAGGTCGCGGCGGGCGCCGTTGAGGCGGCGCAGGCGTAGCCAGTGCGCCGGGGGCAGGCCGGTAAAGGCCTTGAAGGCCTGCTGCAACTGGCGCAGGGACACGCCAGCCACGTGCGCCAGTTCCACCAGGTTCAGGGTCTCCTCCGGGGAATCGGCAGCCCATTCACTGACGCGGCGCATGATCGCCCGCTCTTCGTTGCGACGCCCCTGGGCGTCGCCCTGCAGGCGCTGGCAGGCGCTGTCGAGGATGAACAGGCAATCGTCGAGCAGCTGCTTGCCCAGCGCCTGCTGGTCCGCGCCCTGGCCACCGGCGGCCAGGCGTGACAGCGTCGCGCTGAGCCAGCCGCCGAACAGCGCATTCTGCACACTGCCCAGCGGCACCATGAACAGCCCTTCCAGGCGCTTCAGGTCAAGGCCATGGCGCTGCAGGTAGACCTGGTCGAACACCACCGCGACTTCCTGATAGTTCTCCGGGGTGATCCAGATGTTGCGGCTCTCTTCATTGAGCAGGTACAGGCTGTTGTCGCTGCGATCGAAACAGAACGCCAGCGCACCGCTGGGCGCGCGGAAGAACTGCTCGACCCGGGTGTTCAAACGCTCTTCGTACACTTCCACGCCGTCAAGGCCAAGGCAACGCAGCTCGCCACTGAAATGCCCGGGCGACATCTGCCGGTACTGCTGTTGCCAGCCGGGGGTGGCGCGCACCTGATCGGTCACGTCGGTGGTGCTGAAGGCCTGGACGCGCCAAGGACTGTGACCGGGACTCGAGAAGCTCACACGCTGTCCTTATGCACTCTTCTGGTGCATTTTCTGACGAAGAAAGTGGATAGATCCACATACCGATGGCGCCCAAGATAGCCCTCAGCACGCCGCAGGGGAAGCACCCTGCGCCCACGGTGCCGACAAAACCCAACCAAGAGGTCTGTATGAACGCCCCCTTCGATCAGCTTTCCAACTGGCTGAAAGAACACCGCATTACCGAAGTCGAATGCGTGGTCAGCGACCTGACCGGCATTGCTCGCGGCAAGATCGCCCCGACCGCCAAGTTCCTCAATGAGCGCGGCATGCGCCTGCCCGAGAGCGTGCTGCTGCAGACGGTCACCGGCGACTTTGTCGATGATGACATCTACTACGACCTGCTTGACCCGGCTGACATCGACATGGTCTGCCGTCCCGACCCCTCGGCGATCTACCCGATACCCTGGGCCATCGAACCGACCGCCATCGTCATTCACGACACCTTCGACAAGCAGGGCAACCCCATCGCCCTGTCGCCGCGCAACGTGCTCAAGAAAGTCCTGCAACTGTATACCGAGCAAGGCTGGCAGCCGATCGTCGCGCCGGAGATGGAGTTCTACCTGACCCAGCGCTGCGAAGACCCGGACCTGCCGCTGCAGGCACCGCTAGGCCGTTCTGGCCGCGCCGAGAGCGGCCGGCAATCGTTCTCCATCGACGCGGCCAACGAATTCGACCCGCTGTTCGAAGACGTCTACGACTGGTGCGAGATTCAGGGCCTGGACCTGGACACCTTGATCCACGAGGATGGCCCGGCGCAGATGGAGATCAACTTCCGCCATGGCGACGCCCTGGACTTGGCGGACCAGATCACCGTGTTCAAACGCACGATGCGCGAGGCCGCGCTCAAGCACAACGTCACCGCCACCTTCATGGCCAAGCCTGTGGCCGACGAGCCGGGCAGCGCCATGCACCTGCACCAGAGC
>JAEWGL010000156.1 GCA_023388335.1 Pseudomonadota bacterium | reverse complement strand
GCCCCTGGCCGAGCGCCTGCTCAGCCGCGGACGGTTGCCAGCTCTGCTGTTCGCCGTCGCGCGCAAGGGGCCGCGACTGGGCCAATTGCGCGAGGACCTAGGCCTGCTGCAGTCGCTGTGCCTGGCCTGGTGGCGCGGCGAATACCGCGCCATCAGCTCCAAGGCGCTGATTACCATCGTGGCGGGCCTGCTGTATTTCGTCAGTCCCCTGGATGCCATTCCGGACTGGTTGCTGGGCGTCGGTTTTCTCGATGACATCGCCGTGCTGGGCTGGGTACTCAAGACCGTGTCCGATGAGCTGGGCCGTTTCAAAGCCTGGCGTGAGCATCAGACGCCCGAGCGCTTGCGCGTGGTCGAGCGCCTGCCAGACAGCCCCGAAGCCCTGCGCCTGGAAAAGCGCGGCGATTGAAAACCGCATGGCCCCCGCAGAGTCCCGCGCTTGGACATATAATTGGCATAAGGGTTATGCCTATGGATTACATGTCGTGATCCTACAAAGGGGGTTGTAATGGATATTCAGGTCATCAGCCGGGACGGTCAGCCCGAATATGCAGTCGTACCCTGGGAGCAGTACCAGGCGCTGCTCCAGGCTGCCGGCCAGGCGCCTGCGCCTGCCGAGGGGAAGCAACACGACAGCGACAACAGCGACACATCAAGCGCCAGCCTACCAGCCTTCAACGAATTGGCACGCTTGCGTCAAGCCAAGGGCCTGGCCCCTGAGCAACTGGCCCGCAGCGTGGGCATCAGCCCGGCCTACCTGGCCATGATCGAATCCGGTGAACGCCAGCCGGACGCGGCAATCCGTCGAAGCCTGGCCTGGGAATTGGGGGTGGGCGGCTGGAGCGACGCCTCGTGAGTCAGGTCAGAATCAGCCGCGAGCACTGGGACAACCTGCTGGGCGAACTCAACCTGGCCCGTCGTCAACGTCACTTGCTGACGTACCGTGCGCTGCTCGAACGCCTGCAATTGCCCAGCCCGGCCATGCAGACCCTGACCGCCGCCCTGGAATACCTGGCGGTACTGGACGCCCGCGCCGAACAGCCCCTGCGCAGTTCACTGGTGATCAGCCAAGGCGCCAGCCGCCTGCCGCGCACCGGTTTCTTCGAGTGTGTCGAGCGTCTGGGACGTTTCTCCGGGCCGGTCGACGGCATGGCCGCGGCGTCCTGGCATGCTTCGGAAGTGGTACGGGTATTCGAGTACAGCTATCCCGAAGAAGACTGAGCGGGTGCCCGGTTGATGGCCAGTTGGTGCTTGCCTTGAGCGCTACAACACTCAAGGCAAGCACTAGTGCGGGTGGCGCTCAATCTCAAGAGCGCCACCAAGGCAAGTCAGTGCTTGGCCATCGCCGAATTCAAGCTGAGGTAGTCGAGCAGAATGCGTCCGGTCTCCGACAGGTAGGCGTCGTCTTCCGGCTTGGTGTTCTCGTCTTCGACGGCGAGTGCATCCTCGTCTTCCTTCTTCAGCTCCTTGAGCGGCTCTTCGCCCTTGGCCTTGCGGCGGATGTTCTCCAGCGCCAACTGCTTGCCTTCGATCTCGTCGTGACGGGCGCGGCGCTCGGCCTCGTTGAGGCTGACGGTCTTCTCGTTCATCAGCTGCTGGGTCAGGGCCAGGCGGTCGCGGATGTAGACGAACTCCGGGTCCGTGGCGCTACGCGCCTCATGACGGGCCTTGAGCTGGGCCAGGAACGGTTTGAACGAGTCGGCGGTCGGTTTGATGGCCGGGCGGATGGTATCCCATGGCATGGCCTCGGGCAGGGCGCTTTCGCCGATCTCCTTGGTGTCGATGATCGAGGGGTAGTTGATGTCCGGCAGCACGCCCTGGTGCTGCGTGCTCTGCCCGGAAACCCGGTAGAACTTGGCCAGCGTCAGCTTGAGCTCGCCATGATTGAGCGGCTGGATGGTCTGCACGGTGCCTTTGCCGAAGGTCTGGCCGCCGATGATCAGGGCGCGGTGGTAGTCCTGCATGGCGCCGGCAAAGATCTCCGAGGCCGAGGCCGACAGCCGGTTGACCAGCAGCGCCAGCGGGCCCTTGTAGAACGCACCGGTGTTCTCGTCCTCAAGCACGTCGACACGGCCATCGCTGTTGCGCACCAGCACGGTCGGGCCCTTGTCGATGAACAGGCTGGTCAGCTCGGTGGCTTCCTGCAGAGAGCCACCGCCGTTGTTGCGCAGGTCGATGACCACGGCGTCGACTTTTTCCTTCTGCAGTTCGGTGAGCAGTTTTTTCACGTCACGGGTGGTGCTCTTGTACTCCGGATCACCGGCGCGGAACGCCTTGAAGTCCAGGTAGAAGGCTGGAATCTCGATGATCCCCAGCTTGTAGTCGCGGCCATCCTGCTTGAGCTTGAGCACCGACTTCTTCGCCGCCTGCTCTTCAAGCTTCACCGCCTCGCGGGTGATGGGCACGATCTTGCTGGTCTGGTCGCTTGGCGCGTTGCTCGCCGGGATTACCTCCAGGCGCACCACAGAGCCTTTCGGGCCGCGGATCAGCTTGACCACTTCGTCCAAACGCCAGCCCACCACGTCGACCATTTCCTTGTTGCCCTGGGCGACCCCGATGATCTTGTCGGCCGGGGCCACTTGCTTGGTCTTGGCCGCGGGGCCCGCCGGCACCAGGCGTACGATCTTGACCTGGTCGTTGTCGCTCTGCAGCACCGCGCCGATGCCTTCGAGCGACAGGCTCATGTTGATGTCGAAGTTTTCCGCGTTGTCCGGCGACAGGTAATTGGTGTGCGGGTCGTAGGATTGGGCGAAGGTATTGATGTAAGCCTGGAAGATGTCTTCGGCACGGGTCTGGTCCAGGCGCGCCCGCTGGTTCTTGTAACGCTTGGTCAGGGTTTCCTGGATCTGCTTGGGATCCTTGCCGGCGATCTTCTGGCGCAGCACTTCATCCTTCACGCGCTTGCGCCACAGGTCGTCCAGTTCGGCTTCGTTCTTCAGCCACGGCGCGTCCTTGCGGTCGATCAGCAAGGTCTCGCGGGCATTGAAGTCGATCTTGTCGACGCCCTTGTCGAGTTCGGCCAGGGCGAAGTCCAGGCGTGACCTGACGCGGTTCAGGTAGCGCTTGTAAATGGTGAAGCCGGGATCGAGGTTGCCGCTCTTGAGGAAGTCGTCGAATTGCGTCTTCCACTTGTCGAACTCGGCGATGTCACTGGCGGTGAAGTAGCTGCGCGCCGGGTCGAGCAGCTTGATGTAGCTGTCGTAGATGATCACCGAGCGAGCGTCGTCCAGGGGCGGCTTGCTGTAGTGATGGCGCTTGAGCAATTCCACCACGTTGAGGCTGGCGACGACTTCGTCGCGGTCTGGCTGCAGACTGTCCCACTTGTTGGCGGCCGACGCGTTGCCGCTCAGCGACAGGCTGCCGAGGCCGAGCATCAGGGCGAGGGCGGTGCCGGGCAGGAATTGCTTCATGCTGATTCGACGTAGGGGCAATTGATCACGCATAGTAGGCCGTCTTATCCATTCGCCGGTTCCAACGGAGCCGGACGCATACTGCAAAAAGCCTGGGATAAGCGATCCCAGGCTCAGTCATGACTCAACTATGGAGGCACTGTGAAGGCATTGCAAGGCGTGGACGGACATGTGGCGTGGGTCGAAGCCGAGCGCCCCACCTGTGATGCAGGCCAGGTACGCATTCGCGTGGCCGCTGCGGGACTGAACCGAGCCGACCTGTTGCAACGGGCAGGTTTGTATCCGCCGCCGCCG
The DNA here is from genome assembly GCA_023388335.1 of Pseudomonadota bacterium. Taxonomy (GTDB): domain Bacteria; phylum Pseudomonadota; class Gammaproteobacteria; order Pseudomonadales; family Pseudomonadaceae; genus Aquipseudomonas. The sequence continues at coordinate 17,074 of JAEWGL010000156.1, read as the reverse complement.
GGTGCCAGCCCTTATATGGGGCTGGAATGTGCCGGGGTCATCAGTGAAGTCGGCCCGGGTGCCGACTGGCGCGTGGGCGATCGGGTCTGCGCGCTGCTGGCCGGTGGCGGCATGGCCGAGGAAGTGGTGGTCGATGCCCGCCATGTACTGCCGGTGCCCGAGGGCCTGAGCCTGGAGGAGGCGGCGGCGATCCCCGAGGTGTACGCCACGGCCTGGCTCAATCTGTTCCAGCTGGGCGGGCTCAAGGCTGGCGAGAAGGTGCTGGTGCATGCCGGGGCCAGTGGCGTGGGTTCGGCGGCCATCCAGCTGTGCAAGGCCTTCGGCAACCCGATCTGGGTCAGCGTCGGTTCGGCCGAGCGCCTGTCCTACTGCCAGGACCTGGGTGCCGCGGGCGGCGTGGTGCGTAGCGAGAACCTGGAGGCCTTGGCGGGCTTCGCGCCGTTCGACGTGATCCTCGATCCGGTGGGGGCCAGCTATGCAGCGCTCAACCTCAAGTCACTGGCCCGTGACGGGCGGTGGGTGATCATCGGTTTGATGGGCGGGCGTACCGCCGAGTTGGACCTGGCGCAGGTGCTGGCCAAGCGTTTGCAGATCACCGGCTCGACGCTGCGCAACCGTGACGACGGCTTCAAGGCCGAACTGTTGCGCGAGCTGGGGCAGCAGGTGTGGCCGCTGTTCAGCGAAGGCCGTCTCGCGCCACAGTTGGTCGGCAGCTATCCGGTCAGCGATGCACAAGCGGCCTACGAAGAGCTGGCCGGTAACCAGGTGTCGGGGAAGCTGGTGCTGGTGATTGACGAGAGCCTTGTCTGACCCAGCTCAGCCGTCTGCAGGAGCGACCACTGCGCGGCCGCTCCTGCAAGGCTAGGTCCAGCTCAACACCGGCCAGCCATTGGTCTGGGCATGCTCGCGCAACACCGGATCCGGGTTCACCACATGCGGATGATCGACCTTGAGCAGCAGCGGCAGGTCGTTACGTGAGTCGGAATAGAAGCTCGCCCCCTCAAGGTTCTCCTGCTCCTGGTCCAGCCACTCAAGCAAACGGGTAACCTTGCCCTCGCGGTAGGTCAGCACGCCATGGGTCCTGCCGGTGTACACGCCATTGACCGCTTCGAGCTCGATCGCCAGGTATTCATCGACGCCCAGCCGCGCGGCGATCGGGCCGACCAGATGGGTGCCGGAGGCAGAGATCACCAGGATACGGTCGCCGCGCTTGCGGTGCTCGGCGATGCACCGGCAGGCATCGCTGAAGATGATTGGCTCGATGATGTCCTCGACCCAGGGCTCGACCAGGTGCTCGATTTCCTCCAGCGTGCGTCCGGCGATGGGTTCCAGGCTGAAGGCCATGTACTCGTCCATGGCCAGGTGGCCCTTGCCGTAGGCTTCCATCATTTCGTGGTCGCGGCGCAGAAAGGATTCGCCGTCGACCCAGCCCAGGCGGACCATCTGTTCACTCCACAGCGACGCACAGTCACCGTGGATCAGGGTTTCATCCAGATCGAATATTGCCAAAGCCATTGCTGCAACTCTCCTCTGCGGCGGTCAGGCCACTTCACGTAGCGCGGTGGGGTCGATGCTCAAGGATACCCGCTGACCGTCCGGATGCAGATCGGCCGAGGAACGATTGAGCACATCGACCACCAGTTCGACCCCACGGGCCTCGACTCGGTAGCGGATCACATTGCCCAGCAGGCTGTGGCTGCGTACCTGGCCTTCCAGTTCGCCGTCCAGGCGCAGGGTGATGGATTCGGGGCGGATCGCCAGACGGGCGCTCACCGGTCGCTGCAGCAAGCGACTGGCGCTGTCGGCATCGAGCAGGTTGTAGTTGCCGATGAAGCCGGCGGCGAACAGATCCACCGGCGCGGTGTACAAGGTCTCGGCGTCGCCGCTCTGGACGATGCGGCCCTGGTTCATTAGGAAGATGCGGTCGGACAGGGTCAGCGCCTCTTCCTGGTCGTGAGTGACGAAGAGCGTGGTCAGGCCCAGTTCGCGCTGGATCTCGCGGATCTGCTCACGCAAGTGCTTGCGGATACGCGCATCCAGGGCCGACAGCGGCTCGTCGAGCAGCAACAGGCGCGGGCGAGTGACCAGCGAGCGGGCCAGGGCCACGCGCTGGCACTGGCCGCCCGAGAGCTGGTGCGGGTAGCGCGCGGCGAAGTCCTGCAACTCGACCAGCTGCAAGGCTTCGCGTGCCCGCGCTTGGCGTTCCTCGCCCTTGACCTTCTGCATGCGCAGACCGAAGGCGACGTTCTGCTCCACGGTCATGTTCGGGAACAGCGCATAGCTCTGGAACACCATGCCGATGCCACGTTTCTGCGGGCTCAGCGGCACCAGGTCCTGGCCGTCGAGCAGGATGCGCCCACTGTCCACCGGGGTCAGGCCAGCGATGCAGCGCAGCAGGGTGGATTTGCCGCAGCCAGAGGGGCCGAGCAGGGTGACGAATTCGCCACGTTCGACCTGACAGTCGATGTCATTGAACACCGCGCTGCCGGCATAGCTTTTTTGCAGCTTCTGTACGCTGACAAAACTCATCTCAGGATTTGTCCTTGTTCAGGCGGTTGGCGACCCAGGTCAGCACCAGCACGAAGAAGAAGTAGGAGATCACCAGCGCGCTGTTGAAGTGGCCGCTGCTGTTGCGCATGTTGTTCAGGTACACCTGCAAGGTCTCATAGCGGGTGCCGACCAGCAGGTTGGCGAAGACGAACTCGCCGAACAGGAACGAGAACGACAGCAACAGCGCCACCAGCAGACCCTTGCGCAGGTTGGGCAGCGCCACCAGGAAGGCCGCCTGCCAGGTGTTGGCGCCCAGCAATTGCGCGGCGTCCATCAAGTCGCGCAGGTTGATTGCCTGCAGGTTGTTGGTGATGGCCCGGTACATGAAGGGCAAGGCGATGGTGAAGTAGCAGCCGATCAGGATCCACGGCGTGCCAACCATCGCCATCGGGCCACTGCCATAGAGTTGCAGCAAGCCCACCGAGGACACCACCGGCGGCACGGCGAAGGGCAGCAGGATGAGGACATTCATCAGCGCGTCGAGCCGTGGGAAATGGTAGTGCACCACGAACAGCAGCGGCAGGATCAACACCACCGAGAGCAGCAGGGCGCCTAAGCAGACCAGCAGCGACTGTCCGAAGGCGGCCAGGAAGCGTGCGTCGGTCCACAGCGCCAGGTACCACTTCAGGGTCAGCCCGCTGGGCAGCAAGCTCGCCGACCAACTGGTGGATACCGAATAGAGCAGGGTGCCGGCCAGCGGCAGCAGCAGGAGAACAAACAGCGTGTAGACGACGAGGCGGTGGTAGAGGCTGCCCGAACCGGTTTCAGCGCGCATGGTAGCTCCTTCGCAGCAGCCACTGGTGGACCACGGTCACCAGGGTCATCAGGCCCACCAGCAGCATTGCCAAGGCGCTGGCCAGGTTCGGGTCCAGGGTGATGTCGCCGGCCACCAGGGCGGCGATACGGATGGTCAGCATATTGAAGTTGCCGGTGGTCAGGGCATACACCGTGGCATAGGCGCCCAGGGCGTTGGCCAGAAGAATGACGAAAGTACCGAGCAGGGCCGGGGTCAGTACCGGCAGACCGATGTGCCGCCAATACTGCCAGGCACTGGCGCCGAGCAGCGCGGAGGATTCGCGCCAGTCTTCGCGCAGGGTGTCGAATGCTGGATAGAGCAGCAGTACGCCCAAGGGAATCTGGAAGTAGGTGTAGACCAGGATCAGGCCGGTCTTGGAATACAGGTTGAAGTCCTCGATCACCCCGGCCTGCTTGAGCAGCAGGGTCAGCGCGCCGTTGAAACCGAGCAGGATGATGAAGGCGAAGGCCAGCGGTACGCCGCTGAAGTTGCTGGTCATGTTGGCGAAGGCGCTGACGAAGTCGCGCAGGCGCGAGTCGACCTTGTGCAGCGAGTAGGCACCGAGCACCGCGATGAGGATGCCAAACAGGCTCGACCAGAAACTGATCTCCAGGCTGTGCTGGATGGCCTGGCGGTGGAACCGCGAGGCGAAGACCTTGCTGAAGTTCTCAAGGCCCCAGCCGGCATCGCCCTGGACGCTGTGGATCGCCACCCAGGCCAGCGGAGCGATCTGGAAGATGATGAAGAACAGGGTGAACGGCAGCAGGCAGAGCAGGGCCAGGTAGCGGCCACGGTTGGTCGAATTCACTTGAGCAGCTCCCGGCACAGGGTCTTGTCGTGACGGGCTCCGAGCAGCTCGCAGACGGTGCCGCACAATTCGGTCTGCAGCGGCTTGGCCACGGGGTCCAGGCTAAAGGCGTCGCCGAAGACGAACAGCGGCACCTCCCGTTCCTCGGCCAGCAGGCCGTTGTGTGAACGGTCGTTGTTCATGCCGTGATCGGCAGTCACCAGTACCTGGTAGCCTTCTTCCAGCCAGTGCGGCAGGTAGTCGGCCAGGAGGATGTCGGCGTTGCGCGCACTGTTGCGGTACTGACTGCTGTCCAGGCCGTGGCGGTGGCCGGCGTCGTCGATGTTCATCGGGTGCACCAGAAGGAAATTCGGTGCATGGCGTCGGCGCAGGTATTCGGCATCGGCCAGCAGGTGCGAGTCGGGGTAGTGGTCGGCGTAGTAGAACAGGCCGTGTTGGATCGGCAGCTTTGGCGCGTGGGTATGGCGATCGCGCAGGGCGTCGAACGGTGAGCGGTTGTACAACTCGCTGATCCAGTGGTACGCGGCTGCCGCGGTGCCCAGCCTGGCTTCGCGGGCGTAGTGGAAGATACTGCGCTGGTGGGACAGGCGGTTGATGTTGTTGTGGACAATGCCGCTGTCGATCGGCGCGACTCCGCTGAGGATACATTCATACAGCGGCCGCGACAGCGCCGGCAGCTCGCACTCCAGCCGGTAGAGCGCCGCGCGGTCGGCCTCGACATAGGCGTGCAGGTGGCCCATCGCATGATGGGCCACCTGATAGTTGAGGCCATCGAGCAGGACCAGGATGACGTTGTGGTTCATTGAGTGCTCCGCGTTGAGCCTGACAAGGGCCGCTGCGACCCATTCGCGGGCAAGCCCGCTCCCACAGGTATTGAATGACGCCTCAACCGGCGTCGAATCTCTCGTCTCACCCCACCCCCATAAACAGTGCGCACTGCCAGGGACACCGCTGCCCCTGTGGGAGTGGCGGTTCGGTGCCCCGACCTGCCCGCGAACAGGCCATCACCGACGGTAAGCGGCCTCGCATCGTTCGCCTCATTCCATTTCGATAATCACCTGCTCCTGCCACTTCTGCGGCAAGGTCTTGGAGGTCGCCTCCCAGGCGGCGGCGTCCTTGATCGGCTGGGCCACGCGGTACTGCTCGTTGGGCAGCAGCTTGGCCTGCACCTCGGCGGGCAGTTTCAGGTGCTCGGCGCGGATCGGCCGGGCGTGGCCGATGGCCAGGTTCGTCTGGCCGGCATCGCTGAAGATGTACTCGCGGGCCAGCTTGGCCGCATTGGGGTTTTTGGCGTACTTGTTGATGATCGTGGTATAGCCGGAAATTACCGAGCCATCAGAGGGAATCAGCACCTCGAAGCGCTTCGGATCGATCTGTTCACGATAGCTCAGGCCATTGAAGTCCCACACCACGCCGACCTCCACTTCACCTTTCTCCAGCGTCTGGATGGTCGGGTTGGCCAGCGACAGGCGCTTCTGCTGGGCCAGCTTGGTGAACAGCTGCAGGCCCGGCTCGATGTTCTTCTCGTCGCCCTGGTAGGCGAGCGCCGCGGCCAGCACGCCGTTGGCGGCTTGGGCGGCGGTACCCACGTCACCGATGGCGACCTTGTATTTGCCTTTTTCCAGGTCGTGCCAAGTCTTGGGCCGCTCACTCTCTTTGACCAGCTCCTTGTTGATGATGAAGGCGATCGTCCCGGTGTAGGCCAGGGCCCAGTGGCCGTCCTGGTCCTTGGCCCAGTCCGGAACCTGATCCCAGGTGCTCGGCTTGTAAGGCTGAGTCACCCCCTTGGCCACGGCGATGGGGCCGAAGGCGGCGCCGACGTCACCGATGTCGGCGCTGGCGTTGTCCTTCTCGGCTTCGAACTTGGCCACTTCCTGGGCCGAGCTCATGTCGGTATCGCTGTGCTTGAGGCCGTACTTGCTGGCAAGGTCCGCCCAGGTGCCTTTCCAGTTGGCCCACGCATCGGGCATGCCCACGCTGTTGACCACGCCTTCCTTGCGGGCGGCGTCTTCCAGGGCCTTGAGGTCCGTGTCGGCGGCCATGGCCGAGGTGCACAGGCCGATGGCCGAGCCCAACAGTGACGCCATGAAGAACTTTTTCATCCGAAGCTCCTTGGAGGTGCCTTGCTATCGTTGTCGTGAGGAGGACCTTGCGTGCGAACGTTCTGGTCTAGGTCAGCAATACCTGAGCCAAGGTAGGCCGTGCGCATGACAATTTGATGTAGCGGCCGAGCTGCACAGGTGTCTTGGCGATCCTGGAAATACAGCGTAGACCATCCTCAAGTGCCTGATACGCAAGGCCTGAGCCCCTGCGCGGCGAGCGCCCTCGGGGCGCTTGTCATCGGATCTTCATCAGCACTGTCTAGCCTTGCACTGTTCTCCAAGCCCAGGAGAAACGTGCCCCGGCGGGGCCGGTCCGGATACTGGACTAGTCCAGATAGGTAACCTTGATGCAGCCATTGCCACCGCGCGCGGTAACAGCCATCTGCCAGGCGTTGCAGGAGCAGATCGTCCACGGTCTGCTCGCCCCGGGCGGTAAGCTGCCGGCCGAACGCAAGCTCAGCGAAGTGTTCGCGACCACGCGGATCACTCTGCGCGAGGCCCTGGTGCAACTGGAAGCTCAGGGCTTGATCTACCGCGAGGAACGGCGGGGCTGGTTCGTCGCGCCGCAGCGCCTGACTTACGACCTCAATCAGCGCAGCCACTTCCACGCGATGGTCGCTACCCAGGGCCGCCAGCCAGGCACCGAGCTGCTGTCGGCCCGCCTGCAGCCTGCGCCCGCGGCGATCTGCGCCCGGCTGCAGCTGCCGGCGCTGTCGAGTGTGATCCAGATGTGCCGGTTGCGGCGTATCGATGGTCGCGCGGTGCTCTATGCCGAACACTACCTGAACCCGGCGTACTTCCCGGCCATCCTCGAACAGGTGCTGAGCCCGTCGCTGACCGAGCTGTACGCCCGGCATTACGGCATCGAATATGGACAGGTATGTTTCGAGATTCTGCCCACCGCCTTGCCCAGCGCGGCGGCCATTGCCTTGAAAGTCTCGGCTGGCAGCCCCGGATTGCACATCACCCGGGTCAACAGCGATCAGCATGGGCGGTTGATCGATTGTGACCTGGAGTATTGGCGGCACGACGCGATTTGCATTCGCGCCGTGGCAGGGCAATAGTGTTGCTCCCGGGGGGACACTGTCGCGGCCCATCGCGGCGCCAGGCTACTCCTACAGGTCGTGCGCGGTCCCTACTCGGATGCCCCACCCCCCGCCGTGGTCACCTGTACCGACAAACGCGGTGTCGCCAAGTCCAGGCCGGCTTCGTCGAGCTGGCGCTTGAGCGCCAGGTTGAATGCCCGTGACACCTCCCACTGCTTGATCGGCGCGGTCTTGAAGCGCGCCCGCAAGATCGCCGAACCTGACTCGAAGCTCTCTACCCCCTGCAACTCCAGCGGCGACCAGATGTTGCGGCGCATCAGCGGATCGTTGCGCAGCTTCTGTCCGACCTCGCGGATCAGGCCAATGGCCTGGTCGATGTTCATGCTATGGGGGATGGCAATGCGGAAGATCGCGTAGCCGAACTCACGCGAGTAGTTCTTGATGCTCTTGATCTCGCTGAACGGGATGGTATGCACGATCCCATCGATGTCGCGCAGGCGCACGGTGCGGATGGTCAAGCCTTCGACCGTGCCCAGGTGGCCGCCGACGTCGACATAGTCGTCGATCGCCAGCGAGTCCTCGATGATGATGAACAGGCCCGTGATCAGGTCGGCTACCAGCGACTGCGCGCCGAAACCGATGGCCAGGCCGATGACACCGGCACCGGCCAGCAGTGGCGTGACGTTCATGCCCATGTTGGCCAGGGCGACGATCACCGCAATGATGAAGATGGCCACGAACATCACGTTGCGGATCAGCGGCATCATGGTCTGTGCCCGGGCATTGGCCAGGCCCCGGCGCGAGCCGACCAGCGCATGGTGCACGGCGGTGTCGGCCAGGATCCACACCAGCCAGGCAGCGATCAACGTTCCGGCCAGCCCAAGCAGGCGCAGGCTCACGGCATGGCCATCGCCTTGGGCGAAGCCGATCAGCGACATGCCCCACACCCGCAACCCCAGCTCGATGAATACCAGCCAGATGAGCAGGTGCGCCAGGGTGTAGCCGAAATTGCGCAGGCGCTCGGCGTACACCGCGTGGCGCCGGTTGCCGCGCGGATTGAGCGCATGGCGACGGACCAGGCCGTTGAGCACCATGCAGATCACCACCAGCACGGTGCACATCAAGGATTGGCGCAGGGCGGTGCTGGTATCGCCGGCGGAGACGAAGGTGGCGAATAGCGAGATGGCCACCAGCACCAGCGCCGGCAGGTACCAGAAACTGCCGAGAATCGACAGGGTATCGTTCAGCGCGCGTCGCTTCAGGCGGCGCGACAGCGGTTGGTTGCGGATCAGGTGAGCGATCGGTCGACGAAAGCGCAGAATGAACAGCGCCGTGGACAGCGCCGCGAGCACGTTGGCCAGGGTCGCCAGGGTGTGGGCCAGGTGCATGCCCAGGGCCATGGTCAGGCGCGGATCGTTCATCGCCTCGCCGAAGGCCGCAAAGCTGCCGATCAGCCATAGCGGGCGGAATGCCCGGTGGCGCAGGATGTACAGGGCACGGTGACGGTGCGGACCGTCAAGCAGTGAAAAGGCGATCACGCAGATCGCCGAGAAACACGTGCCCACCACCAGCGCGTAGGCCAGCACCATGGCCATCGACTTGCCCAACGAGGAGGGCAGGGCGAAGCTCAGGTACACGGTGAACACCAGCGCCACCAGCCAGGGCCCGAGCTTACGCAGGGCGAAACGCACCAGGTCCCAGGTCCGCGGGTGCTGCGGCAGCTCCTCGGTCAGGCCGAAGCGCAGGCGCACGCGATGGCCGATCCAGTTGAAGGCAAAGGCCAGCAGGCTCCACACGGCGATGATCGCGGCAAAACCGAAGAGAATCGCCGGCCATTGGTGCACGGGCACCACCAGCGCAGCGAGTTCGGCGTGGGCCTGGTCCATCTCCAGCGACCAGCGCCGGAACGGGCTGGCATCGCCACTGAACTGCTTCTCGAGGCTGTGCAGCGTCCCACCGATCAGCCCGAGCACGCCCTGTTCCGGGGTGGGCTGGGCCTGGCGGGTGCTGTCGCGCAGCTTCTTCAGGTCATCGAGCAGCTGGGTGCGCTGCTGGTCGTTTTCCAGGGTCTTGATGACTTCGTCGAGGGACTGCCCCAGCGGCTCGGTCGATTCGGCCTGGGGCGGGCTGCCCGAGCCTAGCAGGCCGGGCAGGCCAGCGGCTTGCACCGGCGCGATGAACAGTAGAAGGAACAGCAGGGTAAGGCTACGCAGGAGGGCGGACACCGTGAAACTACCTCAGGTCAAACGATTGCCCGAGTGTAGAGGATTTCTCAGGCCAGTTTCTCGAGGATCTTCCAGCACATCAGGCCGAGCATGCCCAAAGTACCCACCCACATCATCAACACCCCGACATTACGGTCGCGCAGGCTGAAACCCACGGTCAGCAGGAGCAATCCCGTAATGACCGGAAGAAACATCGATTGGAAAGCGGACATGGCCAGCATCCTTCTGCTATGGGAACGCTCTACAAACAAGCATAGGCCCGATTGGGCGGCCGCGGGTTGATGAAGGTCAGGTGCCCGGTTTGCGGACCACTGTGCGGGTCTATGGGCAGCTTCGCAGGTCCTCCCGCTCCCACGGCTGCAGAACAGGGTAATTGCAGGAACTGTGGGAGATGCCCAGCCCGCTGGACTGCGCTGTCGCGCAGAGAACAAGGCCTGCAAGCACGGCGGCACTACCCTGTAGGAGATCACTCAGCCCTCTGGGCTGCGCTGTCGCGCAGAGAACAAGGTCTGCAAGCGCGGCGGCCACCCTGTAGGAGCTGGCTTGTGCTGCGATCGGCTGCGAAGCGGCCGTAAAGCCAGCCATCTCGATCTGTCTGGTGCAGCGCGGTTACAGGGGTTGCGACCGCTGCGCGGTCGATCGCGGCACAAGGCCGCTCCTACAGGGTCAGCTAAAATAATGAGTTAGCGCCAGCCTGCGATCGAGGCCAGCGCCCTCGCCGGGGATCACCCGGTCAAGGCAGATCGCGGCTGCGATAGAACGCCGTCAGCACCTTGACCAGGTGCGCCAGGTCATGGCTGCCGCACAGCTCGCGGATCGAGTGCATGGCGAAGGTCGGCAGGCCGATGTCGACCGTGCGCACGCCCAGGTGGCTGGCGGTGATCGGGCCGATGGTCGAGCCGCAACCCATGTCGCTGCGCACCACGAAGCTCTGCACTGGCACTTCCTCGGCCATGCACAGATGGCGGAAGAAGCCGGCGGTTTCGCTGTTGGTGGCGTAGCGCTGGTTGTTGTTGACCTTGATCACCGGGCCGGCGTTGAGCTTGGGACCGTGGTTGCCATCGTGCTTGTCGGCATAGTTGGGGTGCACGCCGTGGGCGTTGTCGGCCGACACCAGCAGCGAGCGCTGAATGGCGCGGACGAACTCGTCACCGTCCGGTAGCAGGCGGCGCAGGGTCTGCTCGAGCATCGGGCCGTCGGCGCCGCAGGCCGAACTGGAGCCGACTTCCTCATGATCGTTGCACACCAGCACGCAGGTCTCGTCACTGTCGGCAGCCAGCAGTGCCTGCAGGCCGGCGTAGCACGACAGCAGGTTGTCCAGCCGCGCACCGGCGATGAAGTCGCCATGCAGGCCGATCAGCGCAGCCTCCTGGGTGTCGTAGAAGCTCAGTTCGTAGTCCAGCACCACGTCCGCGTTGAGCTGGTGCTCGCGGGCCAACTGCTCGGTGAGCAGGGCGCGGAAGTCGACGCGCTCGTCACCGGCCACCTGGGCCAGGATCGGCGGCAGCTCGGTCTGCGGGTTGATCATCCAGCCTTCGTTGGCGGTGCGGTTCAGGTGGATGGCCAGGTTGGGAATGATCGCGATCGGCAGCTTGAAGTCGACCAGTTGGCTTTCTACTTTGCCGTCGCGGCGGAAGGTGACCCGTCCGGCCAACGACAGGTCACGGTCGAACCACGGCGCGAGCAGGGCGCCGCCGTACACTTCCACGCCCAGCTGCAAAAAGCCCTGGCGCTGCAGCTCCGGCTGCGGCTTGACCCGCAAGCATGGGCTGTCGGTGTGAGCGCCGACCAGTCGAATGCCGTCGAGCAGCGGCGAATGCCTGCCCAGCTTGATGGCGATGATCGAGGACTCGTTGCGGGTCAGGTAATAACGGCCACCGGGCACGGTCGCCCAGCTGTCGCGCTCGTCCAGGCGCTGGTAGCCAGCAGCCTCGAGGCGCTGGGCAAGGCTTGCGGTGGCGTGGAAAGGGGTGGGGGAAGCCTTGAGAAAATCGATCAGGCCATGGTTCAGGGCGTCGCGCATAAAACACTCCAACGGGGCGAGCTGCAAGCTTCAAGCAAGAGCGGCCGGCGGGGCAAGCGCCAACGCGATCGGCTTTGGCTTTTCTTGCAGCTTGCAGCTTGAGGCTTGCAGCTTAAAAGCGACAAGCTTCAAGCAGAGTGGTCCGCAGAGCAAGCCCCAACGCGATCGGCTCTGGCTTTTTCTTGCAGCTTGCCGCTTGAGGCTTAAAAGGGCGCAGGGCATTCGAATCTCACCCGTTCCCCGGAGACCGGATGGGTGAAGCTCAGCATGCTTGCGTGCAGGCACAGCCGCTCATGAGCCGCCAGGGCCTCGGGATTGGCATACAGCCGATCGCCCAGCAGCGGATGCCCGATCGACAACATGTGCACGCGCAACTGGTGCGAGCGCCCGGTGATCGGCGTGAGTTCCACGCGGCAGTGATCGCCACAGCGCTCCAGGATGCGCCAGAAGGTCAGGGCATGCTTGCCCTGCTCGTGGTCGACGACGTGGCGCGGCTTGGTCGGTGGGTCGTAGCGCAGGGGCAGGTCGATGCTGCCGCTGTCCAGCGCCGGCTGGCCCCAGCACAGGGCGGTGTAGGCCTTTTCGGTCTCACGGTCGTGAAACTGCCGGGACAGCTCGCGGTGGCTGTCGGCATCACGGGCCAGCAGGATGATCCCCGAGGTTTCCCAGTCCAGGCGATGGACGATCAAGGCATCGGGATAACCGTTTTGCTGCAGGCGGGTGATCAGGCAGTCCTTGTTGTCGTCGGCCCGGCCTGGCACCGACAGCAACAGGGTGGGCTTGTTGATCACCAGAATGGCGGCATCCTCATGGAGGATGTGGATATTCGACAGCGGCATTGCGTGTTCTCTGCAAACGCCAACGGCGACGGGCGGAACCGGCAATCGCATTGCCGGCCCGACCGTCGCCGTGGCGGTGACCCGAAGGCGTCTATCAGCGCTCGGGCAGGGTTATGTTCAACTCAAGGATCGAGCAGCTGCCCTGGTTTTCCAGCGCAACCTGCACATCATCGGAGCCGATGTTGACGTACTTGCGGATCACCTCGACCAGCTCCTTCTGCAGGGCGGGGAGGTAGTCGGGGGTAGTGCGCTGGCCGCGCTCGTGCGCCACGATGATCTGTAGACGCTCTTTCGCGACCGACGCGCTGCTCTGTTTCTTGCTGGCACGAAAGAAGTCAAAAAGGTTCATGGTTTAGTTGCCTCCAAACAGGCGCTCGAAGAATCCCTTCTTCTTGATGTCGAGGAACCGGTGTTCCACCGTCTTGCCGAGCAGGCGGTCAACGGTATCGCTGTAAGCCTGGCCGGCGTCGCTCTGGTCATCGAGGATGACCGGTACGCCCTGGTTGGATGCCTTGAGCACGGCCTGGGATTCAGGAATCACGCCCAGCAGGGCGACCGAGAGGATTTCCTTGACGTCTTCGACGCCGAGCATCTCGCCGTTGCTCACACGCTCGGGGTTGTAGCGGGTGATCAGCAGGTGTTCCTTGATCGGATCCTCGCCGTTCTCGGCGCGGCGCGACTTGCTGGCCAAAAGGCCCAGCATGCGGTCCGAGTCACGTACCGAGGATACCTCGGGGTTGGTCACGACGATGGCTTCGTCGGCGAAGTACATGGCCAGGTGGGCACCTTTCTCGATACCGGCTGGCGAGTCGCAGACCACGTACTCGAAATCCTGCTTGAGCTGCGTCAGGACCTTTTCCACGCCTTCCTGGGTCAGCGCGTCCTTGTCGCGGGTCTGGCTGGCGGCCAGGACGAACAGGTTCTCGAGGCGCTTGTCCTTGATCAAGGCCTGCTGCAGGTTGGCTTCGCCATTGACCACGTTGACGAAATCATACACCACGCGGCGTTCGCAGCCCATGATCAGGTCGAGGTTACGCAGGCCGACGTCGAAGTCGACGATGACAGTCTTGTGACCGCGCAGTGCGAGGCCGGTACCAATGGCGGCGCTGGTGGTGGTCTTGCCCACACCCCCTTTGCCGGAAGTAACCACGAGAATCTTGGCCAAGGTGTTAACCCCTAAAGAAAAAAGGACGGTGAGTCCCTGCAAATACGAAAAACGGCAACCAGGAAAAAAGTTGCACGGAAAATGGCGGCAGTATCCGTTAAAGACGGGTGATGTTCAACACGTCGCCGGACAGGCTGACTTGAACGCCGGCGCCCCACAACGGATCGCGGCGCAGGTCTTCGCACACCTTGTACTGTCCGGCGATGGAAACCATTTCAGCGGTCATCTGCTGGCAGAAGATACGCGCGCGGGTATTGCCCTTGATACCGGCCAGGGCCCGTCCGCGCATGGCGCCGTACACATGGATGTTGCCATCGGCGAGAAGTTCCGCACCTGGGCTTACCGAGGATACCACCACCAGGTCGCCGCCCTGGGCGTAGATCTGCTGGCCGCCGCGCACGGGCGAGGTGATGATCCGGGTCGGTTTGATCTCGGGTTCGACAACCACGGGTGGGGCTGGTGCTGGAGCGGGTTCGGGCTTCTTCACCTCGGGGTCGGGCTCCAGCGCGCGCTCACGGGCTCCGGACGGTGGCAGCACCGGCATGTCGATGGCGATGGCCGCGGCGATGTCCTCGATGCGGTTGGCACGGATGGCCAAGGTGCGCAGGCCATGGTGGCGGCACACGCGCATCAGCCCTGGCAGGTCGATCGCACCGCTGCCGCTGGGCAGCTTGTCCAAGGCCAGCACCAGCGGGGTGTTGCTGAAGAAATTGGGGGCCTGCGCCACCTTCGCCGCCAGTTGCCGGTCGAGGGCTTCGAGGTCGTTCTGGGCCAGTTCCAGCACAGTGATGGCAAGCATGCTGCCCTTGAGCTGGAACACGGGTACGGAGTCGGGTGTCTGGTTGAGGCTCATGGTCTGCATAGACGGCTTGTTACGAAAAAAGTGCCCAAGCTTATAACGATAACCCCCGTTAGCCGCAACCCAGGCCGAACCGTTGTAGAATGCCCGGCCCATGTCTTTGTGGAAGCTTCAATGGACCGCCCGCGTTTTCGTCCCTATTTCCTGCACCCGCGATTCTGGGGCCTGTGGCTTGGCCTGGGCCTGCTGTGGCTGGTGGTCCAGCTGCCGTACCGTGCCTTGCTGGGCCTTGGCCGTGCGCTGGGTGCGCTGATGTATCGGCTCGCTGGCGAGCGTCGCCGGGTCGCTGCCCGCAACCTGGAGCTGTGTTTTCCCGAGTTGTCGCACGACGAACGGCAACATTTGCTCAAGGAAAACTTTGCCTCCACCGGCATCGCCTTCTTCGAAATGGCCATGAGCTGGTGGTGGCCCCAGGCCAGGCTGGCGCGTCTGGCGCACATCGAAGGCATCGAGCACCTGCAGGCGGCCCAGCGTGAAGGGCAGGGCGCCATCCTCATGGCCGTGCACTTCACCACCCTGGAGATCGGCGCCGCGTTGCTGGGCCAGGTGCACACCATCGACGGCATGTACCGCGAGCACGGTAATCCGGTGTTCGACTTCATCCAGCGCCGTGGCCGCGAGCGGCACAACCTCGATTCGCTGGCAGTGGAGCGCGAGGACGTGCGCGGCATGCTCAAGCTGCTGCGCGGCGGTCGGGCGATCTGGTATGCGCCGGACCAGGACTATGGCGCCAAGCAGAGCCTGTTCGTGCCCTTGTTCGGCATCCCCGCGGCCACGGTGACTGCCACCACCAAGTTCGCCCGCCTGGGTCGCGCCCAGGTGATCCCCTTCACCCAGCGGCGGCTGGAGGATGGCAGTGGCTACCGGCTGGTGGTGCATCCGCCGCTTGAGGGTTTCCCCGGGGAAAGCGAAGAGGCCGATTGCCTGCGCATCAACCAGTGGGTCGAAGGGGTATTGCGCGAATGCCCCGAGCAGTACCTGTGGGCGCACCGACGGTTCAAGTCGCGCCCGCCGGGGGCGCCGAAGCTGTACGACAAGAAAACGCGTTGAGCCCAGGGCGGGGTTTCAAGGATCGCGGGCATCGGCCGCCACCCTCACCCTAGCCCTCTCCCTGGGGGAGAGGGGACCGATCGCATTGTTGGGTCGGGCGCGATCTTTTTGACGACCCCGGTCAGTCCCCTCTCCCTCTGCGAGAGGAGACCGATCGCGTTGTACGGACGGGCGCACGGTCACTCTGACGACCCCAGTCAGCTCCCTCTCCCCCTGGGAGAGGGTTAGGGTGAGGGCCGGCGGCACCCAATCGCTCTAATTGATGTATCCAGCCCCAGCCAGCCTTCACCCCTACTCGGCAATCTGCAGCTTGCGCGCCTGGGTATACACATACCGCACCTTCTCATACTCGAACGGTGAGTTGAGCTGGCCGTAGCGAAAGCTGGTGGTATAGCGTTTGTCTACAGCACGCAGCACGGTCAGTTCCGGATGGTCGTCGCTCACGTCGGCGAAGCCGAGGAAGTTGGCCTCCTGCTCACCCACATAGTCGACCACCAGCCCCGTGGTGTCGCGCACGTTCGACGGGCCGAAGATCGGCAACATCAGGTAAGGCCCATCCGACACACCATAGAACCCCAAGGTCTGGCCAAAGTCTTCGCTCTGGCGTGGCAGGCCCATCTTCGTCGCCGGGTCCCACAGGCCGCCCACCCCAAGCAGGGTGTTGAACATCACCCGCGCGGTGATCTGCCCAGAGCGCTTGAGTTTGAGCTGCAACACGCTATTGGCCAGGCTCGACACATCGCCGAGGTTGTTGAAGAAGTTGCTCACCCCGGTGCGCACGAAGTGCGGAGTGACGTAGCGGTAGCCGTTGACCACTGGCAAGAACACCCACTGGTCGAACCGGTAGTTGAAGTGATAGATGCGCCGGTTCAGCGACTCCAGTGGGTCGTACACGTTTAGCGCGTCGAAGGTCGAACGCTCGAACTCGCGCTGGTCCAGCCCTGGATTGAATTTGAGCGCACGCAGCGGCTCGGTGAAGCCATCGCTGTCGATCGTATGGCTATCGACCACATCGGCTTCGATCACGCTGGTGCGTGGCGCGGGTTCCACAGCAACGGCGCCGGCACTGGCGAGCAGGGCAGAGGCGAACAGCAGTTTCTTAACCACGGAAGAACTCCAGCATGGCGTCGCTGTTGACGCGGTAATTGAGGTTGCCGCAATGCCCGCCATGGGGATAGAGCGTCAGGCGATCGCCGAATACCTCGCGCAGGAAACCGATGTCGCCAGGGCCGAGGATGACGTCGTCGGCGTTGTGCATCACGGCGATCTTCGGGCTTTTCTGCAGGTAGTCCTTGAGCGAGTAGAGGCTGACCTGGTCGACCAGCTGCAGCAGGCTGCCGCCGTCGGTGCGCGCCCGCCACATGGGGATCACCTGTTCGGTCAGGTAACAGTCGAAGTCGCACTGCAGCGCGCGCTTGAAGAATGGCGTGAGGCTGCTGCCTTCGGTGATCGGGTACTTGGGCGGTGTGATCAGGCCGCGCCGGTTGATCAGGTCAGAGGTGAAGGCGATGTCGGCCGCCGAGAAACGGAACGAGGTGCCGATGATCATCGCCATCTGTTCATTGGACAGGTGCTGACGCGACTCCTGGAAATCATAGATCAGGGCCTCAT
>JAEWGL010000152.1 GCA_023388335.1 Pseudomonadota bacterium | reverse complement strand
GGGTGAACAGGTGCGAAGTACCCGGATCCTTGGGCTCGCCCGGCGCGCGCGAGTCGGTGACGATGCGCGAGATGGCGTCCTTCATGTCCTTGGCGCTGCTGAACAGCGGAATGGTGTTGTCGTAGCTCTTGGACATCTTGCGACCGTCCAGGCCTGGCAGCGTCGCCACGCTCTCCTCGATCACCGCTTCAGGCAGGGTGAAAAACTCCTTGCCCCGGCCGAACAGGTGGTTGAAGCGCTGGCCGATATCGCGGGCCATTTCCACGTGCTGGATCTGATCGCGACCGACTGGAACCTTGTGCGCATTGAACATGAGGATGTCGGCGGCCATCAGCACCGGGTAGCTGTACAGGCCCATGGTCACGCCGGCATCCGGGTCTTCACCGTTCTCGACGTTCTTGTCCACCGAGGCCTTGTAGGCGTGGGCACGGTTGAGCAGGCCCTTGGCGCTGACACAGGTCAGCAGCCAGGTCAGCTCGGGGATCTCGGGGATGTCGGACTGGCGGTAGAAGGTCACTCGCTCATGATCAAGGCCCCCGGCGAGCCAGGTGGCGGCAATTTCCAGGCGCGAGCGCTGGATGCGCAACGGGTCGTCGCACTTGATCAGGGCGTGGTAGTCGGCCAGGAAGTAGAACGAGTCGGCACCGGGCTGCTGGCTGGCGAGGATCGCCGGGCGGATGGCACCGGCATAGTTGCCCAGGTGCGGGGTGCCGGTGGTGGTGATACCGGTGAGAATACGCGTAGTCATGGGTTATCGCTTAATCAGGCTTGGCTCAGTTCGAAAGACGCGGCAGTACCAGATCCTTGAGGTCGGTCAGCTTGCCATGAAAGAAGTGTCCGCATTCTGCCACTTTCAGCAGCTCATGGGGGCGCGCCAGTGCCACGGACCAGTCATAGACCCGCTGGGGCTCGACCACCTCGTCGGCATCGGGCTGCACGACGCTCAGCGGGCAACGCTGGGGCAGGCTGTACTCGGCAGTCAGGCGCATCACCGCTGGGGCAATCATGAACAGATGTTGCAGCTCCACCCCCTCGGCTTCCAGGCGACCGCCGAGGCTGGCGGCGACGAAGCCTCCGAAGGAAAAGCCCATCAGCACCAACGGCAGGCTCGGCTGCTGCTCGCGCAGCCAGGCGGCGGCGGCGTAGGCGTCCTCGACCTCGCCACCGCCCATGTCATGGCAGCCGGCACTCTGGCCGACGCCGCGGTAGTTGAAGCGCAGCGTGCTGTAGCCGGCGTCGCGGGCAGTGCGTTGCAGCGTCGAGACCACCTTGTTGAGCATGGTGCCGCCCTGAACCGGGTTCGGATGACAGATCAACACGACGCCACGGGGATCGGCGACATCCAGGTACAAGGCTTCCAGTTGGCCGCTAGGGCCGTCGATGAATACAGGGGTTTCGCGGATAAGCAAGGCACTACTCCGTGACCTCGGAATGGGTCGACTCGTCTAGCTGATGAATTCTGTTCTGAGATATTTGCGATCGCTCGCGGTATACAGCGCAGGTCCGAGCCGTTAACGTAAAGCAAAGCCGTTTATAGAGGAAGGACTCGTGGAACTCTCGCTCTTAGTTTGGTTGTTGCCGACCCTGGCCCTCGTCGTGGGCGTCGTCGTCGGTTTCGTGGTTGCCCGACTCTTGCCCAACGCCGCCCCCAGCAGCACCCAGCGGCAGCTTGACGAAATCCAGCAGCGCTTCGACAGCTACCAGAACGAAGTGGTCACCCACTTCAACAGCACCGCCTCGCTGGTTCAGCGACTGACCCAGAGCTACCAGGATGTTCAGGATCATCTGGCCGACGGCGCCAACCGCCTGGCCCTGGATGACCTGACCCGCCAGCGCCTGCTGGCTGCTCTGCACTCCGATGCCGCCCAGGGCCCGCGTGACCGCCTGACCCCGCCGAAGGATACCGAAGTACCTCGCGACTACGCGCCCAAGTCGCCGAACGCTCCGGGCATGCTAGACGAGCAGTATGGACTCAAGCGTTGAGTCGATGAAAAAGGGCCTCTTTCGAGGCCTTTTTTTTGCCAGTCAAATCACCGAAAACGCCTGCCTGATATCCGCGATCAGGTCGTCGATGTCCTCCAGCCCCACCGACAGCCGCACCAGCCCTTCGGAAATCCCATAGAGCGCCCGCTCCTGTGCGCTATAACTTGAATGCGTCATGCTCGCCGGATGCTGGGCCAGGGATTCGGCATCGCCCAGGCTGACCGCGCGGCTGAACAATTGCAGGGCATTCATGAACCGCCGTCCTGCCTCGATGCCACCCTTGAGTTCGAAGGCGATCATCCCGCCGGGCAAGCGCATCTGGCGCTGTGCCAGCGCGTACTGGGCGAATGTCGGTAGTCCTGGATAGTGGATCAGTTCGACCGTCGGCTGACGCTCGATGAACTCGGCGACCTGCTGGGCGTTGGCGCAATGGCGCTCCATGCGCAGCGCCAGGGTCTTCATGCCGCGCATCAGCAAGGACGCATCGTGGGGCGAGAGCACCGCGCCGGTCATGTCCTTGAGGCCTTCCAGGCGGATGCGCTCGATCAACGCCTTGCGTCCGATCACCAGGCCCGCCGTGATGTCGCCGTGACCGCTCAGGTACTTGGTCGCCGAGTGCACCACCAGGTCCGCACCCAGTTCCAGCGGCCGCTGCAGATAGGGTGTGCAATAGGTGTTATCGACCACGACCTGAATGTCATGCTGATGGGCCAGGCTCACCACCGCGGTGATATCCACCAACTGCATGTTCGGGTTGGCCGGTGTCTCGAAATAGATCAGGCGCGTCCGCGGGCCAATCGCCGCGGCCAGCGCCTGCAGGTCGTTCAAATCAACGTGGCGCACCTTGACGCCGAACTCGCCGATGCCGTGATGCAGGAAGGCGAAGGTACAGCCGTACAGGGTGCGGCCGACGATCACCTCGTCACCGGGACGCAGCAAGGTCCACATCGTCGAGGTGATGGCGCCCATGCCCGAGGCCAAGGCCAGCCCCGCCTCCCCGCCTTCCAGCGACGCCATGCGTGCTTCGAGCAGGGCCAGGGTCGGGTTGGAGATGCGGCTGTAGAAATGCCCACCGGTTTCGCCGGCAAAGCATGCCGCGCCGTACTCAACCGTCGGGAAGGCATAGGTGGCTGTCTGGTAGACCGGCGGCACCAACGCGCCCTGCTGGCTCTGCGGATCGTAGCCATGGTGGATGGCCCGTGTTGCAAATCCGCCCTTCATGTCGACGTCGCGCATGGCCTCGTGCCTCCCGTGGTTTGATCTAAGCTTATGCCAACGACGTACAGATATTTTTCCAAAGTTGCCTACAGGTTCGCTGCCTTATTGGCACAAAAACAACAATAAACGCCACAGGAGGGCAAATCATGCCTTCGACCCTCGACCGCACCGACCGTGCCCTATTGGGCGCCCTGCAGGACAACGCCCGCCTGACGGTGTCCGAGCTTGCCGACCAAGTCTCCCTGACCACCTCGCCCTGCTGGCGCCGGGTCAAACTGCTGGAGGAAAACGGCTACATCACCGGTTACCAGGCCACGCTCTCGCCCAAGGCGCTGGGGTTCGGCGTGACCGCGTTCGTCAGCATCATGATGGATTCGCACACCAAGGAGATGGCACTGGCATTCGAGCAGCGGCTGCTGGCGATTCCCGAAATCGTGGCATGCCACAACATTTCCGGGCGGTATGACTTCCTGCTGGAGATCCTGGCACGGGATCTGGAGTCGTTCGGCGAATTCACTCGCGAAGTGCTACAGCGGCTACCGGGAGTGAAGGAGATCTATTCGAGCTTTTCGTACAAAGCCGTGAAGGAACGGCGGGTGATTCCGGTGTCCGAGAGGCATATATAGAAAATCCCACCAGAAGTTAAGCACGATCTCACTATCTTATAGGCTGGATCCGATATATCGGTAGGTCAGATTCGGGCACTTTTGCCATGTAATGATCAGGAGGATCTACATGGCACAAGACACAACGATTTATTTCAACGAAGGGTTGTGGATCACCGCCGAGGCGCCGACGGGTATTGCACTGACGCCATTGGACGGCGGGGGCGGGCCAGGTTACGGAGGCTGGGGTTTGAGCCAAGGACACCCCCGAGGAACCAGCCCCGCAACGAGGGATCTTGCAAAGATAATCTCCACCCGAAGGGTATTGGGTGAAGAATATCAAGTCATCATTCAAGATCACGATGAAAAATATGCCTCACACATAAAACAGCTACCCAATCAAATTGCTGCAGAACGAGCTCAAGCAGCAGCAGAGGCCAAGGACGCGGGCGGACCCCTGCTATCGCAGCAAATGAGCGAACAGCAAAATTTGACCTCACGTATCAGACAGATTCGTGAGGGTTACTTGCAGACGCTACCTGATGCCCTGAGTTTTTACGGCGCTCCGGCGTTCTATAAGCGACCTGACTCGATGATGAGCAGAATACTGGAACCCGGAGTATTCACCTCGAAGGGGGAAGCGTTTGGAAGGGAACTGATTTCCAGACTCAACAGATCATGGGATGGGGCCTACCGCCTACATATCGAAGCGCAGAAGCATCAAGCGCTGGCAGACGACCTTCATGAGCTGGCTCGCCAACTGGATCAAGAAGAACTCAAACAACAGTCCCTTGATCTTCCGAAAGCAATAGAGCGCAGAACAACGCAAATCGCCGTAGAGCGGCAAATTGTTTCGACTGCCTACCTAGCGTCTTGCAGCATGAAATGCGCAATCATACCAGTATTGGCGAATCATTGAGCCTTGTACAAAGCCTAGAAGCGTATCACGGGACCGCCGCCAAGCTGGTTCAAATCAAACAATTACAAATTCCGAAATTTGACCAACAAAATCCGCAGATCAGAAGTCCATTGTCCAAGCCCCAGGTCGAAGGACTTTTACACCTCGTTGACGAGCAGAGAACGAGACGTGCTGGCCCGTTATGGAAGGACTATCACCATGCGCTGGCCTTAACTGAGTCTATCCGGTATTTGCAACAATTTACCTGCGCGATAGCCGCGCTGCACCAGCGCGCGCTGGAGATTGAACGACTGCAAGTCAGGCACCAAGTGGAGGCAGAACTGAAGATTCTGGCCGAGCGGCAAGCCAAGGAAGCAGCACAAAAAGTTGCAGCCGAGGCCGAACGCAAGGCCAAGGAAGCTGCCGAGAAAGTCGAAGCCAAACGCAAGGCCAAAGAGGCTACCCAGAAAGCCAAGGCCGAAGCGAAGGCCATGAGGGCTGCCCAAAAAGCCGAAACCGAACGCAGGGCCAAGGAAACGCGTCAGAAGGGCAATGCTAAACGTAAGCGAGAGGAGAATGAGCGACAGCGTATTACTTACAGCTCTATCGGTAAGCTTCCGCGTTACTGCCGCTGGTTTTACCAATTGGTCCATCAACTTTCTCGAATCCGGCGAATGCTTACGCGTCGCTGCAAACGGCCATACGCTCAGCTGTTGCCAGATTAGCCGTATCCATAGCTGCCGGCGGAGCCCAAGCGCTGGTCGCCACCATGGCGCTGGCCTGGCCTTCAAGCTTGGGTAATAGCGACCGGCGCTACCTCATCAGTACGCCGCTGAACGATCTATCGCCACCGGGTGGCCCCGACCTCGCAGCCCTCGCTCTGATATCGGACAGCATCGACGTTCCATACCTCCTAGCCGGGAGTTAGAACGAAAGCGACTTGGGCCTTTATGTAGTATCCGGTGGTAAGCCAGTAGCGGTCCGCCCGGCGACGTTCGACGCTGAGCGGCAGGTTTACAGTCTGATACTTGACAACCCCCAACGTATTCTCACCTGGACTCCTGTCAATGCTCCGGGCAGCGAACAGGGTAGTTCCACCAGCTTGCCACCAGCCCCACCTGGCACGGTCGTTTACAGCGGTAGTAGCCTGAATCCGGCCAGCACAGAACAAGAGAGGTATCCGGCTCTAGACCTTGATCAAGAACGGCTGATCATTACCTTCCCGGTTGAATCGGGGTTACCGCCGATATTGGTGGTATTCAAAAGCCCCCGATTCGAACCAGGAACTGCCATAGGAACCGGTACACGGGTAATCGGACTTTGGCTGGGAGACGCCAGCCGCGGCGAAGGCGCTCCGATACCGACGCAGGTTGCCAAGCACCTCAGAGGCGAAAAATTCCGGAATTTTGATGCTTTCAGAAGAAAATTCTGGAAAACCGTTGCAAATGATCCTGATCTTTCAACACAGTTCGAAGAGAGGAGCTTGCTTCGAATGAGGAAGCATGGGTATGCGCCTGGGGTTGACGACCTGGATATATATATGAGCCAAATGACATATGTATTGCATCACAGCACACCGATAAACGAGAGCGGCGGTGTTTACGACATGGACAATATTAGAATAGTAACCCCGTTAGCTCATAACAGAATCCATTACGGAGACAAGCAATGATCTTAAAAGAACACCTAAGCGACTACACGGAACAAGAGTTTCTAGACTTTATAAATGAAATCGACAGAGCTAATGAGGACGAGCCTGACGAGGTGCTCGGACTTTTATTGCAACACTTCAGAAAAGTCACTGAACACCCTTCTGGAATCAACCTTCTTTACAGGCCAGCCTCTAAAAAATATGGTGAGCCAAAACAAATCCTGAGAATCATCAAAGAATGGCGAGCAGCAAATGGCAAGGACGGTTTCAAACCCGCCTAATAGATACAGGCCCTGCACACCCAGGGCCTTCCCCACGCTGCCTTAGCGTTAAGCCAATCAATCTAACGCTGCACTCATATTAACTTAATCACCTGTCCTTTCTCCGAGGCAATGGGGATGATCTAACTGACTCCATAGCTGCGAGCGAAACCTAGCGAAATTTCAGCACATAGGCGATACAACTATTGCTTTTAGATAACACAAGCTTTCAAAAAAAATTATTAATTAAACCCAAGACTGCGAAGGGGCGGCGGGTGATTCTAGTGTCAGCGAAGCATATTTGAAAATCATGAAAGGCGAATTTGGATGACAGCTAGCAGATGCATGCTACAGGGCCCTATACATATCCCTGGCAGCGACCACCCGGGCAGCAGTGGGGACGTAAACTGATAACGGCGCTGCTTACGCGGCGCCGTTATCTCAAGCCTGCTTAGGAGCTGAAGTCCTAAACAATCTTACTGCGCCTGCGCTTTTTCCAGCACTTCGATGCGTGCGTTCAGCTCACGCACCGACTCGATCAATGGTGCCACCAGCTTTTCGTAGTCGACGGTCAGCAGACCTTCCTTCTCGTGAACCAGCTGCGGGTAGACTTCTTGCACATTCTGCGCGATCAGGCCGATGTCTTCGCGGCCGTCCTTCTTCCAGGTGAATTTCGCGCCTTGCAGTTTCAGCACCTGCTCAGTGGAACCGTTCAGCGACTCGACAGAGGTTTTCAGGCTCTGGTCGCTGAAGGGACAGCACTTCTGGCCCACATCCGCATTGGCCTGCGAGGCCGCAACCATCACGCCTGCGACAACCATGGCTTTACAAATCTTGCGCATTTTCCCCACTCCTTTTTCTGATTATGTTCTTGATGCAAGTCATCCACTTGCATGGCACAGAAGTGTAAGTCCGGGATTAACAGGCACTATGCGAAACATCCGAAACACGTGTAGGAAACAGAAACAATGGCGGCCGCATACCCTCGCGGCGCCGCGGGTTGACCATAAAAAAACCCGCCAGGCTCATCACCATGGCGGGTTTTTTGTCAGGCCGAGCGCTTAGATCGCGCCGCGCTTGCGCAGCAGCTCCAGCACTTGCTTGACGCCCTCTTCCACGTTCACCGACTGGGTGTCGATCACCAGGTCAGCGTCCAGCGGCACGTCGTACGGGAAGCCTTCACCCGGGATGTTGTCGCCACCGGCGGCATACAGGCCCTGTGGATCGCGTTCGCGGCAGGCCATTGGCGAGGCCTGGACGTAGACGGTCAGCAGGCGCTCCTTGCCGATCAGTGCCTTGGCCTGTTCGCGTCCCTCGGCGTCCGGGGCGACGAACGCGGCCAAGGTCAGCAGACCGGCTTCGTTGAACTGACGCGCCACGTGAGCAGCGCGACGCCAGTTCTCGGTACGCCCGGCGCGATCCTGCGGCAGACCTTTGTTCAGGTCGTGGCGCAGGTTCTGGCCATCAAGGACATACACCGCGCGGCCCATGTCGAACAACTTGCGCTCAACGGCATAGGCCAGGGTGCTCTTGCCCGCGCCCGACAGCCCGCTGAACAGCACGGTGGCTGGCTGCTGGCCGAAACGCAGGGCGCGCTCCTCGGTGCAGACATGGGACAGCTTGCCATGCTGGCTGGCGCTGCCGTGCGGCAGTACCGGTGGCGCGATGATCATACCGGCGCCGACGGTGCCGTTGGTCAGGCGGTCGATGACGATGAAGGCCCCGGTGGTGCGGTTGCTGTCGTAGCCATCCAGCGCGATCGAGGCGTCAAGGGCGACCTTGACCCGGCCGATTTCGTTGAGCTGCAGGGCACTGGCCGCGCCCTTCTCCAGGGTATTCACATCGACCTTGTGGGTGATGCTGGCGATCGAGCCCGGCACGTAGCTGGTGGCACGCTTGATGTCGTATTTCTTGCCGGGGAGCATCG
Source organism: Pseudomonadota bacterium (assembly GCA_023388335.1). Classification (GTDB taxonomy): domain Bacteria; phylum Pseudomonadota; class Gammaproteobacteria; order Pseudomonadales; family Pseudomonadaceae; genus Aquipseudomonas. The sequence goes on along the minus strand of JAEWGL010000152.1, from coordinate 3,692 downwards.
GCTCCTCGGCCATCCATACCAGCATGGCGTCGAACTGGTCGGTCACCGGCGGGACGTTGTCGGCATGCACCAGCAAGTCGCCACGGGAGATGTCGATTTCGTCTTCCATGGTCAGGGTCACGGCCTGGCCTGGACCGGCATGTTCCAGCTCGCCCTCGTAAGTGACGATGGACTTGACCCGGCTGCTCTTGCCCGACGGCAGCACGACGACTTCGTCGCCCTTGTGCACCACGCCGCTGGCCAGGGTGCCAGCAAAGCCGCGGAAGTTCAGGTTCGGCCGGTTGACGTACTGCACTGGGAAACGCAGGTCGGTAAAGTTGCGGTCGGCCGCGACTTCGACGGTCTCGAGGATTTCCATCAGCGCGGGGCCGGTGTACCACGGCGAGCGCTCGCTGCGGTTGACCACGTTGTCGCCCTTGAGGGCCGACATCGGCACGAAGTGCAGGCTGCTCGGTGCCAGATTGATGGCCTCGGCGAACGTGAGGTAATCGGCCTTGATCGACTCGAAGACCTGCTCGTCGAAGCCCTTGAGGTCCATCTTGTTGACCGCGACGACGATGTGCTTGATGCCCAGCAACGAGGCAATGTAGCTGTGCCGGCGGGTCTGGGTCTGCACACCGTAGCGGGCGTCGACGAGGATGATCGCCAGGTCGCAGGTCGACGCACCGGTGGCCATGTTGCGGGTGTACTGCTCGTGGCCCGGGGTGTCGGCGATGATGAACTTGCGCTTGGCGGTGGAGAAATAGCGGTAGGCGACATCGATGGTGATGCCCTGCTCACGCTCGGCCTGCAGGCCGTCGACCAGCAGTGCCAGGTCGATATCCTCGCCGGTGGTGCCGACTTTCTTCGAATCGCGGGTAATGGCTTCGAGGTGGTCCTCGTAGATCATCTTCGAGTCGTGCAGCAGGCGCCCGATCAGGGTGCTCTTGCCATCGTCGACGTTGCCGCAAGTGAGGAAACGCAGCAGTTCTTTACGTTCGTGCTGGGCCAGGTAGGCGAGGATGTCCTCGCTGATCAGATCAGATTGGTGACTCATTTCACTCAAGCTCCAAGCTATAAGCTTCAAGCGGCAAGCTTGTCGGCGTACAGCTAGTTAGAAATTCTGTTGATCAACCCGCTAAGCATCTTGGAGAGCTCGCGGGTTTCATTAATCCAGTCATTTGCCAGTTCTGCAGCGAGATAGTCGATCTGCGAGCCGATCATCAGCTGGGTTCGTAACTCCGCACAGGACGCCTTGGCTACCGAAAGAAACCAAGCCTTCTCCCTCACACTTCGCCGTTCCATACCTTCGGCAATATTCGAAGGAATCGAAAGGGCCGATCGAGCGATCTGATCCCTGAAACCGAAATCACGACAGCCTGCCAGTGCCCGATACAGCTCGATAGTCAAACGCTTGCTGCGCTGCCAAACCACCAACTTCTCAAAATCCACAGCGAGCGTTCCTGGACGCCCGCAATGCAGGCGGCAATTCACAAGGCCTAGAAGCTACGCTTACTGCTTCTGTCTTGCAGCTTGCCGCTTGTAACTTGAAGCTTAGAAATAGCCCTGGCGTTTCTTGTCTTCCATGGAACCGGCGCCATCGTGGTCGATGACACGGCCCTGGCGTTCGGACGTTCTGGTCAGGAGCATTTCCTGAATGATGTCCGTCAGGGTCTCGGCCTCGGACTCGACGGCACCCGTCAACGGGTAGCAGCCGAGGGTACGGAAACGCACCTTCTTCTTGACGATGCTTGCCTTCTCTTCCTCGGAAAGGTGCTCGAGGATGCGCTCGTCGTCGATCATGATCAGGGTGCCGTTCTTCTCGATGACGTCACGCTCGGCGGCGAAGTACAGCGGCACGATCGGGATGCCTTCGAGGTAGATGTACTGCCAGATGTCCAGCTCGGTCCAGTTCGACAGCGGGAAGACGCGGATCGACTCGCCCTTGTTGACCTTGCCGTTGTACACGTTCCACAGCTCAGGGCGCTGGTTCTTCGGGTCCCAGCGGTGCTTGCTGTCGCGGAACGAGTAGACACGCTCCTTGGCACGCGACTTTTCTTCGTCGCGGCGCGCGCCGCCAAAGGCCGCGTCGAAGCCGTGCTTGTCCAGCGCCTGCTTCAGGCCCTGGGTCTTCATGATGTCGGTGTGCTTGGAGCTACCGTGGGTGAACGGGTTGATGCCCTGCGCGACCCCTTCCGGGTTGACGTGGGTGATCAGTTCCAGCCCCATTTCCTCGACCATCTTGTCGCGGAAGCGGTACATCTCCTGGAATTTCCACTGGGTGTCGACATGCATCACGGGGAACGGCAACTTGCCCGGGAAGAAGGCCTTGCGCGCCAAGTGCAGCATTACGGCGGAATCCTTGCCGATCGAGTAGAGCATCACCGGGTTATCGAACTCGGCGGCCACCTCGCGGATGATGTGGATGCTTTCCGCCTCCAGCTGTTTCAAGTGCGTCAGTTTGTCGACCATGGCTACTCACGAAAAACGATCTTATGGACGGCCAGCGGGCCGTGTTCGAGCGGGCCACTTTATCACAGCGCCTGATTCTATTTAGGAGGGCTGCTAGATCGAAACAATCTAACGATATGACTGAGGGTTTGGGTTGGACCCAATGGCTGTCGCGGCTCTCAGATCGGATTCGGGCAGTCGATGAACAGGTGCTCCAGGGCGAAATGCCGTGCCAGGTAATCGCCAAGGGCCTGCACGCCATAGCGCTCGGTGGCGTGATGGCCGGCGGCGATGAAGCTGATGCCGTTCTCGCGGGCGCTGTGGTAGGTCTGCTCGGAGGCCTCGCCGCTGATGAACAGATCGACGCCAGCGGCAATGGCCTGGTCGATGTAGCCTTGCCCGCCGCCGGTGCACCAGCCGATCCGGCGGATCAGCTGGTCACCCTCGATCAGCAGGGGCTCACGGCCCATCACCTCTTGCACCCGGTGGGCAAAGTCGCGGGCCGACATAGGCTCGCCGAGTGAACCGACAAGCCCGACCACCCGCGGGTTATCCGGATCCAGCGGGCCCTCGACGGTGATGTCCAGCTGGCGCGCCAGCTGCACGTTGTTGCCCACCTCCGGGTGCACGTCCAGCGGCAAGTGGAAGGCCAACAGGCTGACATCGTGCTTGAGCAGGGTCTTGAGGCGGCGTTGCTTCATCCCGGTGACGCACGGGTTCTCGCCCTTCCAGAAGTAGCCATGGTGCACCAGCACCAGGTCGGCCTCGGCTTCGACCGCCGCGTCCAGCAACGCCTGGCTGGCAGTGACGCCGCTGACGATGCGGCTGACCTGCGGACGGCCCTCGACCTGCAGGCCATTAGGGCAGTAATCCTGGATCTTCGCGCTCGACAGGTAGCGCTCGGCTTCCTCGACCAGTGTGCTCAGGTCAACGGCCATCAACAGTCTCCTCAAATCAGCGGTTCTGCCGGGCCGCAAGGCCCGTATAATGCCGCCATTATGGGCCGTCGCCAGCTTCGGGGAAACGGGCGCGCGTGATCTGGGGCCTGCATCCAGCCATCGCCGACCGGCGGATTTCGCAGTATGATCGCGCGCGTTTGCACCCGGATCGCCCTGATGCGGCCCCCGTCCACCTCCAGGATTCGTTCAATGCTCAAGGCTTTGCGTTACTTTGGCTGGCCACTGCTGACCGGCGTACTGATCGCCCTGCTGGTCATCCAGCGTTTTCCGCAATGGGTGGGCCTGCCTAGCCAGGACGTCAAC
>JAEWGL010000135.1 GCA_023388335.1 Pseudomonadota bacterium | reverse complement strand
TTTCCTTCAGGCGCACGGCTTCTTCCACGGCAATTTCGCAGAAGGGGTTCATGGACATCTTGACGTTGGCGAGGTCGACGCCGGAGTGGTCCGCCTTGACGCGAACCTTGACGTTGTAGTCGACCACGCGTTTGACTGACACAAGGATTTTCATTGCTGTGATTCACCTTTGAGGAGGGTTACTTGACGATCGGAAGCTTGGAGCGATCGAGGGTGAAGGCTACTGCGATGATCAGGATCACCCCGAAGACAATCTGCTGGGCGAACACGCTGACGCCTACGAAGGTCATGCCGATGCGTACCACCGAGACCAGCAAAGCACCGATCAACGTACGCCAGACCCCACCCACGCCACCGGTCAACGCGGTACCGCCGACCAGCACGGCGGCAATCGCCGGCAGCAGGAACTCGTTGGCAAGTGTCGGCGAGCCGCTGGACAGCCGCCCGGCCATCAGCACCCCGGACAATGCCGCCAGGCCCGCCGAGAGGGCGAAGGTCATGACCTTGATACGGTTGACGTTGATTCCCGAGGCCCAGGCCGCTGGCTCGCCGGCGCCGACCGCATTGCCATAGCGGCCGAACGGTGTCTTGCGATGCAAAAACAGGCACAGCAGCAGGACGACGAAGGCGACCAGCACTTCGTTGGGAATGCCAGCGGTCTGTCCGGTGACCCAGCCAAACCAGGCATCGCGCTCGGCCCCATCGATGTTGATGGTGCGGTTGGCCGAGGCGAGCATGGTGAGGCTGGTGATCACGCCGCCAATGGCCAGGGTGACGATGAACGAGGGTATACGCAGCCAGGTGTGGAGCAGTCCACTGAGGGCACCGGCGGCAATGCCCGCAGTGATGCCGATGGCAAAGGCCCAGATACCCATGCTTGGTAACAACAGGGCGATGACCACGCTGGCCATCGAGGCCACGGCCTGGGACGACAGGTCGATGCCGCCGATCAGCAGCACGAAGGTAATGCCAGTGGCCATGATGAACAAAGTGGAGGTATCGGCGAGCAGGCCGAGCACGGCGCTGGGTTGGATGAAGCCGGGGTCGTACCCGGCGATCAGTGCAACGAGCACGACCAGCGCCAGCAAAGGCGCCTGGGTGCGAAAAACATCAAGGGTGATAGGCATCGTTGTGTTCTCTCAGACCATGTGCTGGATCAGGTCGACCTGCTGGGGCTTGGCGCCTGGCAGGCAATCGAAGGATTGGGCTACCTCGCCGTCGCGCATCACCAGGATCCGGTGGCTCAGGCCGATCATTTCCTCCAGGGTGTCGGCGGTGAGAATCACCGCAACGCCCTGTTCGGTAATCTCGCGGATCAGTTGGTAGACATCTTCCTTGGCGCCGACATCGAGGCCGCGGGTGGGGTGATCCAGGATCAGGATCGTCGAGCCGGCATTGCGCCACTTGGCCAGCACCACCTTCTGCTGGTTGCCGCCACTGAGGTTGAGCAGCAAAGCATCCGGGCCCGGGGTCTTGATACTCAGGCGCTTGATCCACTCCTCGGCGATGGTGCGCTCGCGCCCCTCGTCCAGCAGGCCACAACGGGTCACCTGGCCGACCCGCGCGAGGGTCATGTTTTGCGCCACGCTGAGCATCGACACGATGCCCTCGATCTTGCGTTCACGGGGGATATAGCCAATCCCGGCGCGGATAGCGGCGCCTGGGCCCCCTCCTTGCAGGCGCTTGCCATGCACCTGGATCTCGCCCGCGCTCCTGGGCAGCAGGCCTGCCAGCACGCGGCACAGCTCTTCGCGACCGGAACCGACCACCCCGGCGATGCCGAGTATTTCACCGCGGTGCAGGTCGAAATCGAGACTGGCGAAGCTGCCCTGCAGGGACAGTCCCCGCACCTTCATCGCCACGTCCGGGAAACAGGCCTTCTGCAGCGATTCCCGGTAGAACTCGGCCTGCAGCGAACGCCCGACCATCAGTGTGTGCAGACGCTCCTTCGAGGCGTGGGCAGCGGCCATCTGCGCAACCACTTCGCCGTCCTTCATGACGTAGACGCGGTCACTGAGCGCTAGCAGCTCGTCGAGCCGATGGGACACGAAAATGAAGGAAGCACGGGACTTGAGCTGGCGCACCAGGCGAAAAAGGGTATCGATCTCCCGCTGCTCCAGGACCGAAGTCGGTTCGTCCAGAAGGATGACCAGGTGCCCCTGGCAACGTTCTTCCAGCGCCAGGGCCTTGGCCAACTCGATCATCTGCCGCTGGCCAAAACTGAGTTCGCTGCACAGCATGCCGGGGTCGATGTCGAGGTTGACCTTGGCCAGTTGCACCCGTGCCGCACGGTGCAGCTTCTTCCAGTTCAACCAGCCGAAACGCGAGAACTCGTCCTCACGGCCCATGAACAGGTTTTCCGCCACGGACAGATTGGGCAGGATCGACTGCTCCTGGTAGACCATCGCGATGCCCTGGGCGGTGGCGCCACGCGGGCTGTCAAGAACGATAGGCTGGCCGTCCAGTTCCAGGTGCCCTTCATCGGGCTGGTGGACGCCGGTAAGGATTTTCATCAGCGTCGACTTTCCCGCACCATTTTCGCCGATCAGGCCAACGACCTCGTGCTTGCGCACTTCCAGGTCGATGCCCTTGAGCACGGTCACACCATTGAAGCGCTTGGTAACGTTTTTGAGCGTAAGCATGGCGGACCTCTTCACTTGACGACCCGTGCCTTGGCACGGTCGAGGGCAATGGCCACGGCGGCGATGATCAACACGCCCTGAACGCCCTGCTGGACATAAGGCGCAACCCCCATCAGTACCATGCCGTTGCTGACCACAACGACGATCAGCACACCAAGCAAGGTACCCAAGGGGCTGCCGTTACCGCCTGCCAACGAGGCGCCGCCAACCACGATGGCGGTAATGGCGGTGAACAACTGGCCTTGCGCAATCAGCGCATGCCCCTGGCCGAACTGAGCCACCGCCAGGATTGCCGCCAGGCCATAGAAGGCGCCAGCCAGGGCGAAGATGCTGATGCGCGTGCGTCTGACATTGATGCCATTGAGCCGCGCCAGGTCCTCACCGCCGCCGATGGCCAGGGCATGCCGTCCGAGCACCGTGTGCCGCGAGACGAAATGCGCCACCCCCAGCGCCAGGACCACGATCCACACCGACAGCGGCAAGCCGAGCAGCCGGTACAGGGCGATGGCTCGCACGTCCATGTCCAGCACACGCACGGTATTGCCCTGCAGCAGCGCCGTGGCCAACCCGATGCCGACAAATCCGACGCCAAGGGTGGCCATGAATGACGGGATGCGCAGGTTGACCTGCAGCAACCCATTGAGCAGGCCGGTCAAGGCGCCGACCACAATGGCCACGGGCAAGGCCCACAGCCCGATGGCATACCCATTGAGGTTGTTGCCGACCAGCAGGGCGAAGCAGACGGCCGCGACCGCAACCACCCCCTCCACGGACAGATCGATGCTGCCCATCTGGATCACGAACATGCCCCCAAGGGCCATCAGCAGAGGAATCGAACAGGTGGTGGCAATGCGCACCAGGTTCATCGGATCAAAGAAATTGGTGTTGATCGAGCCGATGAGCACTGCGATGAGCAGCAAGACAATCAGCGATGAAAACCGTCGCAGGCGGGCCATGACGATATCTCCGTAAAACAGGCATTGAGAAGGCTTGTGCAACCAGCCCCACAGGTGCGCGACAGGCTATCGGGTGGGGGTAAGCCGCAACTTAGGAGGTGTAGCGGATAGGCCCGGCGACCCGTCCCCAGAAATCGTCCACATCCACTGCCGGGGTAGATTTGAAGTGACTGATGTAGAAGTCTTCGACGTTGGCCTTGGTGACCAGTTGCGGACGCACGTAGAACTCACGGTGTTCGTGGGGTTCCTTGGCCGGGTCGATGCGCCCGGACTTCGCCGCATGGCCCAGGGCAAGCCCCATGCTGCCGAGCCAGTACGGGTCGAGGCTGGTAGTGGCGATGTATTCGCCGGTGCGGATCGCCTCGACCGCCTGCTCGATGCCGTCGATGCCCACCACCGGGATCAGGCCGGCCAGGCCTTCGCCGCGCAACGCCTCGAGGGCGCCCATGCCCATGTCGTCGTTGGCGCACCAGATGCCCTTGATGTCGCTGTTGAAGCGGGTTAGCCAGGATTGCACTATGGGAAACGCCTTGTTCGCGCTCCAGTCGGCGGCCTGGAAGTCCAGCAGGGTGATGCCGGGATACTTCTTCAGGGCCGCCTCCAAGCCGCTGCGCCGGCCGATAGCCGCGACGTTGCTGAGAATACCGCCCAAGGCGACGATGCCACCGCTGCCGCCCATGGCCTCGAACAGTTCACTGGCCACGGCCTCGCCCACGGCCTGGCCATCCTCAGAGATGTGCGCGACCCAGTAGGGGCCGTAATCCCAGGGATGCATGTCATCGGGTTTGTTCCACACCGTGGTGACGTACACCCCAGCCTTGACGCACTGCTCGATGATCGCCCGGGCGTCAGCAGAGTCGTTGGGCTCGATGTTGAGGATCAGGTTGCCCTCGGTCTTGGCGATCAGGGCGCGAATATCGGCGATGCCCTTCTGGCTGTTGCCTTCGGTCACCAATGGCGAATACGGCAGGTTCTGGCGCTTGGCATAGGCCTGGCCACCGCGGTTGAAGATGGCATGGTAGGGATTGGTCAGGGAGCGGAACGAATTGGAAAAGGTCAGTGTGGTCTGGGCCCACAGCACGCGGGGAAAGAGCCCGGCCACAGCGCCAGCGCCGGCTAGGCTGGCGGCGCCGAGCAACAGTTTGCGGCGGCTGATGTCGGCTAGGCGCGAGGAATCATCATTGTTGTTATGCATACGACCTCCGGGTGCGAGGCACCGGAAAAGTAACCATATTGTAATTTTTGTAACCAACTAGTTATTTATAAATCTATCGCAGCCAGGTTGCAATCCCTAATCCGCGCGCTGTGTCGGGAAAGGTCCGCGCGGGCACCTAGGCACTGCGCAGTCCGTGATTCGGATCGGGACTGCTTGCAACGGCCCCGATTACAGGCGCAGCGGTTCTTCGGAAAGTCTTGTCGGCTCGCTTCTGCCCGGCACCTCGGACGGCGCCAGGCTGCGCCCCAGGATCAGGTCCGCGCCTTTCTCTGCGATCATGATCGAGGGCGCGTTGGTATTTGAGCTGACCAGCCGCGGCATCACCGAGGAGTCGACCACGCGCAGGCGTTGCACACCATGCACGCGCAATTGCGGATCAACCACCGCCATGGCATCGATACCCATCTTGCAGGTGCCGACCGGATGGTAGCCGGTACGCCCGCAACGCCGCGCATAGTCTTCGTAGTCGGCCTGGGTGCGCACGCTGTCGCCGGGAAAGTGCTCGGCCTTGATGTAGCGGCTCAGTGAGTGCTGGGCCATGATCTCGCGGCTGAGCTTGATGCCCTCGACCGAAACATGCAGGTCGTAGGGGTCGCTGATGTAATTGGGATCGATCAGCGGTGGCTGCAGCGGGTCGCTGCTGCGCAGACGCACGCTGCCGCGACTGCGCGGGCGCAGGAAGTACGAATTGAGGGTACAGCCCGAACCCGACGGCACCGGCGGGATGCCCGCCTCGACCCCGGCCCCTGGCAGGAAGTGGAACTGCAGGTCAGGGACACTGGAGCGCGAATCGCCATACCAGAACGCACCGGCCTCGGCGATGTTGGAGGTGACGGGACCCTTGTTGAACAGTTTGTACTCCAGCCCAGCCATCAACATCATGTGCGGCTTGGCGTATTTATCCAGGCTCTGCGAACCCTTCAGCTCGTAGACGATGTCGATGTCGAAGTGGTCCTGCAGGTTCTGCCCGACACCGGGCAGGTCCTGCTTCACCTCGATACCCAGACGGGCCAGCTCCTCGGCCGGGCCTATTCCTGAAAGCATGAGGATTTTCGGCGAGCCGATGGCGCCTGCGGCCAGCACCACTTCCTGCTCGGCGGCGGCAAAGCGCATCGCGCGCGAGCCACTGCCCTGGACGTACTCGACGCCGGTAGCCTGACCGTTCTCGACGCGGATGCGGGTCACCAGGCAGTCGGTCTGGATGGTCAGATTAGGCCGCTGGCAGACATGGCTCAGATAGCCTTGGGCAGCACTGCAACGCCGCCCACCACGCTGGGTGACCTGGTAGGCGCCGCACCCTTCCTGACGGGCACCGTTGAAATCGGCATTGTAGGGAATGCCGGCCTCCTGGGCCGAGCGGATGAAGGCCTTGGTCACTTCATTCACGCTGATCAGGTCGGACACGCCCAGTGGGCCATCGGTGCCATGGTACTCATTGGCCAGGCGCTCGTTGTCCTCGGCCTTGCGAAAATACGGCAGTACCTCGCGGTAGGACCAGCCACGGCAGCCCTCTTCCTGTTCCCAGTCGTCGTAGTCCTTGGCGTTGCCACGGGTATAGACCATGGCATTGATCGAACCACCACCGCCCAGCACCCGCCCTTGCGGGTAGAGCACCGACCGGTTGTTCATGGCGCCCTGGGTCACGGTGTCGAAGCCCCAGGTCAGCGGGCCACCGGTCATCTTGAAGAAACCCACGGGCATGTGGATGTAAGGGTTGGTGTCAGCAGGACCAGCCTCAAGCAACAACACCCGTACCTCAGCCTGCTCGCTCAGGCGCGCCGCCAGCACACAGCCGGCGGAGCCACCGCCGATAACGACATAATCGTACATTCTTGTTATCTCCCGTCTTGTTGTACTGCTGCTGGCGTTCAGGCACTGACCCACGGTGCGCGGGCGCCCAATTGCACGTGCACGGACTTGAGCTCAGTGTATTCCTCGACCCCGTAGCGCCCGGTCTCGCGGCCGATGCCCGACTGCTTGAAGCCACCGGATGGCAGCTCCGGGCCGCCGGCGATGGTGGTGTTCACCCAGACGCGGCCGGCCTTGATCTGGCGCATTGCCTGCATCGACGTTTCCAGGTTGCGGCTCCAGATACTGGCCGCCAGCCCGAACGGCGTGTCGTTGGCCAGCGTCATGGCTTGGTCGAAATCGTCGAAGACCGTGATGGCGAGAACCGGACCAAAAATCTCTTCGCGGGCGATGACCATCTGCGCAGTGACATCGGCGAACACGGTGGGCTGCAGGTACATCCCGGTTGGCGCCTCGATGCGCTGGCCGCCGCGCAGCAGCCGTGCTCCTTCTCGGCGGCCTTGCTCGATATAGCCCAGGACCCGTTCCAGGTGGCGGCCCTCGGTGATCGAACCAACCTGGGTGTTCTCTGCCAAGGGGTCGCCAATGCGCACTTTGTCGATCAACGCACAGATCTTCTCGGTCAGTTGCTGTTCGACCGAACGCTCGACTATCAGCCGGCTGCCGCTGACGCAACATTGCCCGGCGTTGAAGCAGATGCCGAAGACGATGGCATCGGCGGCGGCATCCAGGTCGGCATCGGCGAACACCACCTGCGGGTTCTTGCCGCCCAGCTCCAGGCCGACTTTTTTCATGTTGCCGGCGGCTGCCGCCATGGTCAGACGACCCACCTCGGTCGAGCCGGTAAAGGACACCATGTCAATGTCGGCATGCTCGCTGATCGCCTGGCCAAGCACCGAACCAGGACCGGTGAGCACGTTGAGCACGCCATCGGGCAGGCCAGCTTCCTTCATCAGCCCGGCCAGCATCAGGGTGGTACCGGAGGTCAGTTCGCTGGGCTTGGCCACGACGGTGCAACCGGAGGCGAGGATGAACGGCAAGCGTTCGGCGAGGATGAAAAACGGGAAGTTCCACGGCGTGATCAAGCCAACCACGCCTACCGGCTCGCGGGTCACCAGGCCGAGCAGGCTGTCGCCGAGGTTGTTGAAGCTGTCGCCATGCAGAGCGCGGGCCTGGCCCGCGGCATACTCCCAGATCCCGGCGGCGCCCAGCACCTCGCCACGGGACTGGCTGATCGGCTTGCCGGTTTCCAGCGTTTCGCACAGGGCCAGCGCCTCGCTGTGCTGGCGGATCAGCCCGGCGGTGCGCAGCAGCACGCCGGCGCGAAATTCGCCGCCTGATCGGGCCCAAGGTCCCTGCTCGAATGCCCGGCGCGCGGCGGCGACGGCCTGCTCGACATCCTCGGCGCCGCCCGAAGGATAAACGCTGACAGGCACCTCATGGGCTGGGCTGACACGGGTGACCTGCTTGAGCGCTGAGCCGCGGGTCCACTGGCCGTCGATGAACATCTCGAAAAGGCGCGGCTGCGAAGGCAGCGCAAGGCGTGGCGTATTGTCATTGTTGTTCACGAAAAACATCCTCAGTACAGCGTTTTTATTCTGGCAAGCCGCCTTGATCGTTCCCATCGCGCGGTCGCCGGTTCAATATGTATAACTAACTGGTTGTTTACATACAAGCAGCGGGCTAAGCTTTGTTTGTCAGCCTTATGCCCCCGCGGCTAAGCTCATCGCCCTTAACGCCGCAGGCCATTGATTTCTGCGTCAGGAAGTACAGCACTCAAGCTCTGGAGAGCGTTTTACATGCCCAGGAAAGCCACCGAAGAGGCCACCGCACGTCCTACCCGTGATTCCGATGCGACGCGGCTGAGAATCCTCAATGCCGCCAAGGTCGAATTCGCCAAACTGGGGCTGGCCGGCGCACGCATCGACAGCATCGCGCTGCGCGCCAAGTCCAACAAACGCATGATCTACGAGTATTTCGGCAACAAGGAGGGGCTGTTCGAAGCGGTCCTCGAGTCGGCCTACCAGGACATCCGCCAGGCAGAACGCAAGCTCAAGCTCGAGGAGCTGGACCCGGTCGAGGCGATCACCCAACTGGTGACCTTTACCTGGAAGTACTACCTGAAGAACCCGCACTTCCTGACGCTGGTCAACAGCGAAAACCTGCACAAGGGCGTGCACCTGAAGCGCTCCGAGCAGAAGATGCACGAGATGCACGCACCGATGGTTTCGATGGTCGGCGACATCCTGGCCCGCGGCGTGGACCAGGGCGTGTTCCGCGAAGGCATCGATCCGGTCCAGCTGAATATCTCGATCGCGGCAGTCAACTACTACTACCTGAACAACCGCTTCACCGGCGAGATCATCTATGGCTTCGACCTGATGTCGCCCCAAGCCCTGCAAGCGCGGATCGACTTCAACGTCCAGACCATCCTCGGCATGCTCCGTCCGGATTGATGCCGCCACCCGGCGCAGCCCCGCCCGGCCATGCACGGCGCCGTGGGGGGCTGCCTGATTCACGCCAGGCCCACCACGTTGACGTTACGCACGATCGGCGTGAACGCCATGCGCTCCAGCACATCGCGCTGGATATCCACGCCGCGGGCCACCTCGATCAGTTCGATGCCCTCAGGCAGCAGGCGGAACACTGCACGCTCGGTCACGTACAGCACCTCCTGGCCTGCGCGTATCGCTTGCGGGCCGCTGAAAGTGATGTGACGCACCTGCTCGACCAGCTTGGGCACCTCGCCACGCCGCTCGAGCTGCAAGGCATCGCCGACCTTGGCAACTTCCAGCCCCTTGGCCTCGAAGGCGCCGCAGAACACCACCTTGCGCGCGCCCTGGGTGATGTCGATGAAGCCACCTGGGCCTACCAGAGTGCCACCCAGGTTCGATACGTTGACATTGCCCTGCCCGTCCATCTCGCCCATACCTAGGAACGCCAGGTCCACCCCGCCGCCACTGTAGAAATCGAACTGGTCCAGCGAGGTGAGGATGGCCTGCGGGTACAGCGCCGCGCCAAACATGGCGCCGCCCATCATGCGGCCGTTATGAATGCCCTGCTCGATGCTGCCCCAGTAGCTGTCCTGCAGGCCGCGCTCTGCCAACAGCGACGGGATGCCACCGGGAATGCCGAAACCGAAGTTCAGCGACATGCCAGGGGTGAACTCGTTGGCAGCGCGCTCGGCGATGATGCGCCGGATATCGTCGGCCATGGGCTGCTCATTGGCCGCCGTCTGGGGCAGGCATTCACCGCTGATCGCCGGGTTGTAGTCGGCCGCCACGCACTGACGCTGGTCCGCCACCACTACCACTTCATCGACCAACACGCCGGGGATACGCACCAGGCGTGCCGGTACGAAGGCGGTTTCGCTCAGACCGCGCACCTGGGCATAGACCTTGCCGCCGCTGTTGTGCGCCGCCAGTGCCAATGCATAGGCATCCAGGTCGGCGGCTTCGTGGCACAGGCTGATATTGCCGGTGGGGTCAGCGAGGCTGCCGCGCACGATCGCCACGTCGACCTTGAAAGGTTTGTAGCGCAGATAGTCCTGTCCATCGATCTGCAGGCGCTCGACGATGTCCTCGTTCGCACTGGCGTTGCATTTGCCACCGCCGACCTGCGGATCGGCGAAGGTGCCAAGGCCAATGTGGGTGATCAGCCCGGGGCGGCCGGCGCCGATCTCGCGCATCAGGCTCATGATCACTCCAGCGGGCAAGCTGTAGGCCTGGATTTCATCGTTGCGCGCCAACGCCTGCATCTTCGCCGACCAGCTCCAGTGCCCGCCGATGACCTTGCGCACCAGCCCTTTGTGGGCCAGGCGCTCCAGGCCGCTGCCGCGTCCGTCGCCAATGCCCAGGGCATGCACGAGGGTCAGGTCGCGCGGGTGGCCGGTGCGCAGGAACGCATCTTCGATGGCCGCCAGCAGGGCGTCCGGCTCCAGCAAGGTGCCCGAGCCACAGATTGCCAGGGTTGAGCCATCGGCAATCCGGCTGGCCACATCCGACGCTGATGAACAGCTTCTTTTCATTGTTTTTTTCCTCATCAATTGCCGGGTCGCAGACGAATCCGGGTTTGCAAGAGAGTGCTTGACGCCCCTGCCAAAGGACGCTTTAAATAAATAACCAGTTGGTTACTTGAAAATACTTTAGTCCAGCCCGAAAAAGAACACAACCCACGCGACGCCCCCCGCTCGTCGCCTCCAGAAAGGAAAAAAACAATGCAGCTTTCTGAAACCCACCTGCAGATCCAGGACCTTGCCCGGCGCTTCGCCGACCAGACCATCCGCCCCTTGGCCGAACAGCTCGACCACGACGAAAGCTTCCCCGCGCCGTTGTATCGGCAGATGGGCGAACTTGGTCTGTTCGGCATCACAGTGCCGGATGCCTTTGGCGGTGCCGGCCTGGACACCGTTGCCTATGCCCTGGTCATGGAAGAGCTGTCGCGCGGCTACGCGTCGGTCGCCGACCAATGCGGCCTGCTGGAGCTGATCGGCACTCTGCTCTCGGTGCATGGCACCGCCGAACAGCGTGAGCGCTATCTGCCAACGCTGTTGCGCGCTGAACAGCACCCGGCCTATTGCATCACCGAGGCCGAGGCCGGCTCCGACGTATCGGGTATTCGCACCACCGCCGTGCGCACCGAAACAGGCTGGCTGCTCAACGGCTCGAAACTGTGGATTCACAACGCACCGGTGGCCGACCTGGCCTTCGTCCTGGCGCGCACCGACCCGGCCGCTGGCAAGCGCGGCATGAGCATCTTCATCGTCGACTGCCACCTGCCAGGCGTGTCCAAGGGGCCGAAGGAACACAAGATGGGCCAGCGCGCGTCCCAGGTCGGCGGCCTGAACTTCGACAACGTCGAACTGCCGGCCGATGCCCTGCTGGGTATCGAAGGCCGCGGCTTCCACATCATGATGAGCGCCCTGGACAAAGGCCGCGTCGGCATCGCCTCGCTGGCCGTGGGCATCGCCCAGGCCGGGCTTGAAGCGGCGCTGGAGTACGTGCCGCAGCGCAAGCAGTTCGGCAAGCCGATCGCCGACAACCAGGGCGTGCAATGGATGCTCGCCGACATGGCCAAGGACATCCGCGCCGCCCGCCTGCTGGTGCTGGACGCGGCAGACCGACTGGACCGCGCCGACAACGCCACCATCGCCTGCTCCATGGCCAAGTGCTTCGCAGCCGACATCGCCGTCGCCCAGACCGCCAATGCCGTGCAGCTGTTCGGCGGCAGCGGGTTCATACGTGGCTTCGAGGTCGAGCGACTGTACCGCGACGCCAAGATCACCCAGATCTACGAAGGCACCAACCAGATCCAACGCACGATCATTGCCCGTGAGCTGCTCAACCAGGGAGCACGCGCATGACTGCCCGCCCAGTCGCTTTGATCACTGGCGCCCGCGCCGGCATTGGCCGGGCCATCGCCGTCGGCCTGGCCCAGGCTGGCTTCGACCTGGCCCTGGTGGACCTGCAGGCCGATGCCGCGCTGCAGCAAACCGCTGCGTTGGCCACCCAACACGGTGTCCGCGCCGTCGCGCTGGCCGGTGACATCGCCGCCATCGACCGCCATGAAGCCCTGCTGGACGCCGCCGAGCAGGCCATCGGCGCGCTGACCTGCCTGGTTAACAATGCCGGTGTCTCGGTGCTGTCACGGGGCGACCTGCTGGAAGTGACGCCCGAGAGCTTCGATCGTTGCCTGCAGATCAACACCCGCGGCACCTTTTTCCTGACCCAGGCGTTCGCCCGTCGGCTGCTGCAGCGGGAAGTGGACCAGGCGCAGCGCAGCATCATCACCATCACGTCCTCCAATGCCCGGGCGGTGTCCGTGCAGCGTGGCGAGTACGGCATTTCCAAGGCCGCCCTGTCCATGGCCTCGCAGCTGTTCGCGGTGCGCCTGGCCGAAATCGGCATCGGTGTCTACGAGGTGCAACCCGGCCTGATCGCCACCGAAATGACCGCACCCTCGAAAGCCCGCTACGACGCCGAGATCGACCGCGGCCTGACCGCCATCAAGCGCTGGGGGCAGCCCGAGGATGTCGCCCGCGTGGTGGTAAGCATGGCCACCGGCGCCCTCCCCTATACCGTTGGCCACGCCGTCCCCGTGGATGGCGGCCTGCTGATTCCCAAATTTTGACCTGGAGCGATTCGCATGTCCTTGAGCATCAACCTGCCCAGCGCCCAAGCCGGTCATCCGCTGCAGCGCTATACCCTTTGCGGCGAACCACTGCTGCCGCCGCAAAGCCCCTTGCCGGCCAACCGCATCGCCTTGTCCGCCGCCCACGTGGTGGCTGACCCGTTCAGCGCCAACCCACCGGGCGGCAAGGCCGTGATCGACTGGACGCGCACCTTGGAGTACCGCCGCTACCTGCTGCAACAAGGCTTGGGCATCGCCGAAGCGATGGACACCGCCCAGCGCGGCATGGGCCTGGACTGGCCCACGGCGCTCGAGCTGATCGAACGTACCCTGAATGAAACCCGCGATATCCCCCACGCGGTGATCTTCTCCGGCTGTGGCACCGATCAGTTGCCAGCGCACGAGGCGCGCAACCTCGATGACGTGGTGCGCGCCTATGCGCAGCAGCGCGACGCCATTGCCAAGCTCGACGGGCGCATGATCCTGATGGCCAGCCGGGCCCTGGCCCGCGTGGCGAAAACGCCGTTCGACTACCGGCTGGTCTACCGCAAGGTGCTGGCCGAGACCGAGCAACCGGTAATCCTGCATTGGCTGGGCGACATGTTCGATCCCGCGCTGCAGGGCTACTGGGGCAGCGAGCGCTTCGAGGAGGCGCTGGACACCTGCCTGGAAGTGATCCATGAAAACGTCCAGAAGGTGGATGGCATCAAGATCTCTCTGCTCGACAAGGACAAGGAGATCCTCATGCGCCGGCGCCTGCCAGCCTCGGTGAAGATGTACACCGGCGACGACTTCAACTACCCGGAGCTGATTGCCGGCGACGAGCACGGTTATTCCCACGCCCTGCTGGGGATCTTCGACGCCATCGCTCCGGCCGCCGCCCATGCCCTGGCGGCCTTGGCGCGTGATGACATGGCGGGCTACCAGCGCCTGCTTGAGCCGACCCTGCCGCTGGCGCGGCTGATCTTCAGCAGTCCGACCCAGTATTACAAGACCGGCGTGGTGTTCCTGGCCTACCTCAATGGCCATCAGGAGCACTTCATCATGCTCGGCGGCCACCAGGCCATGCGGCCGCTGCCGTATTTCTGCGAGATCTTCCGCCTGGCCGACCAGGCCGGGCTGCTCGCCGACCCGGCATTGGCGATTGCGCGGATGAAGCGTTTGCTGGCGCTCTACGGCGTCGACGCCTAGTCACGGCGGAGCGCCGCAGCCTGCGGCGCTCCGCGTTCGTCCTCCTGCCATGGTGCCTGCCGCATGAGCGCTTCAACCCTGCAACACCGCCTCGACCGTTGCTCGATCAACACCGCCACCCTCGGCCATCGCCTGCCCATCGGGCAGACCCTGGAACTCATCGCCCGGGCGGGCTTCGGCCACGTCGCGCCCTGGCGACGCGACTTGCAGGGCAGCGACCTGAAACAGACACGCCGACAGCTGCACGACTGCGGACTCAAGGTCAATGCCTATTGCCGTTCCACTTACCTGCCCGCGGCCAGCCGCAAGGGTTTCGACGCCGCCGTGGCCGACAACCGCCGGGCCATCGAGGAAGCTGCCGAGCTGCAGGCTGAATGCTTCATCATGGTGGTCGGCGGCCTACCGCAAGGCTCACGCGACCTCAACGCCGCTCGCAGCCAGGTGAGCGAGGGCGTCAGCCTGCTGCTGGCGCACGCCCGCCAGCATGGCGTAGCCCTTGCCCTCGAGCCCTTGCACCCGATGTATGCCGCAGACCGTTCCTGCCTGTCGACGCTAGAGCAGGCCTTGGACTTGTGTGATGCCTTGGAGCCAGACGGCTTTCAGAGCCTAGGCGTAGCGATCGATGCCTATCACTGCTGGTGGGACCCCAAGCTCGCCCAGCAGGTGCAGCGTGCTGGTCGCCAGCAGCGTATTCTTGGCCTGCATCTGTCGGACTGGCTGATGCATACCCGTGACCTGCTGCTCGACCGCGGCATGATGGGCGACGGCGTCATCAACCTGCGCGGCCTGCGCCAGGATGTCGAAGCGGCGGGTTACCAAGGCGCTGTCGAAGTCGAGATCTTCTCCCGCGACAACTGGTGGCAACGCGAGCCGAACGAGGTGCTGCGCACCTGTGCCGAGCGCTTGCAGCAGCATTGCTGAGCGCTCTCCCCTACAACAACAAGAATGAGAACGTCCCATGTCCCGCTACCGCTGGCAGATCTGCGCCCTGCTGTTCTTCGCCACCACCATCAACTACCTGGACCGTCAGGTGCTCGGCCTGCTCAAGCCCCTGCTGGAGCAGCAGTTCCACTGGAGCGAGACCGATTACAGCTACTTGGTAATCGTGTTCCAGGCCAGTTACGCCCTAGGCCTGCTGGTGTTCGGCAAGCTGATCGATCGGTTGGGCACCAAGCTTGGCTATGCCCTGTGCATCGTGGTCTGGAGCCTCGCTGCGATCGGCCATGCCACCGCCCAGTCAACCCTGAGCTTCCTGTTCATGCGAGCACTGCTGGGGCTGGGCGAGTCGGGTAACTTCCCTGCGGCAATCAAGGCCGTGTCCGAATGGTTCCCACGCAAGGAGCGCGCGCTGGCAGTCGGCATTCTGACCTCCGGCACCAGTGTCGGCGCCATCCTCGCTCCGGCCTGCGTGCCTTGGCTGGCGGCGACCTATGGCTGGGAGGCGGCCTTCGTCGTCACCGGGTTAACCGGCTTCGTCTGGTTGCTGTTCTGGCAATGGCTCTACCGGGCCCCAGCCAAGCACGCCCGCATCAGCCTCGCCGAGCTCGCCCATATCAACGAGGGTGCCCTGCCCGAGCCGCAGGAAAGGGTCAAATGGCGTGCGCTGCTGCGCCTGCGTGCAACCTGGGTATTCGTGACGGGCAAGTTCCTCACTGATCCAATCTGGTGGTTCATGTTGTTCTGGCTGCCGTCGTACTTCTCCAGCCGCTTCGACCTGGACCTCAAGCACCTTGGCCTGCCGCTGATGATCGTCTACTGCGCCACCTCCATCGGCAGCATTTTCGGTGGCTGGCTTTCGTCGCGGCTGATCGGCGCCGGCTGGTCGACGCGCAAGGCCCGCGATACGGCGATGCTGATCATGGCGCTGTTGGTGCTGCCCATCGCCCTAGCCAGCTACATCGACACGATGTGGGTGATGGTCGCCTTGCTGAGCCTGGCCGCTGCCGCGCATCAGGGTTGGTCGGCCAACCTGTTCACAACCGTCGCGGACAACTTTCCTCGGGCGCAGGTCGCCTCGGTCATGGGCATTGGTGGTACCGCGGGATCGGTGGGCGGGATGATCTTCCCGTTGGTCGTCGGCTTGGTGCTGGAGCATTACAAAGCCTTGGAACAGCTGAACCTGGGCTACAACCTGATCTTCATCGCCTGCGCCAGTGCCTACCTCATCGCCTGGGGGCTGATGCGCCTGCTCGCACGGGATCATCTCGCCGAACCGGTGCTGAGCAGATGACCTGAAGAAAGGGACGCATCCACCGAGGGTGCTAGATAAGCGGTAGCGAAGCGGATGCCGGATACGCGGATGGGTGCCAGACAGGCTTGCCTGTTTCCGTTGCACAGGCTCCTCAGTGCGGGACTACCGAACAGTTGGGTCGCCCTCAGCGCCCGCAGCGTCGAACAAATCCTTGATCTTCTCGGCCACGCGCAGGCGCACCGCCTCGGGCATGGGCTTGTTCGACAGCGATTCGTAGACCCAGAGGCCGTCGGCGGCCAGGCGGGCGATAAAGCGCGAGAGCGCCTGGGAATCATCGATATCGTCAGGCGCCGGCGCGGCCCAGGTGTCGAGGATGCGGTCCCAAGGTGGCGTCAATTCGGGGTTCTTGGCACCCTCCAGGCAGAACAGCAACTCGGCGCGGGTGGCCAGCCGCGCCGAGTTGCGCGCGAAGGCGACATAGCGTTCGTGCGCCGAGGTGTGTTCCACCGGCTTGCCAGCGTTGGCCAGCAGGTTGGCTTCCCATTGGTCGGCCAGGTGTTGGTTGATGGCCTGGATCAGCGCATCGCGCGACTTGAAGTGGTACATCATGCCGCCGCGCGTCACCCCGGCCTCGCTGGCCACCGAATCGAAGGTCACCGCGGTGACCCCGTCACGGTCGATGACGCGGATGGCGGCTTCGAGGATCTTGCCGCGATTGCTCAGGCGCATGGTTGGGTTCCTTGGCGGTCAGTGGGTGGCGACATTGTAGGCAACAGAGCCCGGGCCGTGGCGACGCAACAGCACCGTGGTCAGCACTGTGCCAAGCCCGAGAGCGCCGGCAATGACGTACATGACCATCAGGTAGCTGTGGTCGAAGGCCCGCGAGGCGGCCTCGACCAGGGCCCCGCTGGCGGCACCGTCGGCATGGGCCAGGCGCATCGCCTCGGCAACCCCCTCCCTGGCCGACTCGGCCACGCCCTGAGGCAGCTGCACATGGGACGAATACAGTGCCGCCAGCAGGCTACCCAACAGCGCCACGGCGAACAGGCTGCCGAACTCGTAAGCCACCTCCTCCACCGACGAGGCCATGCCGGCCCGGTCCGCCGGAGCATTGCCGACGATCGCGCTGGAGGCCACCGACATCACCGCGCCCAACCCCAGTCCCATCACCGCGAGGCCGGCGACCACCCAGGCCAGTGCATGCCCCAGCCCCCAGGCGCAGAGCAGCACCCCGGCGGTGGCAAGCAGCAGGCCACCGCCAATCAATGGCAACAGCCCGATGCGGTGCAGGAAGGCGCCGCCCAGCAGCGCGCTGGGCAGGCAGCCGAGGGCTGCGGCCGACACCAGCAGCCCGGCCTGCAATGGGCTGAACCCACCGACCAGCTGGAAGCGCTGGGTGGTGATCAGCTGCACGCCGCTCAGGGCGAACAGGGTAAAGACCGCTGCCAGCACGCCGGCCAGGAAGGCCGGGTTACGGAAAATCGCAAAATCCAGCAATGGGTACTCGAGACGTTGCTGGCGGCGCACGAAGCATCCGCCGGCAAGGATGGACAGGCCCAACGCCAGCGCCGCCAGTGCCCAGGCGGGCTGAGCATGAACGGCTTCCTTGATGGCAAAGACCAGGCCCGAGAGCGCCACCAGGGCCTGAAGCGACGACATCAGGTCCCACGGCCGCGCAGCATCCGGGGTACTGTGCGGCGTGACCACAAGGCCAACGCCGAACGCCACCACGACTACCGGCACGTTGATCAGGAACACCGAGCCCCACCAGAAGTGCTCCAGCAGCAGCCCGCCAAGAATCGGCCCCAGCGCACTGCCCACCACCGCCAGCGAGCCCCATACCGCGATCGCCAGGTTGCGCTCGCGGTCATCCTCGAAGGTGACGCGAATCAGCGCCAGTGTCGCCGGCATCATCGCCGCCGCGCCGACCGCGAGCAAGGCACGCGCGGCGATCAGCAATGCTGGGTTCGGCGCAAAGGCTGCAGTCAGCGAGGCCAGGCCGAACATCAACAAGCCACTGAGGAACATCTGTCGGTGACCGATACGGTCGCCCAGGGTGCCAGCGCCCAATAGCAGGCCAGCCATGACCAAGGGGTAAACGTTGATGATCCACAGTGCCTGGGTAGTGCTGGCGCCAAGGTCGCGCACCAGTGTCGGCAACGCGGTGTAGAGCACCGAGTGATCAACGGTGATAAGCAGCAGTGCCGCTCCCACCGTGGCCAGCAGGATCCAACGTTGCGCCTGGGTTGGCTTTATCATCTTGCACCTCGCTCCAAGTCGCCAAACTATACATTCTAGAATGTATAGTTACTACCCTTGACGCAGACGTGGAACGGTACAAATGGATGACATGGACGAAAATGGCTATCTCAGCGAGGCGAGCAGGTCACTGATCTCGCTTTTGACCCGGCCCATGTCGTTGCGGCTGTACCAGCGGCATTCGGCGATTTCGTTGCGCGGCCGCGCACGCACGCGCCCATCCAGATGCACGCAATACACATAATGGTCACGACGCGCAGAACGATAGCGTTTGATAAAGCGGATGCTTCGGGCCTTGATGCCGGTCTCTTCGCGCAGCTCGCGGAAGGCCGCCTCGATGGGCTTCTCCCCCGCCTCGATGGTACCGCCTGGCAAGGTCCAGTCGGCCCGTCGCTTGCGCACGCAGAGAAGCTTCTTACCTTGGTAGCAGAGTACCGTGGCTCTTTTTTTCAATGCCTTCATCCCTGGAACCTCCTTTGCGCTGTGCACCTGAGGTATGACGGCACAGCGCTCGGAGGGTTCATCCATAAAAGCGCATCCTTGCGCACTGCTTGTCGCGCCCAGCCCTCAATGACTGGCCAGCGACTTCATGTAGGTGGCCTTGTACAGCGCCATCTGCTCGCCCAGCGCTTCGAGCTCGTCCTTGTCCATCAGCTCGCGCGCCTGGGGGAACATCTCGCTTTCCTCTTCCTCGATATGGTGCTCAAGCAGCTCCTTGACCACTTTAACGCGTCCTGTGAACTCCACCGTGCCTGGGTCGGTAGTCTTGAGGTCGGGCAGCACCAGGCTGTCGACGGTGCGGTGCTCCTCCTTGGCCTCGTGGTACATCACGGCTTGCTCCTTGCCACCGGCTTTCTTGAAGGCCGGGTAGAGGATTTCTTCCTCCAGCTTGGTGTGCAGGGTGATTTCCATCTCCAGCTTGGCCAGCAGTGCGGTGCGCTTCTTGATCCCGCGCTCGGTGGATGCGCTGAGTTGGTTGAGGATACCCTTGACGCGCTTATGGTCGGCTTCGAGCAGTTCGATGGCATTCATGGTTGTCTCCTGATGGTTCGAATTATCAGATCTCATTCATCAGCAGGTGCAGCTTCAATGCCAGTTTGTCACTTTTTGAAAAGCTAGGAATATCAATGAGGTGCATCACCCAGCCCGGTCGTGAGGTCTTGCAAACTGCACGACCGAGCGGCTTAGGGCATGCACTTTCACTGAAGGCCCGCGGCCAGCGGGCCAGAGGGACAGGCGTGTCAGGCGCGTGGCGAGTCGCCGGCAGCTACCGGGGTTGCGTCGACCTCACGTGCCTTGGGTGCGATTCGCAGGACCAGGCAGCCGACGATGGCCGATACCACCGACCCGAGCAGGATGCCAATCTTGGCCTCATCGATCAGCTGCGGGTGTGCCGGGAACGCCAGGCCACTGATGAACAGGCTCATGGTGAAACCGATGCCGCAGAGAATCGCCACCGCGTAGATCTGCAGCCAGGTCGCGCCTTGCGGCTTGGTCGCCAGCCCGCTCTTGACCGCCAGCAGCACGCCGCAGAACACGCCCAGCTGCTTGCCCAGGAACAGGCCAACGGCAATCCCGATCGGCAGAGGGGCCAGCACGTGCTGCAGGGTCAGGCCCGAGAACGAGACCCCGGCGTTGGCGAAACCGAACACCGGTACGATCAGGAAGCCGACCCAGGGCGAAATGGCGTGCTCCAAGCGGTGCAAGGGCGACGTTTCACGGCCCTCCTCCTCGGCCCAGTACGGAATCAGGAACGCTCCCA
>JAEWGL010000166.1 GCA_023388335.1 Pseudomonadota bacterium | reverse complement strand
GTCGCCAAGGCGTTGTCGAGCAATACGGTGTTGGGCTTGTGCGCCTTGTAGTTGCGGGCGAACCAGATCTTGTAGATACCGTTGTCCAGGGCGACGATGCCTTCGGACGGCAGGGCGCGACGGATGTCGGCGACCAGGCGCTGCGGGTAGACCGGGAAGCGGTCGTCATCGGCACCTTCGGCGATCTGCGCTTCGTTGGCTTCGCGAATGGCCAGCAAGCGGGTGAAGTCCCAGTGGCTGGTGTCGGTCAGGGCCTCGCCAATCTGCCAGACGGCGTTGGCGATGTCGCCGATCACTTCGACCTGCGGGAAGTACACGGCATCGACTTCGGCGGAGCGGAAGTTGATGTGGATGACTTCGGTGCCGCCACGGACCATGAAGAACGGTGGCTTCTCGATCACGTCGTGGCCGATGTTGACGATCAGGTCGGCGGCTTCGACGGCGCGGTGGACGAAGTCGCCGGACGACAGCGCGGCGTTGCCGAGGAAGCGTGGGTGGCGCTCGTCGACCACGCCCTTGCCCATCTGGGTCGTGATGAACGGGATGCCAGTCTTGTCGATCAGCTGCTTGAGGACCTTGGCGGTCATCTTGCGGTTGGCACCGGCGCCGATCACCAGGATCGGATTACGGGCGTTCTGCAGCTTCTGCACGGCAGCCTCGATGGCCTTGTGCTCGGCCAGCGGGCGACGGTGCAGGCTTGGCGGGATCGGCAGGCTGTCGGTCTGCTCGGCGGCGATATCTTCCGGCAACTCCAGGTGCACGGCACCCGGCTTCTCTTCCTCGGCAAGGCGGAAGGCTTCGCGCATGCGCGCCGGGATGTTGTCGGCGGAAGCGAACTGGTGAGTGTACTTGGTGATCGGGTCCATCATGCCGCACACGTCAATGATCTGGAAGCGGCCCTGCTTGGACTTCTTGATCGGCTTCTGACCTGTGATCATCATCATCGGCATGCCGCCGAGATAAGCGTAGGCGCTGGCGGTCACCAGGTTGGTCGCGCCAGGGCCGAGGGTCGACAGGCTGACGCCGGTCTTGCCGGTCAGGCGGCCATAAGTGGCGGCCATGAAGCCCGCGGACTGCTCGTGGCGGGTCAGTACCAGCTTGATCTTCGACTTGCGCAGGGATTCCAGCAGGTCGAGGTTCTCCTCGCCGGGAATGCCGAACACATACTCGACACCTTCGTTTTCCAGGCATTGCACAACGACATCGGCGGCCTTGGCCATCTTGCTTGCTACCTCAAGTGATATTGCGGTGGTGAATCCAGGAGTCGATCAGCACGCAGCGCTGAAATCGGTCTGTCCGCAGGGCAGAAGTGCGCCCTGGACAAAGCCTTGACGTAGGCAGCGCTCCATAAAGTCACGTGAAGAAGCTGCACCATTGTCGCACCCCCTTGGCAGGGTCGTGATGTAAAGGATCGCGATAAAGGCGCCGTTGAGCAGGATAGCGCGAATCACCCCGGCGAAGGTCTGCAAAGCTGTCGCGTCCCGGCCGTGGCGTACTGAGTTTGTTCGATGAGCCTTTGCCAAGTCTCAACATCCTGTGGGAGCAGACGCGCATGGATCACACTGCACTGCCCGTCAGCAGTCCCACGACCGGGACGATCACTAACGTTGCGAGAACCATCGCCAGGACATTGCCGACAAAGACATGCATGCAATTGGGCAGCTGCAGCTTGATTGCCACCGCCAGAGGAGGTGCGACCAGGGCGCCGAGCCCGGCACTGAGCACCACGACCTGCCACTGGCCGCCGAAAGTAAACAGCGCAGCCGGAACAACAGAAACAAGGGGCACATAGGTGGGGTACCAGCCCTGCCGTATCCATTGCCGGCGCCACAGCAATACGCCAATCAAGGAGGCCAATGCCTGGCCACTGATGAGCTCCAGTACCAGGTACGAGCCATAGGCCGGGCTGGCTGGCGACAGCGCGAAAGCTACCAGCACGCCCAGCAACAAGCCAAGGCTGGCCAGTTCGTTGCCCAGAAACAGAGCCTCGCTGAAGTCGGCGAGCACTCGGCGCAGCGTCCAGAAGATGCCGTAGTCGGGCTGAACCGGCGAATATTTGCCTGCGTCTTTGTGTAGCCGCTGCGTGGTGTCAGGTAGCCATGGCAGGTACTGGCACAACATGAGCCCCAACCCACTGGCCAGGGCCATGCCGCCCATGTTGCCAATCACCCGGGGCAGGTCCAAGGGGACGCAGAGGTAGTTGACCAGCAACAGACTTGCAGGCGTCACCAGGACGGCGCCCAGCGTGGCACCGGTGAACGTCACCCACCAGCCACGCCCATACATCAACACCAGTGCGGCAGGCAGCGAGACGAAGGCCACATAGGTAGGCTGCCAGGCACCATTGCGCAAGGTCCAGCCCCACAGGGCATGGCTGAGCAGCAGGGACAGCAACGAACTGGTCAGCAACCAGGGCCATAGCCCGCTACCGTAGCAGATCGCGAAACCTTGCCAGCAACGATCATGCCGATAGGCCCAATGTGCCAGCCAGGCACCCATAAGCAGCCCCACGGCCGGCAGCTCATGCTTGTAGAAGACCACTTCACTGATGTCGCCGATGATCCAGCGCAGCCGTTCCAATGGCGTATTGATGTTCATCAACAGGTGCGAGTAGTCGGGCCAGATGTCGAGCCAGTACTGCGCGCGTCCGCTGACGACTTCGATCAGCAGTACCGAGAAAATCGAAATGGATGCGCATAGCACCAATTGAGGAAAGAAGCTGTACCGTAGGGGAGTAACCTGATTGTCCATCTGCGCATCCTCAGTCAATTCGAGAGGGCAACAGTTAAGCTGGCACTTGGCTAGCGGGAACAGTCAGTCACGTCCGATAGAGCTGAAGGAAACATCCATAAAGGACTGAGCGGTCTGCTACCAGCGGCTGTAGGGCCAAGCAGAAGGACGGGTGTTCTGAAAATTTGGCGAGCGGAAAAGACAAAACCCCTACCTGCTCGCGCAGATAGGGGTTTTGCGAAATGAATCTTGACGATGACCTACTCTCACATGGGGAAACCCCACACTACCATCGGCGATGCATCGTTTCACTACTGAGTTC
>JAEWGL010000072.1 GCA_023388335.1 Pseudomonadota bacterium | reverse complement strand
CATGCCCTCGGTGGGCCGCAAGTTCCTGCTGGCTGGCGTCGGTGGCATGAACATCACCCATTCCGAGCCCTACCCGGCGTTCGTCTCGCGCTATGCCGAACGGCGCGATGCGCTCGATGGCCTGTTGCAAGACTTCGATGCCCAGGCGCTACGCCAATGGATTCATGGCCTGGGGATAGACACCTTCGTCGGCAGCTCTGGCCGAGTGTTCCCCACCGACATGAAGGCCGCGCCGCTGCTGCGCGCCTGGCTCAAGCGCCTGCGCGACAGCGGCGTGGTTATCCACACCCGCCACCGCTGGCTTGGCTGGAACGACGACGGTAGCTTACGGATCGCTTATCCACAGGGCCAATTGCAGCTGCAAGCAGATGCCGTGGTGCTGGCGCTGGGCGGCGGCAGCTGGACGCGGCTGGGATCCGATGGCGCCTGGGTACCGCTGCTGGCGGAACGGGCTGTGGATATCTCGCCTTTGCAGCCCAGCAATTGCGGTTTCGAAGTAGCCGCCTGGAGCGAGTTGCTCAAGGATAAATTCGCCGGTGCCCCGCTGAAGAACATCGCCCTGGCCATGCCCGGTCTAGCGCCACGCAAGGGCGAGTTCATCCTCACTGCTCAAGGAGTGGAAGGCAGCTTGGTGTATGCCTGGTCGGCTCAGCTGCGTGAGACGATCAATCGCGACGGCCAAGCGACCCTGCTGCTCGACCTGCTGCCGGACCGCCCTGTGGATAAAGTCGAACAGGCATTGGCCAAGCCTCGCGGCTCCCGCTCCATGGCCAAGCACCTGCACGGCCAGTTGGGGATCGATGGCGTCAAGGCGGCGCTGTTGCGTGAGCTGACCGATCAGGCCACTTTCGCCAGCCCAACCTTGCTCGCCCAGGCGATCAAGGCCTTGCCGATCACCCTGGTGCGGCCACGCCCGCTGGACGAGGCGATCAGCAGCGCCGGAGGCGTGCGCTTCGAAACCTTGGATCAGGGGCTGATGCTCAAGCAACTGCCGGGGGTGTTCTGCGCTGGCGAGATGCTGGATTGGGAAGCGCCGACGGGTGGGTATCTGTTGACCGGGTGCTTTGCCAGCGGTCGGCGGGCTGGGATGGCGGCGGCGCGTTGGGTAGCTGGAAACTGAGTTGATAGTGCCCTTGAGATCGAGCGCCGCCCGCGGCGCTTGATCTCAAGGGTGGCGCAACCCAGCGATCAAGGCTTGCGCTTCTTCGGCCCCCCCAGGCTCGGCACCCGGCGCACCGGCTTGACCAACGGCTCGGTGATGTTTTCGGCGCTGTCCATCCAGCGTCCCAGCCCGCGCTTGGCACTGGTTTCCTTGGGCTTCTTGGGCTTTTTCGGCTTCTTCACCACCTGACCATTGGCATCGGTCTCCGGCACCCGATGATCGGGAATGAAGTCCGGCTCTTCATGGCGCGGCAGGGTCTTGCGGGTCAGGGTCTCGATGGCCGCCAGCAGCTGCACTTCATCGGCGCACACCAGCGAGATCGCCTCGCCGGTATTGCCAGCGCGACCGGTGCGGCCGATCCGATGCACGTAGTCTTCGGCAACGATCGGCAGGTCGAAGTTGACCACCAGCGGCAGGTCGTCGATGTCCAGGCCACGGGCGGCCACGTCGGTGGCAACGAGGATCTGTACTTCGCGTGCCTTGAAACTGTCCAGCGCCCGCTGGCGGGTGGCCTGGGGACGGTCACCGTGGATGCCATCGGCATTCACACCCTCCTCGCGCAGGCGTTCGACCAACTGATCGACACCGTTACGGGTCTTGGCGAACACCAGCACCTGCTTCCAACGCTGCTTGCGCAGCAGGTGGAGGAACAGCTCAGGCTTGCGCTTCTTGTCCACCGGCACCAGCCACTGCTTGACCGAGCTGGCCGCGGCGTTGCGCGGGCTGACCTCGATGCTCAGCGGGTCGTTGAGGGCCAGGCCTGCCAGCAGGCGGATCTCGTCAGAGAAGGTCGCCGAGAACAGCAGCGTCTGGCGCTTGCGCGGCAGCGCGGCATACACCGCCTGCAATTCTTCGGCAAAGCCCAGGTCGAGCATGCGGTCGGCTTCGTCGAGCACCAGCACCTGCACCTGGCCGAACTTCACGGCGTTCTGCCGGTACAGGTCGAGCAGGCGACCCGGGGTGGCCACCAGCAGGTCGACACCACGACGCAGGCGCATCATCTGCGGGTTGACGCTGACGCCGCCGTAGACCGCGTAGGTGCTCAGCGGCAGGTGCTCGGCGTATTCGCGGATATTGCCATGCACCTGCTCGGCCAGTTCACGGGTCGGCACCAGCACCAACGCGCGGATCGAGTTGCTCGCCACCTTGGCGCCTTCCAGGGCCAGGCGCTGCAGTACCGGCAGGGCGAAGCCGGCGGTCTTGCCGGTGCCGGTCTGGGCCGCGGCCATCAGGTCGCGACCGGCCAGCACGGCGGGGATAGCCTGGGCCTGGACCGGGGTCGGGGTGGTGTAGTCCAGGTGCTGCAAGGCGCGCAGCAAGGGTTCGATCAGGCCGAGTTTGGCGAAAGTCATGGCAATACCGTCAGGGGTTCAGCAAAGGCGGCAGTCTACCGCAAAGCCCCGCCCGGCCCCATCACTTGCATGCCTGCTCCTTCAACGGCTTGACCGCTGCCGACGGCTTCGGTGTCCGGCGCCATTGCGGCAGGCCGATGAGCACCACCGCGCCAATGATCACCGCCATGGCCAGGCACTCCTCGACACCGATGCGCTCGCCCGCGAAGAGGATACCGAGCAGCACCGCCACCGCCGGGTTGACGTAGGCATAGCTGGTGGCCGCGGCTGGGCGCACATGCTTGAGCAGGTACATGTAGGCACTGAACGCCAGGATCGAGCCGAAGACCACCAGGTAGGCCAGCGCGCCCCAGCCGGCAGCCGTGGGCATCTGGGTCATGCGTTCGCCGCTCAGGGCACTGCCCAGCAGCAGCGCGGCACCGCCGACCAGCATCTCGGCGGCGCTGGCCATGGCGCCCTGGGGCAGCGGCAGGCTCTTGCTCCACACCGAGCCAAAAGCCCAGGAGGCCGCGGCAAAGAGGATCACCGCCGCGCCCAGCGGGCTTGCCTGCAGGTTGGAACCCAGGTTGAGCAAGGCGATGCCGATCAGGCCAAGGAGGATGCCCGCCCATTCCAGGCGGGTATTGCGCTGCCCCCAGAACAGACCGAAGAGCAAGGTGAACAGCGGCACCGTGGCCACCGCCAGGGCTGCCACGCCCGAGGCGACGCCGGCATGCTCGGCCAGGGTCACGCCACCGTTGCCGCAACTCAACAGCAGAAAGCCGATGGCGCCTGCCGCGCGCCATTGCTTCCAGCTTGGCGCCGGTACGCCGCGCCAGCGCAGGAAACCGTAGAGCAGGGTCCCGGCAATCAGGAAGCGGACGCCGGCCATCAGCAGCGGCGGCCAGGATTCGACGCCGATGCGGATGACCAGATAGGTGGAACCCCAGACCAGGTACAAGGCCAGGAAGGCGCCGATCAGCACCAGAGGGACGCGGCGAGAAGCAGGCATGGCAGAGGCTCGAAATCCGTTTGCAGGAGCATCAGTTTAAAAAGCTGCTCACCTAAACTTAAGTTACAAAACCTGTTTAAATCATCGGAACACTTTGCAAAGCACGCTTATGCAGCGGCTTTGCCATCGATTGCGCGCCGGATCTCACTCATGGACAAATACGATCGCATGCTGCTCGCCGCCCTGCTGGAAAACGGCCGGGCCTCCTTCGCGCAACTGGCCCGCCAGGTCAACCTGTCCGCACCCGCGGTAGCCGAACGCGTGGCCAAGCTCGAGGCCACGGGGGTCATTACCGGTTACCAGGCCAAGGTCGACCTGGCCAAGATCGGCCTGCCGATCCAGTGCGTGATCGAGCTGCGCCTGAGCAGCCACGGCAACCAGCAGGCCTACGAAGCGCTCACGCGCATTCCCCAGCTCACCGAGTGCCACCGGGTCACGGGCGATCCGTGCGTGATCATGAAAGCCGCCGTGGGCTCGATGCAGGAACTTGAAGTGCTGATCAACCAGGTGGCGCAATTCGGCTTCAGCAAGACCTCGATCGTGCTGTCCAGCGCCATCGAGCAACGGGTGCCGCTCGATCAGCTGGACAGCGCGAACAAGAAGACATGATCAGTGACGCAGCAACAGCCGCCCTTCGATGGGCACGTAGCGGCTGGCGGCGCGGATCAGTGAATTGGCGGTCAAGCCAGGCACGCCGTAGGCCACCGCTTCGACGCCGTGACGCTCGATGACGCGCTCCAGCAGCAGGTCGAAATCGCCGTCGCCCGAGGCCAGCACCACCTGGTCGACCCGCGAGGCCGCGTCGATCACATCCAGGGTGATGCCCACATCCCAGTCACCTTTTGCCGAGCCGTCGCTGCGCTGGATATAGGGCTTGAGGCGCACGGTGAAGCCCAGGTTGCGCAGGATCTGCTGGAACTGCTGCTGCTTGCTGTCGCCGCGGTCGATGGCATAGGCCACCGCCTCGACGATCTCCCCGTGCTGGCTGATATCGGCCCACAGCGCGGCATAGTTGAAATGGCAGCCATAGGCCTGGCGCACCGTGTAGTAGAGATTCTGCACATCGGCGAATACCGCGATCTTTTTCACCGTAGGCGTTCCTCTGTAGGTGCGGGCGGGGCCCTGGCTTAACGCGCGGCGCCAGGGCGATGGGTACTGGCCGCAGTATGCCTGAACCCTCAGACGAAGGTATCGTCATCCGAGAAGAAGCCGCCATCATCGCTGCCATAATCGCTCTCGACGAACCCGCCCTGATCGCTGTCATAGCCGCTGTCAGCCACCTGCCGCTGGTCGTCCTGGCTGCCCCAGCCGCCGGTGTCGCTGGTGGGGGCCGGCTCTTCCTTGATCACTTCGACCACCTCTTCGGGCTGCCCGTGGTGGTTGAACAGGCTGCTGATGCCTTGCGCCAGCATCACACCACCGGCCACGCCAGCAGCGGTCTGCAGGGCCCCGCCCATGAAGCTGCCGGCGCCCGCGCGGCCTGGCGCGGCGGGCGCGGCATTGAAGCCGGACTGCTGCGGCTGGGCGAACCCACGCGAAGACGGCTCGCGCCAGCCGCCCCCACCCGCCGCTGGCGCCACTGGCGCGGCACGCTGAGGCTGTTGCCGCGGTTCGGGCGCCGGGGCGCGATGGCCGCCGCCGAAAATGCTCGACAGAAAACCACCGCCGTTGCCCTGGCTGGGCGCTGCCGCTTGGGCACGGGCCTGCTTGAGTTCGGCCTCGAGCTGCTTGTTCTGCTCGTCCAGGCGCTTGAGCGCCGCTTCCTGCACCAGCATCGCCTGGGCCATGTAATAAGGTGCCGACGGCTGCTGGCGCACATGCTCGTCGATGCGTGCCTGGGCCTGGGCGTCGCGCGGCAGGCTCGGGTCCTCGGCCTGCTTGAGCCGGGTAAACAGGCCGTCGATCAGGGATTGTTCTTCAGTGTTCATGGGTAACCTCGTACAAGAACCGGGACATCGCGGATGTGACCAAGATGGGGGGCAAACAGGCGCGATTCAATCACCGGCCCATTAAACTTTCTTCAGCTTGCTCGGCGCCTGGGCTACAGTTACGCCCTGCTTTTCTGCCATGCGATGTTGACTGATGAATCCGCTGAGCGTCCTGCGTGACTCCCTGTACTTTTTCCGCCGCCACCTGACCAGCATTCTCCAGCTGTGCCTGCCCCTGGTGGTGCTCGAAGCCCTCGCTACCCAGTTGCTCTACAGCCAACTGGGCGATGAGGCCTCGGCCGCCTACGGCATGCTGGTGAGCCTGCTGTTCTACCCGCTGTACAGCGCCGCGCTGATCCTTTACATGGATACCCGCAGCAATGGCCAGGCACCGCCCAAGCGCGACCTGTTCGCCAGGGCCCTGCAACTGTGGCCGACCCTGACCTTGCTGATCACCATCAGCTCGCTGCTGATCATGGCGGGCATGGCGCTGTTCGTGCTGCCGGGCATCTGGGTCATGATCAACCTGGTGTTCGCCGAGTACCTGCTGGTGCTGCGAGGCATGCCGGTGGTGGCCGCCATGCGCGAGAGCGCGCGGATGACCACCGGGTATTTCTGGCAGATCCTGGTATGCGTACTGGGCGTACTGGCGCCGCTGTGGCTGCTCGATGGCCTGTTCATGTCCCTGTTCCCCGAGCCTGCGCCCGGCCTGCAACTGGCCTTGGACAGCCTCAACGGTTTTCTGCAGCTGTTCAGCAGCGTGGTGTTGTATCGCCTGTTCATGCTGCGCGAGGCAGACGCCGGCGCTTGATCTGGCCTGACAACGAGAGGCTCGGCTATGCTGGGTGCCACCTGCACCGACAAGCCGAGCCGATGACCCGACTACTGCGCAACGTCCTGCTGATCCTCCTGCTGTTGTTGGCCCTGCTCTGGCTGCTCGCCAGCCACCTGGGCTGGCGTCCCGAACCCCGCGAAGACCTGCCTGTCAGTTGCAACGCCAGCGCCAAGGCGCTGCTGCCGGGCCAGGTGCTTAACGTCATGACCTGGAACGTTCAATACCTGGCAGGCAAGCGCTACGTGTTCTGGTACGACCAAGGGCGCGGCCAGGACACCCGCCCGAGCGCTGAAGACCTGGCCTTCAACCTCGATGAGGTGGCCCGGGTGATCCGCACCGAGCAACCGGACATCGTCCTGCTGCAGGAGCTGGACAACGACGCCAAGGCCAGCGACTACCAGGACCAGCTCGCCCTGCTGCGCGAGCGCCTGGCCGACCTCTACCCCTGCGCCGTGCAGGCCTATGACTGGAAAGCCGATTTCGTCCCTGACCGGCACCTCTTCGGCAGCGTTGGCCGGAGCCTGGCGACCCTCAGCCGCTACCCCATCGACAAGGCCGAACGCCTGCAGTTGCCCAACGCCGCCAGCAATGCCCTGGCCCGCCTGCGCGAGCGGCAACCGGCGCTGCTGGTCAGCTACCTGCCGGTGCGCGATGGCACCCGCCTGGCGGTGCTCAATACCCACCTGCCGCCCTACCGACCAGGCACCGACCTGCAGCGGCGCCAGGTGCAACATGTGGCCAAGGTCCTCGACCAGTTGGAAGGCCAGGGCACACCCTGGCTGATCGGCGGCGACTTCAACCTGCTGCCGCTAGGCCAGTATCGCCGCCTGCCAGTCCAGCAACGCGGCGCCTACGCCGCCGACAGCGACCTGCACCTGCTGTGGGACAAGTACCCGATGATTCCCAGTAACGCCGAAGCCAGCGGTGCCGAGCGCAGCGCCTGGCTCACGCACTTTCCCAACGACCCGCGCCTGAACGGCCCGGACCGCACCCTCGACTACCTGCTGCACAGCCCCAAGCTGCAGCGTCTCGGTGCCCAGGTACTGCAGCAGGACACGTTGCAGATCTCCGATCACCTGCCGGTCAGTGCGCGGCTGGTGCTGCCGGCGCAGCCGTGACCGTGGCATGGCACGGGAAAGCTTTCGATCTCCATTGCCCCGCAAGGGGCGTCTAAGGTGACGCGCGGGGCTGCCCACAGCGCCGATGACGACTCCTCGAAACCAATGGATAAGGAAAGTCCCATGACCGATGTTCTCACTGAAATACGTTTGGCTGCAGCGATCGAATCATTCCGCGGGCGGATCTACATGCTCAAGGAGGGCCGCGCAATCCCAACGCGCCTGAGCCGCAGCGGTGACAAGTTCTCCTGGGGCGTCACCCCTGAAGACGATTGGTTGCAGGCGGGCGGCTGCCAAGCCTCGCCCGTATTCCACTTCACCTTCCACTCGAGAACCGAAGACCGCCTGCACTTCTTCATTGCTGGCACCGGGCCAAAATCGGCCAAGAAGCTCGGCGTCAGCCGCAACGGCTACCTGGGGCTCTACGAGTATGCCGAGGTCAAGGACTACTGGAAGATCGAACCGCTGGCCTGGGCCGACGATGGCCTGGTGTGTCGCCTTCGGGACCACCAGGGGCATCAGGTCAAGGCGATCCCCGACACACCCCACCATCGGCACAGTGCTATCTCCCTGCTGACCGTTGGCGAGGGTGAGGCCCAAGCGTTCCTGATCAAGCGGGTGCTGGTCGAGGGTCAACGTGAAGGCCTGCCTTGGGTGGCCACCAGCGCGTGATGCCTGCCTCAGGGTTTTCTCGGCTTTGTCCGCGCGGTCGCCTGCGCCACCAGCGGATCATCCGGCCAGTAATGCTTGGGGTAGCGGCCCTTGAGGTCCTTCTTCACCTCGGCGTAGGTGGTGCGCCAGAAGTTGGCCAGGTCCTGGGTCACCTGCACCGGTCGACGCGCCGGCGACAGCAGGTGCAGCTTGACCTGCAGCCGGCCCTGGGCAATGCGCGGCGTGTCGGCCAGGCCGAACAGCTCTTGCAGGCGCACGGCGAGGATCGGCGGCCTCTCGCCGTAGTCCAGGCGGATGTTCGAGCCGGAGGGCACGCTCAGGTGGGTCGGCGCCCACTCATCCAAACGTTGTGGCAACGGCCAGGGCAGCAGATTGCGCAGGATCGAGGCCAGGTCCAGCTGAGCGAAATGGCTCAACCGCGAGACCTTGCTCAGGTAGGGCTGCAGCCAGTCTTCCAGGCTGGCCAGCAGCGCGTCGTCGCCCAGGTCCGGCCACTCGCTCTGGCCGGCGTTGTCCAGGTCGAGCTGGCGCAGCAGCGCCACGCGGGCCTGCCACTGGCGCAACTCGGGGGTCCAGGGCAACAGGGCCAGGCCCTTGCGCCGCACCAGGCCGAGCAAGGCGCGGGCGCGGGCGTCGTCATCCAGGCCTGGCAACGGCTCGCGGCTGAGCACCAGCTCACCGACCTTGCGCTGGCGCTCGGCACGCAACACCTGCTCGCGCTCGTCCCAGTCCAGCACGTCGAGGACCTCGACCTGCTCGGCCAGCACGCCGTCGAACAAGGCCGGGTCGAATTCGGCCGCCAGGTAGATGCGTTCCTCGCGCTGCCCCTGGCGACTGCCCAGGTCGGCGATCACGAGCCAGGGTTGCTTCATCAGCGCATCGACCTCGGCAAACAACGCCGCGCGGCCATTGGCCAGACGGTATTCGGCGCCGCCTTCACGGCGCTGCTGGGCCACTCGATCGGGGTAGGCCAGCGCCAGCAAGGCACCGAGCCAGCGTGGGTGATCAGGGTCAGGGACTGGCGTGCCAGTCTTGCGGCGCAGCAGGCCTTGGTATTGACGCGACAGCTGGCGCGCGCGCTGCACGCCACCCTGGCTGCTGCGCCCGGCGCGGCTCTGGCCACTGAGCACGGTCAGGCGACTGTGCAGGTCGGCCCCAGCTCCCCGCAGAATGTCACGCTCGCCCAGCAGTGCGGCGACGTCACAGGCCATGCCGGCCAGCCCAAGGTCTTGCCCGCGCAGCAACAAATGCGCGATACGTGGATGCGCCGGCAGCTCGGTCATGGCCTGCCCATGATCGCTGAGGGTGTCGCGGCGGCCTGCCCTGAAGGCGCCGAGCCGGGCCAGCAAGTCCTGGGCCTGGGTATAGGCTGCCGTGGGCGGCTGGTCGAGCCAGCGCAACTGCTCGGGCGTTACGCCCCAGCGCGACAGCTGCAGGGCCAGGCCGGCCAGGTCAGCCTGGAGAACTTCCGCGCTGCCATGGGCGGCCAGTTGCTCATGCTGGCCTTCGGACCACAGCCGGTAGCACACGCCCGGCGCCAGGCGTCCCGCGCGCCCGGCGCGCTGGATGGCACTGGCGCGGGAGATGCGCTGGGTGTCCAGGCGGGTCATGCCGCTGCCCGGGTCGAAACGCGGCACCCGCGCAAGCCCGGCGTCGACGACCACGCGTACGCCATCGATGGTCAGGCTGGTCTCGGCGATGTTGGTCGCCAGCACGATCTTGCGCAGGCCTTCGGGGGCCGGCTCGATGGCGGCGCGCTGGGCGTTGAGGTCAAGTTCGCCATGCAGCGGGCAGAGCAGGATGTCGCGACGCTCGCCCAGGGTTTCCTGCAGGGACTGATGGACCCGACGAATCTCCGCCTGCCCCGGCAGGAACACCAGCAGGCTGCCGGCCTCGTCCGCCACGGCCTGCAGCACGGTATCGACCACCCGCGGCTCGACGAACTCGCCCGGCTGGAACGGCCGTCCCCAACGCACCTCGACCGGGTGCATGCGCCCTTCGCTGCTGATCACCGGCGCCTCGTCGAGCAAGCGCGACAGACGCTCGCCTTCCAGGGTCGCGGACATCAGCAGGATCTTCAGTGGCGGGTCGTCGCGCAGGAGCTCGCGGCCGTTGAGGCTCAGGGCCAGCGCCAGGTCGGCGTCCAGGCTGCGCTCGTGAAATTCGTCGAAGATCAGCAACCCCACCCCTTCCAGCGCCGGGTCGGCTTGCAGGCGGCGGGTCAGGATGCCTTCGGTGACCACTTCGATGCGGGTCTTCGGGCCGACCTTGCTGTCCAGGCGAATGCGATAACCCACGGTTTCGCCGACCTTTTCGCCCAGTTCGCTGGCCAGCCGCTCGGCCGCGGCGCGGGCTGCCAGGCGGCGAGGTTCGAGCATGATGATGCGTTGCCCGGCCAGCCAGGGCGCGTCGAGCAATGCCAAGGGCACGCGGGTGGTCTTGCCGGCGCCGGGGGGCGCTTCGAGCACGGCTTCGTGGCGCGCGCTCAAGGCTTGGCGCAGTGCAGGCAATACGGCATCAATGGGTAATGAAATCATGGTGGCCCTCTAACAGTCGGGCGAGTATAACGGCGAACCCAGCCTGCCTTATCATGGTCTTAGCTTCAGGTGCAGGCGCTCTGTCTTCATCGTTGTGGCTATTTTTTCGGAGATTTACATGCGCATCCATTCCCGCGTCATCGGTGGCGCCCTGATCGCTACCCTGCTGACCCAGCTGACGGCCTGTGGCACGCTGTTCTACCCTGACCGACGCGGTCAGATCGAAGGCAAGATCGACCCCGTGATCGTCGCCATGGATGCCATTGGCATCCTGTTTTACGTCATCCCCGGCTTGATCGCCTTTGGCATCGACTTCGCCACCGGCGCGATCTACTACCCTGGCGGCCAGACCGCCCAAGTCGCGCCAGAGAAACTCCAGCAGGCCATCGGCGCCGATGGCAAGGTCGACAACGCCAAGCTGCAGGCTATTCTCGAAAGCGAACTGGGCCAACGCCTGCCGCTGAACGACCCGCGCCTGATCCAGCACCGCGGCAGCGTCGAGCAACTGGCCGCCTACGGCCTGGTACCGGCCGCCTGAACCCCGAGGACGCTGCCACCAGCATGACCTCAACAGCGGAACAGCAACGCCTGCTGCGCCTGGCCACCCGGGCCTCACTCGCAGTGGCCAGCATCCTGGTCCTGAGCAAGGCGGTGGGCTGGTGGCTGAGCGGTTCGGTCAGCCTGCTGGCCGGGCTCACCGACTCGGCCCTGGATGCCGTGGCCTCGTTCCTCAACCTGCTGGCCGTGCACTACGCCCTGCGCCCCGCGGACGATGACCACCGTTTTGGCCATGGCAAGGCCGAAGCCATGGCCGGAATGGCCCAAGCGTTGTTCATCGGGGTCAGCGCGGTGCTCATCGGCGTGCAGGCCGTCGCCCGCCTGCGCTCGCCGCAGCCATTGGGCGATACCAGCGCCGGCATCGCCGTGATGCTGCTGTCGCTGGGCCTGACCCTGGCCCTGCTGGCGTTCCAGCGCAAGGTCATCCGCGCCACCGGCTCCACCGCAGTGCGCGCCGACTCCCTGCACTACCGCTCCGACCTGCTGCTCAACGGCAGCATCCTCCTGGCCCTGCTCCTCGCTCGCCTGGGCTGGCCGCAGCTCGATGCGCTGTTTGGCCTGGGCATCGCCCTGTACATCCTCTGGAGTGCGCTGCAGATCGCCCGTGAGAGCAGCGCGATCCTCATGGACAAGGAGCTGCCCGCCGACATCGGCGAGCGCATGCTCGAAGTGGTGTGCTCGATCCCAGGGGTGAGGGGCGCGCATGATCTGCGCACCCGTGTGTCGGGTAGCCATTGGTTCGTCCAGGTGCACCTGGAGCTGCCTGGCGACCTGCCGCTGCACCAGGCCCATGACCTGTGCGAACAGGCCTCGACCGCGATCCGCCAACGCTACCCGCGCGCGGATGTGATGGTGCATGCCGATCCGGTGTGACAGGCATCGCGTACAGGCTCGACGAACTGCCCGGATCCTCCCTTGCCAGGCAGGGCCCGGGCGCATGTCAATTGATGCTGTACCCCCGCCCGCTCAGGCAGGCGCCTAGCGCCCGCCGGTAGGTATCGGCGACATTGGCCGGTGGTGCGTAGCTGGCCGCCGCCGGATCGAAACCGGACTGCTCGACCGCCCAGCGATGACACTGGTAGCGGTCCTGCTCTTGCTGCTCGGGCGGTTGTCCATGGCTCGGATAGGCGATCACGTCATAGCCGCTTCCTGGCCGCGGACCCGGGGTGGCGAGTGGTGGATCGACCACCACGTATTCGCGACTGTCGGCCAGGTACTGGTAATAGGTGTCGGCCACCAGGAAGAACACTGCACCGCCCAGCCAGACCTCGCGGGCATAGGCCGGCAGGTAATTGACCCGTACGCCGTAGGGCGGGGTGACTACCACATAGTTCGGCCCTTTGGGTCGATACCAATAGCCCCCGGAGTAGAAGTAGTCCTGCCCCCGGTACGGCACTTTCCAGAAGCGGTCGGGAAAACGGTCGATGATGTGGCCAGGTCGATACTGGGGCCCGGATCCCCAGCCATTGCCGTGCCCGTCCGGCCGCCCTGGCCAATTGTCACCAGGCCGTTGCCCGGGGCCACCGGCCTGCCAGTGCTGGCCATTACCCGCGCGGCGGGGGATGTCCTGGTAATTGCCGTGGCTCGGCGGCTGGGTCTGGCGCACTTCGTCGCGCGACTGCAACGGCGAGTGGCCTCTGCCGGCGCCGTTGGGATCCTGCGGCCCTTGGGCGCCGTGGCCTTCGTTTGGTCCTTGGGCGCTCGCCGACAGGCTGATTCCCAGGCCAAGCAACCCTACACCTGCCCACTGCCAGATGCGTGACTTCATGCTGCCCCTCTCGCGAAAACCGGACTGAAACTGCAGGGAGTCTACAACGCGCATCATCGCGCGCAGATGAAAAATCCAGGGGATTGCATGAGGGTCATGGGTGCATGGCTGCAGCCTCAAGCCATGCACCCCATAGCCTTGAGCAGTTCCACACACCCATAAAAAAGGGAGGCCACCAGGCCTCCCTTCAGCAATTGTCGTCCGTGCTCGGCGCTTGTGGCACCGGCTCACCTCACGCCGTCTTCTGGACAGTGTGTAGCCCGGGGGCCTGGCCGATCCGGTGGGATGGCTGGCCGCAACCGCCCTCTTGGGCCGGTCGCCGTGGACTGATGTCCGGGCAGTGATTCTGTTGATAAAGATAGAGGAACCACTGAGGCAGAGGATTGCGAAGATTGCTCAGATAAATATCACTTGCGCAATTTTTAACCCACGATTGATAATTTGCCGCAATCCGAACAGAAAAGGTCCTTTCCATGAGCAAGCTTGACCGCTATGACCTGAGCATCCTTGCCGAATTGCAGCGCGATGCGCGCATCTCCAACCAGGAACTGGCCGAGCGCATCGGCCTGTCCCCCTCCCCGTGCTCGCGGCGGGTCAAGCAGTTGGAAGATGACGGCTACATCGCCCGCCAGGTGGCGCTGCTGGACCGCAAGAAGCTGGGCCTGAGCCTGACCGCCTATGTACTGATCGGCATGGACCGCCACACGCCCGAGCGTTTCGAGACCTTCGAGGCCGCGATCAGAGGCCTGCCCCAGGTGCTGGAGTGCAGCCTGGTCACCGGCATGGATGCCGACTACCAGCTCAAGGTGGTAGTGCCGGACATGGATCACTACCAGAAATTGCTGCTAGGCAGCCTTACGCGGATCGAAGGGGTCACCAGCGTGCGTTCGAGCTTCGTGCTCAACCAGGTACTGGCCAGCACCGAGTTGCCGCTGACCCACCTGCGGTAGTCCAGGCGCTGGCGCCGAGCGTATACTCCGGCGCTTCAGCCTGACGGGAGCGTAACGATGGATCCTGCCGTATTCGAAGAGTGGATGATGATCATCCTGGTCACCGTCCTGGTCGGTTTCATGGGCTTCATCGTCTGGGACCTGGCGAAGAAATCCAAGGCCGGCCGCTTTGGCACGATGATCCTGTTCTTCGTCCTGGGCCTGGGCGTGCTCGCCTTTATCATCAAGAGCGTGGTAGTCGGGTTCATCGAAGGGGTTTAACGCTTGGCCGGCACTTCCCGCCAGCAGCCTTGATCCAACCCCTCCAACGTCCAGTCGCCGATCTTCACCCGCACCAGGCGCAAGGTCGGCAGGCCGACCGCGGCGGTCATGCGCCGCACCTGACGGTTGCGCCCTTCGCGGATCACCAGTTCCAGCCAACTGGTCGGCACGCTCTTGCGAAAGCGTACCGGCGGATTGCGCGGCCACAGCTCAGGCTCGTCGAGGCGCCGGGCCTCGGCCGGCAAGGTCGGACCGTCATTGAGCTCGACACCCTCGCGCAGGCGCTGCAACTGCTCGTCACTCGGCTCGCCCTCTACCTGCACCCAATAGGTTTTGGGCAGCTTGTGTCGTGGATCGGCGATCTGCGCTTGCAGGCGGCCATCGTTGGTCAACAGCAACAGGCCTTCGCTGTCACGGTCCAGGCGCCCGGCCGGGTAGATGCCAGGGATATCGAGGTAGTCCTTGAGGGTGGCGCGCCCTTCCCCATCACTGAACTGGGTCAGCACGTCGAAGGGCTTGTTGAACAGGATCAGGCGTGGCTCGACCGGCGGCGCCTTGGCTTGGCGACGCGGGCCGGCAGGCCGCGCCGCGGGACGGCGCGGCTTGGTACGGGGGGGCAAGGACATGGGGCCTCAGCGGAACGGCGGCTCATCGAAGCTGCGCAGTTTACGCGAGTGCAACGCGTTGAGCTCGCTGCGCAGCAGGTCCAGCGCGGCGATGCCGATCTTCAGGTGCTGGCTGACCGCTCGGTTGTAGAAGGCATTGGCCGCCCCCGGCAGCTTGATCTCGCTGTGCAGCGGCTTGTCCGACACGCACAGCAAGGTGCCGTAGGGCACGCGCAGGCGATAGCCCTGGGCGGCGATGGTGCCGCTTTCCATGTCCACCGCCACGGCCCGCGACAAGTTGATCAACGGCCGCTCCTGGGCCCAGCGCAGCTCCCAGTTGCGGTCGTCGTAGGTCAGCACGGTGCCGGTGCGCAGGCGCTTCTTCAGCTCGTCGCCACGTTCGCCAGTGACTTGGGCGGCCGCCTCTTGCAAGGCCAATTGCACCTCGGCCAGGGCCGGGATGGGAATGTTTGGCGGCACCACCCGATCGAGAATGCCGTCACGGCGCATGTAGGCGTGGGCCAGGACGTAGTCACCGATGGTCTGCGACTGACGCAGGCCGCCACAGTGGCCGATCATCAGCCAGCAGTGCGGACGCAGCACCGCCAGGTGGTCGGTGATGTTCTTGGCGTTGGACGGGCCGACGCCGATATTGACCAGGGTAACGCCATCACCGTCGTCGGCCAGGAGGTGGTAGGCCGGCATCTGGTAACGGTGCCAGACCACGCTGGCGACCATCGCCTGGGCTTCGCCGTTGTCCATGCCCTTTTCAATGATGACGTTGCCTGGCAGCACCATGCGCACGAAGCGCGGGTCATCGCGCAGCTGCTCCAGGCCATGGGCGATGAACTGGTCGACGTAGCGGTGGTAGTTGGTCAGCAGGATCCACGGCTGCACATGGCGCCAGTCGCTGCCGGTGTAGTGCACCAGGCGGCGCAGCGAAAAGTCGACGCGCGCGGCGTCGAACAGCGCCAGCGGCAGGGTCTGGGCGTTGCCCCAGTCGTACAGCCCATCGGCAATGCCGTCGGTGGCTGCCGACAGGTCGGTGCTGGGGAACACGCGCGCCAGTGCCGCGGCGGTGATGCCCGTGCCGGCCAGTTCGTCGCCCTGCTCGACCACATAGGGATAGGGAATGTTCTGCTCGCTGACGCCGACTTCCACGGTGACGCTGAAGTCGTCCATCAACGGGCCCAGTTGATCCAGGAGATAGCCGCGGAACGCGGCCGGCTGGGTCACGGTGACACTGTAGGTGCCGGCGACCTGGACCTTGGCGTAGGCACGGGTGATGGCAGGGGCTTCGCCCTGGCAGTAGTAGGTCAGGCGCAGGGCTGGGTAGCGGAACAGCGCGCGTTCGTCGGCATCCGGCTCGGTACGGTCCTTGAGGTAGCGCTTGAGTGCCCCGCTCAGCGCGCCAGTGGCCTGTTCATGCAAGGCTGCCAGACGATCGACGGCCTGCTCGGCGGTATCTACAACTAGAAAGGCTTGGCTCACACTGTGCTTCCTGTCTGGACATGCATGGCTTCCATCTTGCCTGCGTTCGTGGCTAAAAACATCCCCCGCTCAGGCAAGGCGCCGCCTTGGTGCCTGGGCAGGGATAGGAAAGGTGATTGCAGGCAAGCCAGCTTGCACAGAGGCCCTGCGCTCTTGATATCTCATTCCACGCTCATCTGTAAGTGCGGGCCGGCCTGCAGCGGCCGTAGGACCAGCGACTTCGAACAACCTGATACAACGCGGTTGCTGGGTTTGGGGCCGCTGCGCGCCCCATCGCGGCACGAGGCGCGCTCCTACAGGGGCCTGCGGATCAACAAATCAGAGGCCGACACGGGGATGCAGCGGTCGCATGATCGTGGCCCACTGCCTGAAACTGAGCGGGCTTGCCCCGCGATCGGCCGCGCAGCGGTCGTAGACCCAGCGATCCCGATGCGCCTGACACATCGCGATTGCAGCCTTTGGGACCGCTG
Source organism: Pseudomonadota bacterium (assembly GCA_023388335.1). Lineage (GTDB taxonomy): Bacteria > Pseudomonadota > Gammaproteobacteria > Pseudomonadales > Pseudomonadaceae > Aquipseudomonas. Next base: position 6,138 of record JAEWGL010000072.1, on the reverse strand, counting down.
CGCGGCCCATCGCGGCACGAGGCGCGCTCCCACATTAGGGGGCCTGCGGATCAACAAAATCATAGGCCGACACCGGGATGCAGCGGTCGCATGATCGTGGCCGCTGCCTGATGAAACTGTAGGAGCGGGCTCGCCCCGCGATCGGCCGCGCAGCGGTCGTAGACCCAGCGATCCCGATGCGCCTGACACATCGCGATTGCAGCCCTTGGGGCCGCTGCGCGGCCCATCGCGGCACGAGGCGCGCACACATTAGGGGGCCTGCGGATCAACAAAATCATAGGCCGACACGGGGATGCAGCGGTCGCATGATCGTGGCCCACTGCCTGAAACTGTAGGAGCGGGCTTGCCCCGCGATCGGCCGCGCAGCGGTCGTAAAGCCGGCATTTGCGGTGTGCCTGGCCGTTCGTGTTCGCAGGTTTCAAGACCGCGTCGGGCTCGATCGACAGCAAGCCCGCACACACAGAGGTAGCGCTACGAAGTCGCGAGGCTGCCTTAGCAAGGTGACGACCGCGTCACCAGCGCTTGCACATCGACGCCACGGGGCAGCGCGCCGAAAACCCGACCGCCGGGGCCTAGGCGACTGCCGATGAAGGCCTCGCTGACCACCGTGTTGCCAGCCTCGAGCAGCAACTTGGCCTGCAGCGCGAGGGCGATGTCTTCGGTCAGTTGGCGGGCGCGGTACTGGATGTCGCCGGTGTCGGCGAACGCGCCCTTGAGGTTGCCGATGTGCGCGGCCAGGCGGGGATCGCCGTGGCCGTCGCCAAGCTCGATAAACAGGGCATCGAGCACGCCGGGCTCCTTGGACAAGGCCCGCAACACGTCCAGGCACTGGACATTGCCCGATCCCTCCCAGGTCGAGTTGACCGGCGCTTCCCGATAAAGCCGGGGGAGGATGCTGTCCTCGACATAGCCGGCACCGCCCATGCATTCGGCGGCTTCGTTGATCATCGCCGGGGCTCGCTTGCAGATCCAATATTTGCCCACGGCCGTCACCAGGCGGGCAAAGTGCGCCTGCTGCGGGTCGTCGAGCTGGTTGAGGGCCTGGCCCATGCGTAGGCTCAGGGCCAGCGCCGCCTCGCTCTCCAAGGCCAGGTCGGCCAGTACGTTCTGCATCAGGGGCTGCTCGCTGAGCAGGCGCCCGCCGACCTTGCGGTGGGCACAGTGGTGAGCGGCCTGGGTCAGCGCCTGGCGCATCAATGCGCTGGAGCCGACCATGCAGTCGAAACGGGTCATGGCGACCATTTCGATGATCGTCGGCACGCCCCTGCCCTCCTCGCCAAGCATCCAGGCCAAAGCACCGCGAAACTCCACTTCGCTGGAGGCGTTGGAGCAGTTGCCGAGCTTGTCCTTCAGGCGCTGGATATAGAACTGGTTGCGGCTGTCGTCCGGGCGGTGGCGTGGCAACAGGAAGCAGCTCAGCCCTTTCTCGGTCTGTGCCAAGGTCAGGAAGGCATCGCACATGGGGGCCGAGCAAAACCACTTGTGCCCGACCAGTTCGTAGGCTTGCCCCGGCCCTGGGCTGCCGACCGGATAGGCGCGGGTGGTGTTGGCGCGCACGTCGGTGCCGCCCTGCTTCTCGGTCATGGCCATGCCCAGGGTGACGCCGGCCTTGTGCCGGTCGCCGACGTTGCGCGGGTCGTACTCGCGCGCCAGCACCTTGGGTAGCCACACCTGCGCCAGCTCCGGCTGCAGGCGCAGGGCCGGCACGGCGGCGAAGGTCATGGTCAATGGGCAGCCGCTGCCGGCTTCGGCCTGGGTGTGCAGGTAGGTCATGGACGCCCGCGCCACATGGGCACCGGCCCGCGGTTCGGCCCAGGGCAACGAAGGCAGGCCATGCTCGATGGCCGTGCGCATCAGCTCATGGTAGGCCGGATGGAATTCGACCAGGTCGATCCGATGGCCATAGCGGTCATGGCTGACGAAGCGGGGCTTGTGCTGGTTGGCGAGGAAGCCGGCGGCCATCAGCGGACCACCGGCCAGGGCTCCGTAGGCGTCGATCCGCGATTCGGCCCAGCCCGCGCCAAAACGCCGCGCCCACTCCTGCAGAGGCTGGTCGAGGCGATACAGGTTGACGCCGTCCAGGGACGGTGGCTGGTTGGTGACTTCGTGGGTTTCAGCGTACTGGTGCAGGTTCATCGCGGGCTCCTGGAGCGGTCATGCCTGGAAAACCCAGTGAAGCACTCCTGTCTCCCTGCTTCAAAGTGACAAAAACGCCTAACTAGAAGCGGTTTAGTCCGGTCACTACCTGCTGGGGCACGACATCGGGCTGGGCCACGGCGAGGGTCAGGCTCAGCTCGAAGCGGCTGCCCAACCCGGCCGTGGACGCATAGGCGAGCCGCGCGCCAAGCAGGTCGGCCAGCTGCCGACAGATCGACAGGCCGATGCCCAGGCCGCCGTAGCGGCGGGTCATGGAACCGTCGACCTGGAAGAACCGCTGGTAGAGGACCGCCTGGTCGAGGTCATCGAAGCCGATGCCGCTGTCGCTGACACTGATCGACAACGCCAGGCGCTCGGGCCCCACCAGGCGCCCGCGCAGCTGCACCATGACGCCCCCATGGTGGGTGAACTTCAGGCCGTTATCGACCAGGTAGGCCAGGCAGCGTGCCAGCTTCTGGGCATCGCACAGTAGCGTGTCGGGCAGGTCGGCAGGGATGTCCAGGCTCAGGTACAGGCCCTTGCCCAAGGCCTGGCCGGCGTAGCTGGCGCGCAGGTCCTGAAGCAGCCGGCGCAGGCTGAAAGGCACGGCGTGAGCCTGCAGGCGCCCAGCCTGCAGCTCGGTGAGGACGAGGATATCGTCGACCATGACCATCATGTCCTGCGCCGCCCCGCTGGCGGTGCGCTGGTACTGCGCCAGCTCGGCATCCATGGGCAGCGTCTGCATCAACTCCAGCGAGCCGATCACACCGTTCATCGGGGTGCGCAGTTCATGGGTGACGGTGGCGAGGAACTCGTCCTTGAGCTGGTTGCTCTTGGCCAGTTGCTGGTTGAGCTGTTCCAGGGCACGGCCGGCGTCGCGCAGGGTCTGCGCCTGCTGCTCGCGCATGCTGTTGATACGGTCGGCCAGGGCCAGCGACAGCAGCGCCACCTCCAGCGCCGAGCCGAGCTGGCTGGCATACATGGTGAGGAACACATTCGGCAGGTAACCCAGCACCATCAGGGTGTTGACCAGCCCACCGACGAGAAACGCCGACCAGGCGATGATGAAGTAGCGCGCGACCCGCAAACCCTTCGCCCAGGCGTACAACCCGGCGGCGAAGATGCTCACGGTGAACAGCAACGCCAGCCCCGTGGCCATGCGCAAGGCAATGCCGTAGCGCATGCTGACGGCCAGCAGCATGACCAGCACGCCACCGAGCATCAGCAGTTGCAGCAGGCGGTCGAGGGCGCGGTTCAGGCGCGCCATCTGCAGGAAGTGCCGGGCGAACTGGCAGCCGAACAGCCCAGACGCGCCGATGAACAAGGGGGTCGCGGCATTGGCCCACCAGGGGCTGTTCGGCCACAGGTAGGCGACGCCGGCGCCGTTGACCGACACCTGGTAGAGACCGAAGGAGGCAATATAGAGGATGTAGTAGAGGTAGCTGGTGTCGCGCACGCTGACATAGATGAACAGGTTGTACACCAGCATCACCAGCAGCACGCCGTAGATGATTCCCAACACGTACAGGCGCGTGGGCTGGTCTTCCAGGTAGGCCTCGGTCGACCACAGGGTCAGTGGCACCTGCACCGAGCCCTGGCTGTGCAGGCGCAAGTAGACGGTGGTCGACTGGCCAGGGCTGAACGGCAGTTCGAACAGGTAGTTGTTCTGGCGGATCTGCCGGCTGGCATAGGGCAACGCATCGCCGGTGCGCTGGGCCAGGCGGGGGACGCCCTGTTCATCGGGCAGGTAGAGCTCGAGGTGGTCCAGCGGCGGGTAGGCCAACTCCAGCAGCCATTGCCGTGGAGCAGCTTGCGCCATGGCGGTGTAGGTCAGGTCGAACTTGATCCAGAACACCGAGGTGCAATAGCCGGCATTGAGCACCTCGGCGGTGTGCTGGCGAAAGCGGCTGGCGAACGCGGGCGAGCTGACCTGGGCGATGGTGGCGCTGGCGTCGCGGTCCTCGAAGACCTGCATGGCCTTGCCCAATGGCAGCCTGCGGGTCGCATCGTCGAAATCGACTGCCCCGGCGAGCATGGGCAGCCAACCCAGTACCACAATCAGCAAATAGCGCATACAGCCCCAGCATGGCCTGTCCAGTCGCGTCGCGATGGCCTCCTATCCCTTTGAGACGACGAAATCAGGCAGCAGCCGTTATCGAGTTATGGCAGCACTCTAGCATAGCTTCCGACACCCGTAATCGATCACCAGGAAAATTCATTAAGAGGCTCTAGAACGGCATATACAGGTTTATCCGTCATGATTTTTTGACCGCTCGATCAGCAAAATGTCGCGCGCCCGGCAACCCGACGAAAAAGGTTTGGTGGTAAGCTCGCCAACCATGAATACCTACAGCTCCCGCCCCGTTGTCCTCTGTCTCTCCGGCCACGACCCCAGTGGCGGTGCCGGCTTGCAGGCAGATATCGAAGCCCTGATCGCCCAGGGGTGTCACGCCGCGCCCGCCGTGACCGCCCTGACCGTCCAGAATACCGTCAACGTTTCCGATTTCCGCGTGCTCGACCGTGAGTGGGTACTGGCCCAGGCCAATGCCGTGCTGACGGACTCGACCGTGGCTGCGGTGAAGCTCGGCATGCTCGGCTCGATCGCCATGGTCGACACGGTCGCCGAGCTGCTCGCGGCTCATCCGCACCTGCCGATGGTCTGCGACCCGGTCCTGCGCGCGGGCGGCGGTGGCCGCCTGGGCAAGGACGAGGTCGGCTACGCCGTGCGCGAGCGCCTGTTGCCACTGGCCATCATCGCCACGCCGAACCTGCCTGAGGCGCGCATCCTTGCCGAATTGCCCGAGGGCACGGCCGACGAATGCGCCGAAAAGCTACTGCCGTTCTGCAAGCACCTGCTGATCACCGGCGGGCACGGTGACGAGCAAGAGATCCACAACCGCCTGTACAGCCGCGACGGCCAGCGCCACACCTGGACCTGCCAGCGCCTGCCGGGCAGCTATCATGGTTCGGGCTGCACCTTGGCCAGTGCTCTGGCCGGTCGTCTGGCCTTGGGCGAGCAACTGCAAAGCGCCGTGGGCACGGCCCTGGCCTACACCTGGCGAACCCTGCGTGACGCCGAGCAACTGGGCAAGGGCCAGTTCGTGCCGCGCCGGTTGCCGCTGGATTTCTGCTCCTGAACCCTAGTCTTGAGGCCCGATGATGAAGTTACGCGGTTTGTATGCCGTCACCGACAGCCAGCTGCTTGCCGGCCGGTTCCTGTCCTACGTCGAGGCGGCCCTGGACGGCGGCGTCTGTCTGCTGCAATACCGCGACAAGAGCGGTGATCAGGCCCGCCGTCTGCGCGAAGCCGAAGCGTTGATGAAGCTCTGCGAACGCTACGGCACCCGCCTGATCATCAACGACGACGCCGAACTGGCCGCGCGCCTGGGCGTCGGCGTGCACCTGGGCCAGACCGATGGCCCGCTGACCCCGGCCCGCGCCCTGCTGGGCCGCGATGCCATCATCGGCGCGACCTGCCATGCTCAACTCGAACTGGCTGAACAGGCCGCCCGCGAAGGGGCCAGCTACGTGGCCTTCGGCCGCTTCTTCAATTCCGTCACCAAGCCCGGCGCGCCGGCCGCCAGCCTCGACCTGCTGGACCAGACCCGCGCCCGCGTGAAGCTGCCGATCGCCGTGATCGGCGGCATCACCCTCGACAACGCCGCCCCGCTGGTCGCCCGTGGTGCCGACCTGCTGGCGGTGATCCATGGCCTGTTCGGTGCCGACAGCGCGCAGGAAGTCTCCCGCCGCGCCCGTGCCTTCAACGCCCTGTTCACTAGCGCCTGATTTAAGAGAGTTGCCCATGTCTGGTACCCAGTCCCGTTCCGAAACCCTGTTCGCCAATGCCCAGAAGCACATACCGGGTGGCGTGAACTCGCCGGTCCGCGCTTTCAAGAGCGTGGGCGGCACCCCGCTGTTCTTCAAGCATGCCGAAGGCGCCTACGTCACCGACGAAGATGACAAGCGCTACGTCGACTACGTCGGCTCCTGGGGCCCGATGAT
>JAEWGL010000120.1 GCA_023388335.1 Pseudomonadota bacterium | reverse complement strand
TCCGGGGTCGGCTCGGCCTTTACGCCCAGCGCCTGCAGACCATCGGCCATGACCTGGATGCGGTCGGATTCCTTGACCCGCAGCTCTTCGGCGCCGCGCAGCACGGTACGTCCTTCGGCGCAGGCGGCGGCGACGAACAGCACCGGGAACTCGTCGATGGCCAGCGGGACCAGGTGTTCCGGGATGTCGATCCCCTTGAGCCTGGCGCCGCGCACGCGCAGGTCGGCGACCGGCTCGCCGCCGACTTCACGCGGGTTCTCCAGGGTGATGTCGCCGCCCATCAGGCGCAGGATGTCGATCACGCCAGTACGGGTCGGGTTGATGCCGACGTGCTCAAGTACCAACTCGGAGCCCTCGGCAATCGATGCAGCCACCAGGAAGAACGCCGCCGAGGAAATGTCGGCCGGGACTTCGATGCGGTTGGCGGTCAGGGTGCCGCCGGACTCCAGCGAGGCCACCGGGCCGTTGCTTTGAACCGAGTAGCCGAAACCGCGCAGCATGCGCTCGGTGTGATCGCGGGTCGGGGCAGGCTCGGTGACAGTGGTCTTGCCGTCGGCATACAGGCCGGCCAACAGCAGGCAGGATTTCACCTGGGCACTGGCCATTGGCAGGGTGTAGGTCAGCGCCTTGAGCTTGCTGCCGCCACGGATGGTCATCGGCGGGCGGCCTTCAGGGCCGGTCTCGATGACCGCGCCCATTTCCCGCAGCGGGTTGGCCACGCGGTTCATCGGGCGCTTGGACAGCGAAGCGTCGCCGGTCATGGTCACGTCGAACGGCTGCCCGGCCAGCAGGCCGGACAGCAGGCGCATCGAGGTACCGGAGTTACCCAGGTAGATCGGGCCGGGTGGTGGCTTGAGGCCGTGCAGGCCGACGCCATGGATGGTCACGCGGCCGTGGTGCGGCCCTTCGATGACCACGCCCATGTCGCGGAAGGCCTGCAAGGTGGCCAGGGCGTCCTCGCCTTCGAGGAAGCCTTCAACCTCGGTGGTGCCTTGCGCCAGCGAACCGAGCATGATCGAGCGATGGGAAATCGATTTGTCGCCTGGGACGCGAATGCGCCCGGACAGACGACCACCAGGTTGTGCCAGGAAGATCAGGTCGTTGGAGTTCATAGCGTCCACATAGGCCCGGCGGGCCAGGATTTTACTGAAATGCTCGCGGGCAACCCTAGCGCGGGTGAACACACCCAGCAACTGGCGCCCGTCCCCTGCATCGACCGCGTCGCGCAAGGCGTCGAGGTCGCTGCGAAATGTATCAAGCGTGCGCAGCACAGCCTCCCGGTTGGCGAGGAAGATGTCGTGCCACATCACCGGGTCACTACCGGCGATTCTCGTGAAATCGCGGAAGCCCCCGGCAGCGTACCGGAAGATCTCGAGGTTTTCATTGCGTTTGGCCAGCGAATCGACCAAGCCGAAGGCCAGCAGGTGCGGCAGGTGGCTGGTGGCGGCCAGGACTTCGTCGTGACGCTCGACGGCCATGTGCTCGACGTCGGCACCCAGCGCACGCCACAGCCGGTCGACCAGCGCCAGGGCGGCCGGATCGGTCTCCTCCAGTGGCGTGAGGATGACCTTGTGGCGCCGGAACAGCGCCGCATTGGCCGCCTCTACCCCGCTCTGCTCGGAGCCGGCGATCGGATGGCCGGGCACGAAGCGCGGCAGGCGCTGGCCGAAGGCTTCACGCGCTGCGCGCACCACGTTGCCCTTGGCGCTGCCGGCGTCGGTGAGCACGGCATCGCCCAGGTCCAGACGGGCGAGCTGGCCGAGGAGCTTTTCCATGGCCAGGATCGGCACCGCCAACTGGATCACGTCGGCGCCGACACAGGCCGTGGCGAGGTCTCCCTCGCAACGGTCGACGACGCCCAGCGTCACCGCCAGCTTGCGCGACTGCGCATCCAGGTCGACCCCGACCACTTCCCGGCACAGGCCGCTTTCGCGCAGGCCCTTGGCGAACGAGCCACCGATCAGGCCCAGGCCTACTACTACCAGGCGACCGAGGATCGGCGCTGGTTTGTTTGTTACCACGTCAACCACGAGCGTGAACCCTGTTCAGAACGGCAATGTTTGCCGGATGAAACCATGCCAGTCAGTGGGTTCGACGGGGAGCCCTTCGCGGGCAAGCCCGCTCCCACAGGATATGCGTCATGCCCGCCTGTACGATCGACGCAAAACCCTGTGGGTGCGGGCTTGCCCGCGAAGGGACGCAAAGCGTTCCCGGTCGCGGTCATTGCACCCTTACCGACCAGCTTCAACCTCAGAGCACCGCTTTTGGGTAGGAACCCAGGACTTTGAGCGCCACGGCTTCCTGGCTGATCTGCTCCAATACGGCCTTGATCAGCGGGTCGCGGTGATGGCCGACGAAGTCGATGAAGAACACGTAGGTCCATTTGCCACTGCGCGACGGACGGGTTTCGATACGGGTCAGGTCGATGCCGTTCTCGTGAAAAGGCACCAGCAGCTCGTGCAGCGCACCTGGCTTGTTGCTCATCGAGACGATGATCGAGGTCTTGTCGTCGCCGGTCGGCGGCACTTCCTGGCTGCCGATCATCAAGAAGCGCGTGGAGTTGTCCGGACGGTCTTCGATCTTCTCCGCCAGGCGGGTCAGGCCATAGAGATTGGCCGCCATGTCGCCAGCGATCGCCGCCGAGTTCCACTCGCCCTTGACCCGCTTGGCTGCCTCGGCGTTGCTCGAAACGGCGACGCGCTCGACGTTCGGGTAGTGCGCGTCCAGCCACTTGCGGCACTGGGCCAGCGACTGGGCGTGGGAGTAGATGCGGGTGATGCTGTCGGTCTTGGTATTCTCGCCCACCAGCAGATGGTGGTGAATGCGCAACTCGACTTCGCCGCAGATGACCATGTCGTGCTCGAGGAAGCTGTCGAGGGTATGGCTCACCGCACCTTCGGTGGAGTTCTCCACCGGGACCACGCCGAAGTTGACGGCGCCTGCCGCCACTTCACGGAACACTTCGTCGATCGCCGCCATGGGCCGGCTGATCACCGCGTGACCGAAATGCTTCATGGCCGCGGCTTGGGTGAAGGTGCCCTCGGGGCCCAGGTAGGCCACCTTCAACGGCTCCTCCAGGGCCAGACAGGAGGACATGATCTCGCGGAACAACCGCGCCATTTCCTCGTTGCCCAGCGGCCCCGGGTTGCGCTCCATGACCCGCTTGAGCACTTGCGCCTCTCGCTCGGGGCGATAGAACACCGGCTTCTCACCTTCGGCCAGGGTCGCGGTCTTGACTCGCGCCACTTCCTGGGCGCAACGGGCGCGGTCGCTGATCAGCTCGAGGATCTTCTCGTCGAGGCTGTCGATGCGCACGCGCAACGCCTTGAGCTCATGTTCGGACATCAGCCGTGCTCCTTCTCGAATTCGGCCATGTAGCCCACCAGCGCCTCGACCGCCTCAAGGCCCAGGGCGTTGTAGATCGAGGCGCGCATGCCGCCGACCGAACGGTGACCCTTGAGGTTCAGCAGGCCACGGGCGTCGGCGCCGGCCAGGAAGGCCTTGTCCAGGCGCTCGTCAGCCAGGCGGAACGGCACGTTCATCCAGGAACGGGCATTGACGGCGATCGGGTTGGCATAGAAGTCGCTGTTGTCGATGAAGCCGTACAGGCGCTCTTTCTTGGCGCGGTTGCGCTGCTCCATGGCCTCGACTCCGCCCTGCTCCTTGAGCCATTCGAAGACCAGGCCCGAGAGGTACCAGGAATAGGTGGCCGGGGTGTTGTACATCGAGCCGTTGTCGGCGGCGACCTTGTAATCGAGCATGGTCGGGCAGCTGCTGCGCGCGCGGCCGAGCAGGTCCTCGCGCACGATCACCACCACCAGGCCGCTCGGGCCGATGTTCTTCTGCGCGCCGGCGTAGATCAGGCCGTAGTCGGCCACGTTGATCGGACGCGAGAGGATGTCGGAGGACATGTCGACCACCAACGGCACGTCACCGGTCTGCGGCACCCAGTCGAACTGCAGGCCGCCGATGGTTTCGTTGGACGCGTAGTGGACGTAGGCGGCGTCAGCGGTCAGCTTCCACTCGTTCTGGCCCGGAATGGCCAGGTAATCGTAAGGCTTGGCGCTGGCGGCGACGTTGACGTTGCCGTAGCGGCGCGCTTCCTCGATGGACTTCTTCGACCAGATGCCGGTCTCGACATAGTCGGCGGTGCCGCCTTCGGGCAGCAGGTTCAACGGAATCTCGGCGAACTGCTGGCTGGCGCCACCCTGGAGGAACAGGACTTTGTAGTTGGAGGGGACGGACAGCAGGTCGCGAAGATCCTGCTCGGCCTTCTGGGCAATGGCCACGTAGTCGTCGCTGCGGTGGCTCATTTCCATCACGGACAGGCCTTTGCCGTGCCAGTCCAGCATTTCGGCCTGAGCACGCTGCAGGACAGCGTCGGGAAGCGCAGCAGGGCCTGCGCAGAAGTTAAAGGCTCGTTTGCTCACATCCACTCTCGCTCTGCTCTAAGAAGTCGACGGGGCGACCATGGTCGCCCCGCCCGGGTTTTGCGCTGTATTACTCCTGGGGTGCCTCTTCGTCGGCACCCGCGTCATCAGCCGCCGCTTCGCTCGCGGCGGTCACGACACCCTCATCGCCGCCCTCGATGAAATCTTCCTCGACTTCATCGGACGGGTCCTGGACGCGTTCCAGGCCGACCAGTGTCTCGTCAGTGGCCAGCTTGATCAGCGTCACGCCCTGGGTGTTGCGGCCCAGGCTCGACACCTCGCCGACGCGGGTCCGCACCAACGTGCCCTGGTCGGAGATCAGCATGATCTCTTCGCCTTCCTGCACCTGGATCGCGCCGATCAGCAAACCGTTGCGGCCCTTGGTGCCCATGGCGATGACGCCCTGGCCGCCACGCCCGCGACGCGGGAACTTGGACAGCGGCGTGCGCTTGCCGAAACCACGCTCCGAAGCGGTGAGGATCTGCGCGCCCGACTCAGGGATCAGCATGGAAATCAGGCGCTGGCCCTTGCCCAGCTTCATGCCGCGTACGCCACGGGCATTACGGCCCATCTGGCGGACCACGCTCTCGGCGAAGCGGATCACCTTGCCGGCGTCGGAGAACATCATGACTTCCTTGGCGCCGTCGGTGATGGCCGCGGCGATCAAGGTGTCGCCTTCCTTGAGCTTCAGGGCGATCAGGCCACTGGAGCGAGGACGGGCGAACTGCGATAGCGGGGTCTTCTTGACGGTACCGGAGGCGGTGGCCATGAAGATGAAGGCACCGGTCGGCTCGGCGACCAGCTCAGGCGTGTCGCCTTCTTCTTCTTCGATCTCTTCCGGCTCGACGATCTCGCCCTCGATCACCGACTCGTCGACCTCGTCCAGGTCCTCTTCGCCGCCGATGCTCTGCTGCAGGGCTTCGAGGTCGATCTGCAGCATGGTGGTGATGTACTCACCCTCCTCCAGCGGCAGCAGGTTGACCAGCGGACGGCCACGCGCGGCACGGGACGCCTCGGGGATCTCGTAGGTCTTGAGCCAGTACACCTTGCCCTTGCTGGAGAACAGCAGCAGCGTGGCGTGGCTGTTGGCGACCAGCAGGTGAGAAATGTAGTCCTCGTCCTTCACACCGGTAGCCGACTTGCCCTTGCCGCCACGGCGCTGGGCCTGGTACGACGACAGCGGCTGGGTCTTGGCGTAGCCGCCGTGGGAAATGGTCACCACGCGCTCTTCTTCCGGGATCATGTCGCCCAGGGTCAAGTCGAGACGCGCATCGAGGATCTGCGTGCGACGTACGTCACCGAATTCGCTGCGGATGGCTTCAAGTTCTTCGCGGATCACTTCCATCAGGCGCTCGGCGTTGCCGAGGATGCGGATCAGCTCGCCGATCTGGTTGAGGATCTCCTGGTACTCGGCCAGCAGCTTCTCGTGCTCCAGGCCGGTCAGGCGGTGCAGGCGCAGGTCGAGGATCGCCTGGGCCTGTTCCGGCGACAGAAAGTACTTGCCGTCGCGCAGACCGTACTGCGGGTCGAGGTTTTCAGGACGGCACGAGTCGGCACCGGCGCGCTCGACCATTATCTCCACGGCGCTGGATTCCCAGGCGGCGCTGATCAGCGCTAGCTTGGCTTCCGACGGGGTCGGCGACGCCTTGATCAGGGCGATGACCGGGTCGATGTTCGACAGGGCAACGGCCTGGCCTTCAAGGATATGGCCGCGCTCGCGCGCCTTGCGCAGTTCGAAGACGGTACGCCGGGTCACCACTTCACGGCGGTGGCGGACGAAGGCTTCGAGCAGGTCCTTGAGGTTGAGCAGCCGCGGACGGCCGTCGATCAGGGCGACGATGTTGATGCCGAAGACGCTCTGCAGCTGGGTCTGGGCATAGAGGTTGTTGAGCACGACCTCCGGCACCTCGCCACGGCGCAGCTCGATGACTACGCGCATGCCGTCCTTGTCGGACTC
>JAEWGL010000037.1 GCA_023388335.1 Pseudomonadota bacterium | reverse complement strand
CCAGTTGGACAAGAAATTCAGTGCGGACGTCGCTAACGAACTTTCCGAGGTCCAGGCCCAGGTCTTCGACCTGCAGGAAAAAGAGGCGGCACTCAATGATCGGTTGTCAAGGATTGTCATTCGTGCTCCGGAAACCGGCATGGTTCTGGATACGAAGGTTCATACGGTCGGTGGGGTGGTGCAAGCAGCCACGCCGCTGATGGATATCGTACCGGCTGCATCGGAGCTGGTGGTAGAGGCCAAGGTGGCACCCAACGACATTGATCGGTTGGAGCTGGGCAAGACTGCCGACATACGTTTCAGTGCCTTTAACAACGCTACTACCCCGGTCATCGAAGGCAAGCTGACGCGTATCTCCGCCGACCGCCTGACCGACGAGCATTCTGGCGATCCGTATTATCTGGTACGTGTAAACGTCACCGAAGACGGCATGAAGAAACTCGCCAACCGCAAGCTACAGCCCGGTATGCCAGCAGAGGTCCTGATCAACGCAGGCGATCGCACCATGCTTGAATACCTGCTCAAACCGGCGCGCAACATGTTCGCCGAGTCGATGATCGAGGAATGATCGAAGTATGATTGTGCTGCGTTTGTTACCCGGTGTAGTACTGAGTTTGGCGGCCTGGCAAATCATGGCTGCCGAGCCCTTGGTTCCGAAGGATGTGCCGCCCAAGCCTGTATCGGCTTCGACCTATGCGCTGGACCTGGCCGGGCTTTATCGTGAGGCCCGCCTTGAAGACCCACGTGTATTGACTGCCTACCTGCGCGCCAAGACCGCTGCCGAGCAGCAGCGGGAAGCCTTGGGCGGCTTGCTGCCACAGGTCTCGGCCAGAAGTAACGTGAACCGTATCCTGCGCAAGGACGAAACCTCGCGTGAGGTCTACGACAACAAGAGCCACCAGCTCACCCTGACCCAGTACCTGTACAACAAGTCTGCTTGGGAAAACTACCAGAAGTCCAAGAGCGTGACCTTGCAGCAAGGCGAGCAGGCCGAGGATACCCATGCCGAGGCCACTGTCGACCTGGCCCAGCGGTACTTCGTTGCGCTGGCGGCCGATGACGAGCTCGAGTTGGTACAGGCCGAGCGTCGCGCCACGCAAAAGAACCTCGACCGCGTCAACATGATGTACGAGCGGCAGATGGCGAAGATCACCGACCTGCTCGACCTCAAGGCGCGGGTGGATGCCTTGGCTGCGCAAGAGGTAGAAGCGCGTAACCAGGTGCAGGTCAGTCGTGAGGCCTTGTCCGAGGTGGTGGGTCGGCCGATCAATGAACGTCTTAGCCGGGTGCGTAGTGATGTGGCCTTGCAGGCACCACCGCAGCCGTTGGCCAATTTCGTTGCCCAGGCGCTGGATGCCAACCCTTTGCTCAAATCCTACGAGCATGGCGCTGAAGCGGCCAATGCGGCGGTACGCGAGGGTAAAGGTGGGCACTATCCACAGTTGTCGTTGAATTTGAGCGCTGGACGCAGTGACGTCGGCTATGACAATACCCTGACCCCTCGCAGTGACAGCTATGTCGCCACCGTGGGCGTTACCATCCCGTTGTACAGCGGTGGTTCGACTTCCGCGCGGGTACGTGGGCTCTACGACGAGCAACTGGCTGCCGAGCAGCAGCTCGAAGGCATTCGTCGGCAGGTCGTGAAGGAAACTACCACGGCTTATCTGACTGCCCAGGCTTCTGTGGAGAAGATCCGAGCCAACCGGAATGCGCTGTCGTCCGCTCAGCAATCGAGCATCGCGGCGCAGAAGGCGTTTGCCTATGGGGTAGTCAATGCGGTGGATGTGCTGACCAGCGTGCAGAACGAGTTCAGGGCTCGGCGGGATCTGCTCAAAGCCCAGTATGACTTCATCACCAACCTGTTCCTGCTGAATCGGTGGAGTGGGAAGTTGAACCAGGAGAGCGTTGACAGTGTCAACGTCTGGCTCAGCCCGGAGCCGGAGAAGGGGTTGCCGGGTGGGGATCTGGCCAGGTTGGAGGCCAAGCGCTGATTTGGCTGGGGTTTGAGGCCGGGGCTCTGTGATTCAACGCTGAACCTTTTGGTGGGGCTGAGGGCCCTTTCGCGGGCAAGCCCGCTCCCACAGGAAGGAGGGGGCGTCGCATTCTCAGGCCCTGCAGGGCGTCGGATTTTACCTGGATCTGCTGTTGCTTTTTGGCAGTCGAGCAGTTGGCGTTGTGGATGTATACTCAATCCTTGAACCGCCGCAGATGGTATTCGTGCCATCTGTCGGCAAGCTTCTGTCTATGAATGCCTTATATCGCACTAACGGAGTTGGTTAATTCGCATGAAAGCAATCGTCACTGGGATCACTGGTCAAGATGGCGCCTACCTGGCGGAACTGCTGCTGGAAAAGGGCTACACCGTTTACGGCACCTACCGCCGTACCAGCTCCGTTAACTTCTGGCGTATTGAAGAGCTGGGTATCCAGAACAACCCCAACCTGCACCTGGTCGAGTACGACCTGACCGACCTGTCGGCCAGCATCCGCCTGCTGCAGACCACCGAAGCCACCGAGGTCTACAACCTCGCGGCCCAGAGCTTTGTCGGTGTTTCCTTCGAACAGCCGCTGACCACCGCCGAAATCACCGGCCTGGGCGCGGTCAACCTGCTCGAAGCCATCCGTATCGTCAACCCGAAGGTCCGCTTCTACCAGGCGTCGACTTCCGAGATGTTCGGCAAGGTGCAAGCCATCCCCCAGGTCGAGAGCACGCCTTTCTACCCGCGCAGCCCTTATGGCGTGGCCAAGCTGTATGCCCACTGGATGACCATCAACTACCGCGAGTCGTACGGCATCTTCGCCACCAGCGGCATCCTGTTCAACCACGAGTCGCCGCTGCGTGGCCGTGAGTTCGTGACCCGCAAGATCACCGACACCGTCGCCAAGATCAAGCTGGGCCTGCAGGACACCCTCGAGCTGGGCAACATGGACGCCAAGCGCGACTGGGGCTTTGCCAAGGAGTACGTCGAAGGCATGTGGCGCATGCTGCAAGCTGACGAGCCAGACACCTTCGTGCTGGCCACCAACCGTACCGAAACCGTGCGTGACTTCGTCACCATGGCGTTCAAGGCAGTCGATATCACCATCCAGTGGCAGGGTGAAGCGGAAGCGGAACAAGGTATCTGCGCAGCGACTGGCAAGGTGCTGGTTTCGGTCAATCCGAAGTTCTACCGCCCGACCGAAGTCGACCTGCTGATCGGCAACCCGGCCAAGGCCAAGGAAGTATTGGGCTGGGCGCCAGAGACTACCCTCGAGGAGCTCTGCCGCATGATGGTCGAAGCCGACCTGCGCCGTAACGAAAAAGGATTTTCGTTCTGATGTCCCAGGCCAGCAAGCGTGCACTGATTACAGGTATCCACGGATTCACGGGCCGCTACATGGCCGCCGAGCTCGAGGCTCATGGCTATGAAGTCCTGGGCATCGGTAGCCAGCCCTCTGACGAAGACGGTTATTTTCAGGTGGACTTGGCCGATGCGGCTGGTCTGCGCGCGCTGCTGGCCGACCTGCAGCCCGATGTCGTCGTACACCTGGCTGCGCTGGCGTTCGTGGGGCATGGGGACGCCGATGCGTTCTATCAGGTGAACCTGATCGGTACGCGCCATTTGCTCGAAGCAATTGCCGCCTGTGGCAAGACCCCGGACTGCGTGCTGCTTGCCAGCAGCGCGAATGTCTATGGTAATGCCTCCGCCGGCCTGCTGGACGAGCAGACTGCCCCCGCGCCCGCCAACGATTACGCTGTCAGCAAGCTGGCCATGGAGTACATGGCCAGCTTGTGGCAGTCGCGTCTGCCGATCGTTATCACGCGCCCCTTCAATTATTCGGGGGTAGGGCAGGGCGAGAATTTCCTGTTGGCCAAGATCGTTTCGCATTTTCGGCGCAAGGCCGAAGTGATCGAGTTGGGCAACCTTGACGTATGGCGCGATTTCAGCGACGTACGTGCAGTGGTCTCGGCCTACCGCGGGCTGCTGGAAGTGGCGCCGATCGGGCAGACCGTCAACGTCAGCTCCGGCGTGGCGCACTCGTTGCGTGAGGTGATCGAGCTGTGCAGCACGATCACCGGACACACGCTCGACGTGGTGGTCAACCCGGCGTTCGTGCGCGCCAACGAAGTGAAGACCCTGACCGGCGACAACGCCCGCTTGCGCGGCCTGGTCAGTGACTGGCAAACCCCCGCGCTCAGCGAGACACTGGCCTGGATGCTGGCCAGCCAATAATGAAAGTCGTGCTTTGCGTTGACCCGGTGCGGTTCCCACTGACGGGGATAGGTCGCTATACCTTTGAGCTGGCTCAGCGTCTTGCGCTGAGTCCGGATATCACCGACCTGCGCTACATGGCCGGCCGGCGCTTCGTGCCGCAGCTGCCCAGCGCGCGCGATGCGTCCGGAAATGGCCACAGTCTCAAGCGCGCAATCCAGAAAGCCCCCCTCGCCATCGAGGCCTACCGCGTGCTCATGCCGTGGCTGAAAGGGCGGGCGCTTAAGGGGTTTTCGGACTTTGTCTACCACAGCCCCAATTACTACCTGCCGCCGTTCAAAGGCCTGAAGGTGGCGACGTTCCATGACTTGTCGCCCTTTACCTGGTCCCAGTGCCATACACCGCAACTGGCGCGGTTTCTTCAAAAAGAGCTGACCCAGACGCTTCGCCGCGCCGACCGGTTGATCACCGATTCGGAATTCGTCAGGCAGGAGCTGGCGGCCTATTTCAATTGGCCGCTGGAGCGGATCGACACCGTACCGCTGGCCAGTTCCGCTGAGTTCCATCCGCGCACCGAGCAGGCGCTGCGGCCCACGCTCGCGCGTCACGGCTTGCAACCAGGGGGCTATAGCCTGTTCGTCGGGACCATCGAGCCGCGCAAGAACATCGAAACCCTGCTCGCAGCGTACGAGCGTCTGCCGCTGGCGCTGCGCACCCGCTGGCCCTTGGTGCTGACCGGTTATCACGGCTGGCGCAATGAAGCCATCCATCAGCGCCTGGAAACCGCCAGGCGCGAAGGGTGGGCGCGGTACCTGGGGTTCGTCCCCGGCCAAGACCTGCCCTTGCTGTTTGCCGGCGCGCGGTTGTTCACCTTTCCTACGTTGTATGAAGGGTTTGGCCTGCCGGTGCTCGAAGCCATGAGCTCGGGTGTGCCGGTGGTGTGCTCCAACAATTCGTCGCTACCCGAAGTGGCTGGCCGTGCCGCGCTCATGTGCGAGGCGATGGATGTCGATGCCTTGGCCGGGTTGATCCAGCAAGGGCTCGAAGACGAGACGTGGCGTGCACTCGCCATCGAACAAGGTCTAGCCCACGCCGCCGGGTTCTCGTGGGAGCGCTGCGCCCGTGAAACCCTGGGCGTTTATCACCGCCTGGTGGAATCCCGATGATCAAGGTGCTGCACTTTTTCAAGACCTACTACCCCGAGACCATGGGCGGCATCGAGCAGGTGATCTACCAGCTGGCGCAAGGCGGCAGCGCGCAGGGCGTCGAGTCGCAGGTGCTGTACCTGAGCCGCCGCGGCGCGGCCCGCGGCGAGCCGATTGGCCAGCACCTGACGCACCGTGCAAAGCTCGACTTGCATGTGGCATCCACCGGCTTTTCGCTCTCCGCGTTCGGGGATTTCGCCGAGCTGGCCAAGCAGGCTGACATCGTGCATTACCATTACCCGTGGCCCTACATGGATATGGTGCACTTCGCCAGTCGCCTCAAGAAGCCGACGGTGGTGAGCTATCACTCCGATATCGTCAAGCAGAAAACCCTGCTCAAGCTCTATCAACCATTGATGAACCGGTTTCTGGGCAGCGTCGACCGCATCGTTGCGTCTTCGCCCAACTATGTGGCCAGCAGCGAGGTGCTGCAACGCTTTGCACACAAGGTGTCGGTGATCCCCTACGGCCTGGACCGGGCCACGTATGCCGACGCTGAGGAACACAGGCTGCAGGCTTGGCGTACACGGCTGGGACCGCGGTTCTTCCTGTTCGTTGGCGCCTTGCGCTATTACAAGGGGCTGGATTACCTGATCGAGGCGGCCAAGCAGAGCAACCTGCCGGTGGTGATCGTGGGTCATGGCCACCTTGAGCACGAACTGCGGGCACACGCGCAGCGCTTGGGCGCCAACACCGTGCAGTTCGTCGGCGGCCTGCCTGATGAAGACAAGGTCGCGCTGTTGACGCTCTGTGAGGGCTTCGTGTTCCCTTCGCACTTGCGCTCGGAAGCGTTCGGCATTTCCTTGCTCGAGGCCGCCATGTACGGCAAGCCCATGATCTCCTGCGAGATCGGCACTGGCACTACGTTCATCAACCGTGCCGGCGAGACCGGGCTGGTCGTTCCACCCCGCGATGCCCGCGCCCTGGCGCAAGCAATGCAGACCCTCTGGAACGACCCCGAGCAGGCTCGGGCGATGGGACGCAGCGCGAAGCAGCGCTACGAGTCGGTGTTTTCTGCCCACGGCATGGTCAGCCAGTACGCGCAGTTGTACCGGCAGCTGCTCGCTGGCAAATCCTGACCATGGCGGGCGGGCAGAGGGCTATGGGCGCTGTGTTGGTCACCGGCGGCAACGGTTTTGTCGGTCGCGCCCTGGTCAGCCATTTGCTGGCAGCGCAGCCTCGGCCGGTGATCGCCGCCGTGAGGCGCGAAGCGGCAAGCGTGCCAGAAGGCGCCGGCAAGCTGGTCATGCCTGGCCTGGACTCGCTGGCCGACTGGGCGCCCGCGCTTGAAGGCGTCGATACCCTGGTGCATACCGCGGCGCGCGTGCATGTGATGGATGATCGCGCGGCCGACCCGCTTTCGCAGTTTCGGCTCATCAATACCCAAGGCACCTTGGCGCTGGCCGAACAGGCCGCGCAAGCCGGGGTAAAACGTTTTGTGTTCATCAGTTCGATCAAGGTCAACGGCGAGAGCAGCCTGCCTGGCCAGCCAATGCGTGCCGACGACCCCGCCAGGCCTGTCGATGCCTATGCGCTGTCCAAGTGGGAGGCCGAACGGGGCCTTGAGCGGCTGGCGCTGGCGAGCGGCATGGAAGTCGTGATCGTTCGGCCGGTGCTGGTGTATGGGCCCGGTGTTGGCGCCAACATGGCGAGCATGATGCGCTGGCTCGAGCGTGGCGTGCCGCTGCCCTTGGGCGCGGTCGACAATCGTCGCAGTCTGGTCAGCCTGGCGAACCTGGTGGACTTCGTCGGCGTCTGCGTGGCTCACCCGAATGCCGCCGGCCAGACGTTTCTGGTCAGCGATGGCGAGGACGTGTCGACACCCGAGCTGTTGCGGCGCATGGCCCATGCGCTGGGACGCCGTTCGCTGCTGCTCCCGGTGCCTGCATCGCTGCTGATGCTGGCGGGCAAATTGACCGGCAAAGCCGCCGTCGTGCAGCGGTTGCTTGGCTCGTTGCAGGTGGATATCGGCAAGAACACGCAGCTATTGGGCTGGCAACCACCGGTCCCCATGCGTGTGGCGTTGCAGGCCACCGCTGATCATTTTCTGGAATCACGCCATTGATGAGTATTGCCGGGCTATTGCTGGCCGTAGGGCTGGGTTCGTGTCTACTGACCGGTGTCATCCGCCGCTATGCGCTGTGGCGCAGCGTGCTGGACATACCCAACGCGCGCAGCTCTCATAGCGTGCCCACCCCCCGCGGGGGCGGCGTTGCCATTGTCTGTGTCTATCTGCTGGCGCTTACGGTGCTGTGGCAGAGCGGCGAGGTGGCGGGCCGGTTCTACCTGGCGCTCGCGGGCGCAGGCCTGCTGGTGGCGGTGATCGGCTTCGTGGATGACCACCGTCATATCCCTGCGCGCTGGCGCCTGTGTGGCCATTTTGCCGCCGCTGTCTGGGCCTTGTGCTGGCTGGGCGGCCTGCCGGCTATCGTAGTGGGAAGCGTTGCCGTCGGCGCTGGGTGGGTACTGTTGCCCGTGGCGCTTCTTTACTTGGTGTGGCTGCTCAACCTGTACAACTTCATGGACGGGATCGACGGTATCGCCGGGACCGAAGCCATCGTGGTGTGCCTGGCCATGAGCGTGATCTACGCTATAGGAGGGCACGCCGAGGCCAGCGTCGCCCCGCTGCTGTTGGCCGTTGCTGCAGCAGGGTTTCTGGTCTGGAACTTTCCGCCAGCCAAGATCTTCATGGGCGACGCGGGAAGTGGCTTTCTTGGCATCAGCCTTGGGGTGCTTTCCCTGCAAGGGGCCTGGCACGACCCCGCGTACCTGTGGGCCTGGATCATTCTGCTGGGCGTGTTCATCGTGGATACCACTGTCACGCTAGTGCGCCGGTTGCTGAACGGCGAAAAGGTATACGAAGCGCACCGAAGCCATGCCTACCAGTATGCCGCCCGTAGCGTTGGACGCCATCTGCCTGTCACCTTGGCGGTTGCCGCGATCACCTTGGGCTGGTTGGCCCCTGTTGCCTTGTGTGTAGCGGTGTTCAAGCTCGATGGCCTGCTGGGCACGCTGATCGCCTATGGTCCGCTGATCGCGCTGTGCCTTAAGTACCGGGCAGGCAAGGCCGAGGCTTAAACCATCGGCCTTCGGCGCAGGTCAATGAATGTTCACTCCATACGTGCCAGCATGAATCGCACGCATGAATAAAAAGGGGGCGGGCCGCTTGGGCCAGCAGTTATGGACAAATTACGCACGTTTTTAGTGAACCTGCCCAGGCGCCAGAAGCGCCTGATACAAGTGGCGACCGATGTCGTGTTGATATGGTTTGCGCTTTGGTCGGCCTTCATGATCCGGTTGGGCCTGGATGAGATGTACAACCCGGTCGTGGTGCATACCTGGTTGTTTGTCGCCGCGCCTATGGTCGCGATTCCACTGTTCATTCGGTTTGGCATGTATCGGGCGGTCATGCGTTATTTCGGGAATGACGCGCTGGTTGCCATCATCAAGGCGGTCAGCCTGTCCTCGTTGCTGCTGACGCTTATCGTGTACTGGTACAGCAACCACCAGGCGGTGGTGCCCAGGTCCATCATCTTCAACTACTGGTGGATAAGCCTGGTGATCGTCGGTGGGCTGCGTCTTGCCATGCGCCAGTACTTCATGGGGGACTGGTTTACCGCGGCTCAGCATGTACCCTTCACCAGCCGTGACAATGGTCTGCCCAAGGTGGCCATCTATGGTGCAGGCGCCGCGGGAAATCAACTCGTCGCCGCGCTACGCATGGGCAGGGCGATGCGGCCTGTGGCCTTTATCGACGACGATGCCACCATCGCCGATCGGGTCATTTCGGGCTTGCATGTCTACAAGCCCGAGCACATCCAACGCATGATCGACGATACCGGTGCCGATGAAGTACTGCTTGCGATCCCCTCGGCCACACGCGGGCGTCGCCGTGAAATCCTGGGCTATCTCGAAGGGTTTCCGCTGCATGTTCGCAGTATTCCCGGTTTCATGGACCTGGCCAGCGGGAGGGTCAAGGTCGATGATATCCAGGAGGTCGACATCGCCGACTTGCTGGGCCGTGATGCCGTGCCGGCCCAGCATGATCTGCTCGAGCGCTGCATTGTGGATCAGTCGGTACTGGTGACTGGAGCAGGCGGCTCGATCGGCTCGGAGCTGTGCCGCCATATTGTCGGGCTGTGTCCGAAAACGCTGCTCTTGTTCGATCACAGCGAGTTCAATCTCTACAGCATCCTCAGCGAGTTGGAACAACGCCTGGCCCGGGAGTCCCTGAAGGTTCGCCTGGTACCGATTCTCGGGTCGGTCCGCAACCAGGTGCAACTGCTCGATATCATGCGCACCTGGAAGGTCGATACGGTTTATCACGCCGCGGCGTACAAACACGTGCCGATGGTCGAGCACAACATCGCCGAAGGCGTACTGAACAATGTCTTTGGCACGCTCAATACCGCACAGGCCGCCTTGCAGGCCGGTGTTTCCAGTTTTGTCCTCATTTCCACCGACAAGGCCGTGCGTCCCACCAACGTCATGGGCAGTACCAAGCGGCTGGCGGAGTTGACCTTGCAAGCGCTGAGTCGAGAGGTGGCGCCGGTCCTGTTTGGTGAGGCCGACAATATTGCGCGGGTCAACAAGACCCGTTTTACCATGGTGCGCTTCGGCAATGTGCTGGGTTCGTCCGGTTCGGTCATTCCGCTGTTTCATAAGCAGATCAAGGCCGGGGGGCCGCTGTCGGTCACGCACCCCAAGATCACCCGCTATTTCATGACCATTTCCGAGGCTTCACAACTGGTGATACAGGCAGGCTCCATGGGGCACGGTGGCGAAGTGTTCGTTCTGGACATGGGTAAACCGGTGAAGATTGCCGAGCTTGCGGAAAAGATGATTCATCTCTCAGGGCTCAGTGTGCGCTCGGAGAGTAATCCGTTTGGGGACATCGCTATCGAATTCACGGGATTGCGCCCCGGTGAAAAGCTTTATGAAGAGTTGTTGATTGGTGACAAGGTCGAAGCCACACGCCATCCGATGATCATGTCGACCACCGAAGACTTCCTGTCGTGGGATATGTTGAAACTCAAACTGGGGGACTTGCTAGCGGCTGTCAACGAAGGCGATTACCCGCACGTCCGTCAACTGCTGCGTGAATTGGTCAGCGGTTACACGCCAGAGGGCGAAATCGTTGACTGGATGTATCAGCAGCGGCGGATGGAGTCCGCCCAGCCTCTTTGAGTCGGCAGAGAATATGGACATCGCCGTCGCTGCTCGGGAGATCGCCCAGCCCCCTGGGCTGTGCTGCCGCGCAGAGAACAAGGCCTGCAAGCGCAGCTTACCGCCCTGTGGGAGCGCGCCTTGTGCCGCGATGGGCCGCGCAGCGGCCCCCTTGGCATTAACTGACTGATGAATCTCGTAACGATTGCACCCCGATGGTCACGTTGACGCTGCGGCGCCAGCGGCTAGGGTTGTCGTTGCAGCAGAGGAAATGCTGCCTCAACCCCATCACAGGAGTGATCATCCATGCGCAACACCATCTTGTCTTACCTTCTGCTCCCGCTTTTCGCTGGCCTGTCGTTCTCGACCAATGCCGCGCCCGTGGCGGAGCAAACGCCTTCCGTTCAAATGAGCACTGAGGCCAAGCAACCGCGACTGGACCTCAACAAGGCTGATGCCTCGCTCTTGCAAAGCCAGCTCAATGGCATCGGGAAGACCAAAGCCGAAGCTATCGTCGCGTATCGGGAGGCTAATGGGCCTTTCGCGTCGGTAGATGAACTGTTAGAGATCAAAGGTATCGGTGCCGCACTGCTGGATCGCAACCGCGACAAGGTGATGGTCGAGTAAGGGAGAGACAAAGCACAGCCGATCCGAGCCCAGGTCGGCTGTGCGATCCCCAGATCAGCGCTCCTTCGCCTCCTTTGCATCCATTTCCACATTTCTTTCCTGGATCTTCTTTTTCTGCTCTTCGGTCAATGGCAGTTCCTTCGCCGTATCGCGCAACAATAATAACCCGCCCACAATCGAGCCGAGGGCTACCAGCAATATCAACCACGCATACCAGGGCATCATGTTCTCCCTAAGCGACTGTCAGCGTCGCTACTGTGCTTTCGAGCGGAGCCCGAATTCATTGGTTCCATTATAGGACGGTGGCTGGGTGCGGCCAATTCAGGCGATTCGCGGCCCCCACGCGTGGCGCCACATCGTTTACAATGCCCGCCGTTTTTGACTTGCCAAGAGACCCTGACCATGTCCGCCTGCCAGACGCCCCTGATCGTTGCCCTGGATTTCCCCACCCGTGAGGCCGCTCTGCAGCTGGCTGACCAGCTGGACCCCGCTTTGTGTCGGGTCAAGGTCGGCAAAGAGCTGTTCACCAGCAGCGCCTCTGGCATCGTCGAGACGCTGTGCGCGAAGGGCTTCGAGGTGTTCCTTGACCTGAAATTCCACGACATTCCGAACACCACGGCGATGGCGGTGAAGGCCGCGGCCGAGATGGGCGTATGGATGGTCAATGTGCACTGCTCCGGCGGCCTGCGCATGATGGCGGCGTGCCGTGAGGAGCTGGCCAAGCGCAGCGGTGC
>JAEWGL010000117.1 GCA_023388335.1 Pseudomonadota bacterium | reverse complement strand
CCGGCGTCGAATCCTAATCGGCCCCTTTTGCTGCTCTAGCTGACGCGTTCTGCAACGCGTGAGGCAGAGTATACGTCATTGCGCGGGCGACGTCGACAGCAGGTCCGTCGCCCACGTGGTGCCTACTGGCCGCTGCCGCCGCCGCCACTGGAAGAGCCGCTGCCTTTTTCAGTGTTTTCAAGCCGTTGCAGCACACCGCTGGTGATGGCGATGCAATCCTTGGTGTTTCCTGCCGCCTGAGCCGCTTGGGCGTCCTCGATTTCTTTTTTGTTGGCATCCGCCAGGCCCTCGGAAGTAGGGCCCGTGGTGGTGGTATGGTCCTTGATCTTCTGCAGGTTGATGGCGCAGAGGTCTTCGGCCGCGAATACCGGCGAGGCCAGCAGCGTGGCGGCTGCGAAAAGAGCAGAAAGCGCAGTACCTTTCATGGGTGTCTCCTTGGGCTGAAGGCCTCTGGAAGGTGGGCCTAAGGGATGGACTGCGACGCGTGAACAAGGGTTCCATCGGGTTGCTGGCCAATTCGCATCGCGGGGCGGTTGGGCCCCGCGATGGCGCGCTCAGATCGCCCGTGGCCGGGTCACGCGATCCACAAGATAGACCAGGCCGTGGTAGTCGATGCCACTGTGGCTGGACAAGCCGATCTCGCAGGTGCGGCTGGTGGAAATCCCTTCGTCGCAGTACTGCACCGCATCCTTGAGGGAGCGCAGCGCGTGGGCGTTGAGCTCGGGCGTGGTGAAGCCCTTGTCGCCGGCGAAGGCGCAGCAGTGGATGCCTTCGGGAATCACCACCTCCTTGCTGCAGCGCCGTGCCAGGTCGATCAGTGCCTGGCTTTCGCCCAGGTGCTGGGTGCTGCACGTCACGTGCACGGCCACTGGTGCGTCCTGGGGGGTGAACTCCAGGCGGTCCACCAGGTGGGTGCGGATGAAGCGCACCGGGTCGTACAGGTCCAGGCGCGATTCACCCAGGTCCTGGACCAGGCGCAGGGTGCAGGGGCTGGTGTCGCAGTAGATCGGGTCGAGGCCGCCGCGGCTGGCGTGGAGCAGGGCGTTGATCAGCTCCTGGCGCTTGTGCTCGGCCTGTTCGGGGTAACCCTTGGAGGCAAAGGGCTGGCCGCAGCACAGGCTGTCGGCGTTGTCGGGGAAGACCACCTGGTAGCCGGCCTTTTCCAGCAGGGCGCGGGTCTTGTCGAGCAGCGAGCTTTGTTCGCGATCGCTGGCGGCCGGGCCCATGACCCGCGACACGCATGCGGCCAGGTAGACCACCCGTGGCCGGGCATCGTGCTTCGCTGGGCCGAAATCGATGGCCCGTAGCGGCTGCGGCATGGCTGGCGTCCATTGCGGCAGGCGGCCGTGGCTGGCCTTGCTCAGGGACGCACTCAGGCGACTCAGGCGCGGCGCGCCGAGCAGCTTGCGCGCTGCGTTGGCGGTGGCCAGGGTCAGGCGTGCGCCGCGCAGGGCAGCTTGGAAATGCTCGGCCAGCCAGTCGGCGGTCTTCAGGTGCTCGGCGCGCTGGCTGCGCAGTTTTTTCACCAGCTCGCCGGTGTTGATGCCCACCGGGCAACGCTGGGCGCACAGGCCGGTGGCGGCGCAGGTGTCGATGCCCTGGTACTGGTAGTCGCGCTCGAGCTCGGCGGTGTCCAGACCGGCGCGGCGGCGGGCCTGAATGTCGCGCCACATGACGATGCGCTGGCGTGGACTGAGGGTCAGGCCCTTGGAGGGGCAGACCGGCTCGCAGAAGCCGCACTCGATGCACTTGTCGACGATCTCGTCGGCGGCAGGCAGCGGCTTGAGGTGTTTGAGGTGCAGCTGCGGATCGTCGGTGAGCACCACGTCGGGGTTGAGGATGCCGGTGGGGTCGAGCAGGCGCTTGAGCTGCCACATCAGCTGGTAGGCCTCCGTGCCCCATTCCAGCTCGACGAAAGGCGCCATGTTGCGCCCGGTGCCGTGTTCGGCCTTGAGCGAGCCGCCGTATTCCACGGCGACCAGGTGGGCGACCTCGTCCATGAACGCGGCATAGCGGGCGACCTGCTGCGGTGAGTCGAAGCCCTGGGTGAAGACGAAGTGCAGGTTGCCCTCAAGCGCATGGCCGAACAGGATCGCCTCGTCATAGCCATGCTTGTCGAACAGGGCGATCAGGCGGTTGACGCCCTCGGCCAGTTGCTCGATGGGGAAGGTGACGTCTTCGATGATGACCGTGGTGCCGGTCTCGCGCACCGCGCCGACCGCTGGGAAGGTGTCCTTGCGGATGCGCCAGAGTTGGTTGTAGACCACCGGGTCTTCGCTGAAGTCGACCTGTTTTTCCACCGGGAAGCCGGCGATGGATGCCGTGACCTGGGCCAGTTGCTCGTGCAGCAGCGACTGGGTGGCGGCGCGCGACTCGATAAGCAGCGCGCAGGCGCCTGGCGACAGGCTTTTTACCCACACCGGCATGCCTTGCATGTTCTCCACCGAGCGGAGGCTGCGGCGGTCGAGCAGTTCGACCGCCGACACCGGCTGCTGCTTGAGCACCGTCACGGCGGTGCAGCAGGTTTCCACGTCGGGGAAGACCACCAGGGCGCTGGCCTTGTGCGGATGGTCGGGCACGGTGTCGTAGGTCACGGCACTGATGAAGCCGAGCGTGCCTTCGGATCCGACCATCAGGTGGGTGAGGATATCCAGCGGCTGGTCGTAGTCCATCAGCGCATTGAGGGACAGCCCGGTGGTGTTCTTGAGCCGGTACTTGTGCCGGATCCGGGCGGCCAGTTCGGCGTTGGCGCGGGTCTGCCGGGCCAGCTCGCCGAGCTGCTCGAGCAGTGTGCCGTGGCTGGCCTGGAAGGCGGCGACGCTGTCGGGCTGCTCGCTGTCGAGCAGGGTGCCGTCGGCCAGCAGCAGGCGCATGCCGGCCAGGGTGTGGTAGCTGTTCTGCGCGGTGCCACAGCACATGCCGCTGGCGTTGTTGGCGACGATGCCGCCGATCTTGCAGGCGTTGATCGAGGCTGGGTCGGGACCGATCTTGCGCCCGAACGGCGCCAGCCAGGCGTTGGCCTGGGCGCCGATGACGCCAGGCTGCAGGCGGATCTGCGTGCCGCCGTTGCGGATGTCACGGCCGTTCCAGTTGTCGCCCAGCACCAGCAACACCGAGTCGCTCACCGCCTGGCCCGACAGGCTGGTACCGGCGGCGCGGAAGGTGATCGCCACGTGCTGGGCGTGCGCGGCCTTGAGCAGCGCGGCGACCTCGGCTTCGCTCTCGACGCGGATCACCAGTTTGGGGATCAGCCGGTAGAAGCTGGCGTCGGTGCCGAAGGCCAGGGTCGAAAGCGGATCGTCGAAGCGCCGCTCGCGGGGAATCAAGCGGTCTACCGTGTCGAGGAACGCGGCGGGAAGACTCATGCAATCTCCTCGCGGGGCCGTGGCGTCTGACGCGCCGCGTGCCCCGGTAATCAGGCTGTGAGGGTGCGGGCGCGGCTATCAGGCGCCCAGTTCGCGCACCAGGGAGTCGCGGGTGATTTCGCTGATGGATTTGGCGCCGGTGAGCACCATGGCAACGCGCATTTCTTTTTCGAACAGGTCCAGCAGGTTTTTCACGCCGGCTTCGCCCGCGGTGGCCAGGGCATAGATGAAGGCGCGACCGATCAGCACGGTGTCGGCGCCCAGGGCGATCATGCGGACCACGTCCAGGCCGCTGCGGATGCCGGAGTCGGCGAGGATCTTCAAGTCGCCCTTGACTGCGTCGGCGATGGCCGGCAAGGCACGGGCGCTGGACAGTACGCCATCGAGCTGGCGGCCACCATGGTTGGAGACGACGATGCCGTCGGCGCCAAACTTGACCGCGTCGCGGGCGTCATCGGGGTCGAGGATGCCCTTGATCACCATCGGGCCGTCCCAGTAGTCACGAATCCACTCCAGGTCCTTCCACGAGATCGACGGATCGAAGTTGGCGCCGAGCCAGCCGATGTAGTCGGCAAGGCCCGTCGGGCTGCCGAGGTAGGTGGAGATATTGCCCAGGTCGTGGGGCTTGCCATGCATGCCCACATCCCAGGCCCACTGGGGGTGCGTCATGGCTTGCCAGATCCGGCGCATCGCGGCGTTGGCGCCGCTCATGCCCGCGTGGGCGTCGCGATAGCGGGCACCGGGGACCGGCATGTCCACGGTGAACACCAGGGTGGTGACGCCGGCGGCCTTGGCGCGCTCCAGGGCATTGCGCATGAAGCCGCGGTCCTTGAGCACGTACAGCTGGAACCACATGGGACGGCCGATAGCGGGGGCGACTTCTTCGATCGCGCACACCGACACCGTCGACAGGGTGAAGGGGATGCCCTTGGCATCCGCCGCCCGGGCTGCCTGGATTTCACCGCGACGGGCATACATGCCGCACAGGCCGACCGGGGCCAGGGCCACGGGCATGCTCAGGGTTTCGTTGAACAGTTGGGTCTCGAGGCTCAGCTCGGACATGTTTTTCAGCACCCGCTGGCGCAGGGCGATGCTGGCCAGGTCCTCGACGTTGTGGCGCAGCGTGTACTCGGCGTAGGCGCCACCGTCGGCGTAGTGGAACAGGAACGGCGGCAGCTTGCGCTGGGCTGCGGTGCGGTAGTCGGTAGAGGCGGAAATGATCATGTGTTCTCGCAGCGTAGGTGGAAAGGGCGGCTGCCGGGCGCGCCGAATCGCGCCCGGCCTCTGTCACTCTAGTGAACCAGCATGCCGGTCAGCCAGTACGCCTGGACTAAGGTGATCAGGCCGACGATGGTGGCGAAGAACAGGCTGTGCTTGAGGGTGAAGCGGAACAGGTCCGATTCCTTGCCGACCAGGCCGGTGGCGGCGCAGGCCACGGCGATCGATTGCGGGGAGATCATCTTGCCGGTCACGCCGCCGCTGGTGTTGGCAGCCACCAGCAGGGTGTCGCTGACCCCGATCTGGTGCGCGGTGGTCGCCTGCAGCGAGCTGAACAGGGCATTGGACGAGGTGTCGGAGCCGGTCAGGAACACGCCCAGCCAGCCCAGGAACGGCGAGAAGAACGGGAACGCGGCGCCCGTGCCGGCCAGCACCAGGGCCATGGTCGACGACATGCCCGAGTAGTTGGTGACGAAGGCGAAGGCCAGGACCATGCCGATCGACAGGATCGGCCAGCGCAGCTCGTAGAACGTCTCGCGCAAAGTGGTCAGACCAGTTTTGAAGTTGATCTTCAGCACCAGCATCGACAGCAGGGCCGAGAGGAAGATCGCGGTACCGGTAGCCGAGATCGGGTCGAGCTTGAACACCGCTGGCATGGCGGTCGGGGTGGCGACGATCGGTGCCGTCTTGATCACCAACTGGTCCAGGTGCGGGATGGCGAAGTTGAACACCCAGCTGTACATCGAGCCGCCCGCGGCGAACGCGGCCTTGAAGGGCTTGAGGGTCCAGATGGTCACCAGCACGGTGAGGATCAGGAACGGCGACCAGGCCTTGAAGATCTCGCCCAGGCTGTACGGCGACGGCTGGCTGCCTCCGCCATTGACCACCGCGGCGCCAACGCTGCCGGTGGCGCCGACGAACGAACGCTTGGGCTGCCAGACCTTGAGGAACAGGGTCAGGGAAATCAGGCTGGCCAACGCCGAGGTGATGTCCGGAAGCTCCGGGCCGATGAAGTTCGAGGTGAAGTACTGGGTGACGGCGAAGCTCAGGCCGGCGACCAGGGCCGCAGGCCAGGTTTCTTTCACGCCGCGCAGGCCGTCCATCATGAACACCAGCCAGAAGGGCACGAACAACGACAGCAGCGGCAGCTGGCGGCCGGTCATGGCGCCGATCTTGAAGGCGTCGATACCGGTCACCTGGCCGGCGACGATGATCGGGATACCCAGCGCGCCGAAGGCCACGGGGGCGGTGTTGGCGATCAGGCACAGGCCAGCGGCGTACAGCGGGTTGAAGCCCAGGCCCACCAGCAAGGCGGCGGTGATCGCCACCGGCGCGCCGAAGCCGGCCGCGCCTTCCAGGAAGGCACCGAAGCAGAAGCCGATCAGCAAGACCTGCAGGCGCTGGTCATCGGTGATCGACAGCACCGAGCTGCGGATCACCTCGAACTGGCCGCTCTTGACCGTCAACTTGTAGAGGAACACCGCGGCGACGATGATCCAGGCGATGGGCCACAGGCCGTAGGCGAAACCGTAACCGGCCGCGGCCAGGGCCATGTCGGCAGGCATCTGGAAGGCGAAGATCGCCACCAGGATCGACAGGCCGAGGGTGATGCTGCCAGCGACATGCCCCTTCATGCGGAACACGGCCAGGGCCAGGAAGAAGAATACGATGGGGATGACCGCCGCCAGTGCGGACAGGCCGAGACTACCAAGCGGGCTGTAAAGTTGTTGCCAGGTTTGCATATGGGGTGGCCCCTAATTGTTGTTGGTCAGGCACTGGCATTGGAAAATTGGTAATACCAATTTACAATGGCTGGTCGCTAGGTTAAAAGCCACGATGTGGGTGTGTCAATTTGTCCTATTCGAAACTTTGGTCTGATACCGACGGATGGGTCCTGCTGAGCGGTGGCATAAATCGCCAACTGATAGGTGTCGGCACACCGTGGATAGGCGAGAATAAGCGCCCCCGAAAACACCCGGGATTGTGGAGAGCATGTGATGGTTTTTAATCAGGTCCGCCAACGCCGACTGGCCGACGATATCGTCGAGAGGCTCGAGGGGATGATTCTGGAGGGCACCCTGACGTCCGGTCAGCGCTTGCCGGCCGAACGCACCCTGGCCGAGCAGTTCGGTGTGTCGCGGCCTTCACTGCGCGAGGCGATCCAGAAGCTGGTGGCCAAGGGGCTGCTGGTCAGTCGCCAGGGCGGCGGAAACTACGTGGCCGCGTCGCTCGGCTCGACCTTCAGCGATCCGCTGCTGCAACTGCTGGAGCACAATCCCGACGCCCAGCATGACCTGCTGGAGTTTCGCCACACCTTGGAAGCGTCCTGTGCCTACTACGCTGCGATGCGTGCCACCGGGCCTGACCGTGAGCGTCTCAAGGCCGCCTTCGATGCCCTGCAGGACTGCTATGCGCGCGCCGATGAAGTCAGTCGGGCCGAGGAGGGCATTGCTGATGCGCGCTTTCACCTGGCCATTGCCGAGGCCAGCCACAATGCGGTGTTGCTGCACACCATCCGCGGCTTGTTCGACTTGCTCAAGCGCAACGTGGTGACCAACATCGGCGGCATGTACCAGCAGCGTGCCGAGACCCGCGACATGCTGATCAGCCAGCACCGAGACCTGTATCAGGCGATTGTCGAAGGGCGTCCGGAGGAGGCGAGGGAGGTGTCCAGCCGGCATATCCTGTATGTGCAGGAGGTGCTGGAAGAGGCGCAGGAAGAGGCCCAGCGCGTGGCGCGGGCAGAGCGGCGCAGCGGGCGCTGACCCGCCCTCAAGCCTTTCGCGCACCCGAGACGAAACACATCCCACAGGGACCCTGCATACCGCAGATATTATGATCGACTCGGCCTTTGTGGGAGCCCGTCCAGCCCGCTGGGCTGCGCTGTCGCGCAGAGAACAAAGTCTGCAAGCGCGGCGGCACCACCCTAATGGAGCGCGCCTTGTGCCGGGACGCCGGACCGCGCGATCGGCTGCGAAGCGGCCGTAAAGCCAGCGATCTCGATCTGTCTGATGCAGTGCGGTTGCAG
>JAEWGL010000032.1 GCA_023388335.1 Pseudomonadota bacterium | reverse complement strand
TACGGCGAGGAAATCGGCATGGGCGACGACCTGGACTTGCCTGAGCGGCTGTCGGTGCGCACGCCCATGCAGTGGTCCGGCGAGGCCAACGCGGGGTTTTCTACCGGTGACAATACCTTGCCCATGCCTGTGATCGACAAAGGACCGTTCGCCTACCACCGGATCAACCTCGCCGCGCAACAAAATGAGCCTGCTTCGTTGCACAACCGCGTGCGTCACCTGCTGCGCCTGCGCGCCACGCTGGAGGAGATCGGCAAGGGCAGGGTACAGCTGCTGGAGCTGGGGCACCCGGCCGTGTTCGCGGTCCGTTACCGGGGTCGATCGACTTCGCTGATGCTGGCCAACCTGGGGGATGAGGTGGCCAGGGTCGACATCGACGCCGCTGCGCTTGAGGGGTATGAGCAAATCGCGGCGGACAGCCAGTACCGCGATGACCAGGCAGGCCTCATGCTGAATCCTTATGGCTATCGCTGGTTCCGGCTCACCCACGCAACGTCACAGCAGCACCAGGATCAATAGCACCAGAGCGATGGTCGCCAGAGTGAGCACATGGCTGGCGCTCAGGGCCAGTGCCGCCTTGCGTGATTCATGACCAAAGCGCCCACGGGCCTGATGCAATCCCTCGACCGGCTGGTACAGATTGTCCGGCCGCTCGCGGTCATCGCGTTCCTGACTCATTTGCCCGTTCCAGGCTTTGCGGGACAACATAGCATCCAGAAGGCCGGGTATGAGCGTGCTGCCGATGATCGCCGTGATGGTTGTCATGCCCAGCCATAGTTCACGCGGAGGCCGTCGAACGACACTGAAAATGGCTCTGGCGGCCACCTGTGGATCATGAATGGGCGCGACGGGCCGGGCGCGCTTGGCGAGCTTGTTGCGCGCCCATTCGAATTGCGGGGTGTCGATGGCGGGCAACTGCACCATGCAGAGCTTGATCTCGCTGTGCTCATGATGCAGTTCGCAGCGCAGCGCATCGGTAAACCCGCGGGTAGCGAATTTTGCCGCGCAGTAGGGGGCCTGCAAGGGTAAGGGCCGATACGCGAGCGCCGAACCCACCTGGATGATCAGACCGCGGTTACGTGGCCGCATGAGCGCCAGTGCTGCCAAGGTGCCGTGCACTGCACCCAGGTAGGTGACCTCGGTAACGCGACGAATTTCCTCTGGCGTCAGTTGCTGGATCGGTGCGAACACGGTGGCCATGGCCGAGTTGATCCAGACGTCGATGGGACCCAGCTCGCTTTCCAGGCGCTGAGCAGCCTCGAGCATGCCTTGGGCATCGGCGACATCCATGCTGATCGCGTGTATGGGAACCCCATAGGCGCGCAACGCTTGCTCGGTCAGCGTCAACCCTTGTTCGCTGCGGGCGATCAGCCCGACCCCATAGCCGGCGGCGGCAAAATGATGAGCCGTAGCGAGACCGACCCCGGCGGTCGCGCCGCAAATTACCACGGTGGGACGGTGTTGTTCTGTCATTTGCCTGTCCGTGACGAAACTGCTGTGGTGATGCGGGGATGGCGTCGTCAGACAGGGCTGGCGACCACCCTGCGCACCGGCCTTCAGGTTTATCCTGCGAAACGTTGGCGCGCCTTGCCGAGCAGGTCGATAACCTCTTCATCGCGGGTCTGGTCGAACTGCTCGTAGTGAAACCCCACTGCGCGAAACGGTTCGGGCGTGGCGAGGCAAATCACTTCGTCTACTTGTGGGCGCAAGGCATCGAGCGCTTCCCGAGCGCCGACCGGCGTGGCGAAGCGCAGGCGCTTGGGATGCGCGTCGGCCAGTGTCATCAGGGCGACCTTGGCGGTGTTGCCAGTGGCAACGCCATCATCGACCACGATCACATCTCGGCCGGCTATCGAAATCGGCGGATTGTCACCACAGTAGAGCGCGCGGCGACGCTCGATCTCCCGCAGTTGCCGGTCCTTCTGCGCGTCGAACCACTGCGCCGGGACATTGAACTGCTTGAGCATGTCCTGGTCGATGATCCAGTGCGGGTGTGCCCCGTCTGCGACGGCGCCTATGGCGAATTCCTCATGTCCGGGCGCGCCGATCTTGCGTACCAGCAGCAAATCAAGAGGCGCACGCAACTGCAGGGCAATTTCATAAGCCACCGGAACGCCGCCACGCGGCAAGGCGAGTATCACGGGAGGCTCCCCGGTGCCCACCTGTGCTCGCAGGACCTTGGCCAGGGCCTGGCCGGCCTCGCGACGATCCCTGAAGGCGGGGGCTGAGGTAAGGAAATCATTCATGGCTTCATACTCCGAAGGGGAAGGTATCCTCTTCATGGCTCGAGGTGCCGGTCGCGGGCAAGGGGGTGACGGCACCTGTGGCTTCGATCCAGACCAGCGCATCGAACTGCTCGCTGAGTACGGCTTCAAAGTAATGGCTGTGGCGCTCCGTCCTAGGACGGTAGATGACACCGATCGCGCGTTCCAGCAGTGGCGTGGACAACGCCTTTCGCAGGTCCTCGCGCTCGGGTGCGCGCCAGTCGGTCAGCGAGGCGGGGATGCCGGCCTTGAGGAACTGCTGTTCCCAGCTATCCGCAAGCGAGGGGCGTACGTCCTTGATGTGCATCTGGCCATCCCAGTCATCGGCCGCCGCGACCTGCCCGCGGTCGGTACTCATGCCGATCAGCACAGCGTCGCGTCCATAGGCGGTGCGGCACAGCTGGCCGATGTTGAACTCGCCGCGCCAGCCCATGGCTGTAGCGGCGGCGTTGCCGATGTGGGAGTTATGCGCCCAGACGACGGCTTTAGCCTGGGCGCCGCGGTGGACGAGCAAGGCTTGCAGGGTATCGAACATGTGGGTGTCGCGCAGGTTCCAGGAGAGTGCCGAGCCCTTGTACATGGCGCGGTAGTATTGCTCGGCGGCGCGAATCACCCGGGCATTCTGCGTCGCATTGAAGAACGCTTCATCATTGCCGATGAACCGGGTCAGCCGTTCGGCCAAGAGGCTGTTCAACTGCTGCGCTACTTCGTCCTCGCAGGGCGTCTGGCCTGCTCGCTCGACGAAGTGGCCATAGAGTGCCGGATCATCCTGCCAGGGGGTAAGACAGCCGTAGCGTTGGCGGGCCTCGCGGGCAAGGTTGGGATCGGTACGATCCAGGTAGGCCAATACCTCGCTGATGGAGTTTCGCAAGCTGTAAACATCCAGCCCGCGGAACTCGACGCGTCGATCGGGCGGCAAGGCTCGATTGTGCGCCTGTAGCCATCTGGTGAATGCAGCCACGTCGGTGTTGCGCCACATCCAGACCGGGAAGCGGTTGAATGCTTGTTCCTCGGTGGCTGAAGGGGTCAGGTCGCGTACGAAGGAGTCGATCCGGCCAGCGTCCGGCCAGTCCGCCTCGACGGCAACGATGTTGAAGCCATGGCGTTCGATGAGCCGTTGGGTGATGGCCGCGCGGGTGCGATAGAAATCGCTGGTGCCATGGCTGGCTTCACCAATCAGCACGACCTTGGCATCGCCATAGCGATCGAAGAGTTCGCCGAAGGCAGGCGAATCCAGGGAGGGCAGGGGTTCGGAATAGTGGCGCAGCAGGGCTTGGACCTCAGGTCCGGGATTTTCGTCCTGGCGACGAGTGAAGCGGTGCAGCAGGTCTTTGGCGGATGAATTCATGGCGTCATCCTCTGGCAAGTGAAGGACGGGCTCGGTTTTGCCGGCGAGCTTCCAATAAGGATGCAGACGTGGCTAAGCGCAGGGTGTTCCTATGGAAGGACCAGTGGTCGTTGCATGCCTTGCGCCAGAGCCATTGGCCGACGCTCAAGGCAGAGCGGTCAACGCTTGAACTGTGTGGCTGCCTGCGCCGCGAGGGTGAAGAGGGCGCCGACCAACGCCAGCGCCATATCCTTCTGGGCGTCCCAAGGGTCCTGCTGGGTCGCCAGAAAGGCTTTGGCCTTGTCATCGCCGAGGTACTGCCCGCCGATCCATTCGATCAGCTCATACAACGCGGACGTGGCGAGCACCAGGCTCACGGTCAGCAATACCAGCCAGAGGCCGCGCAATGGTGTCTGGCGACAGAGAACTTCTTTCAAGGGGATGACGAACAAAAGGCCATAGCTTAGGTGCACCAGGCGGTCGTACTGGTTGCGTTTCCAGCCTAGCGCCTCGTTCAACGAATGGCCCGTGATGTCACGGGTCCATTGCTCATAGGGCACTTGGGCATAGGTGAAATGCGCGCCCAGCTCGTGTATTGCGAGCAGCAGCAAGATAGCCAAGTAGGCCTGCCACGACAGGCGCAGACGGCGCCAACCGGCCGCCAGACCCAGGACCAGCGTGACAGGGAGTAAGTTCTCGAGGAGCCAGTCGAAGCGGTTATGCGGCGAGATGCCAGAGACAATGATGGCTGTGATGACAAGGACCAGCATGACTGTTCCCTGGGCGGACGAGGCCTTTGGGAGCAGGGGGGTATTCGAGTGGTTGGAAGGTTCTCTTAACAAAGGCGGTCGCTCCGTAACTGCAGCTTGGGTCGCATACGTTGAGAAAAGCATCGGCAATTCGACCTTCATTGAAGGTGTTACTGCGCGCGGGTTTCTTGGCCACTCATTGGAGAGTATGGACTGAAGCCGATTTTTGGTCTGGACACTGCACGGGCGAGCAGGGCAAAAGCTCAGAACAAGCCGGTTTCGCCCGCGCGTTCATCATCGATAAAGCACAAGCGTGGAGGCAGACCGACGGCGACTACAGGATATTCGGCGGCGCATTATATTTTATACCACCCCTGCATTCGTAATTGTCCAATCTGGCGCACCTCTTGATATCTCGATTGCATTGACGATCGCCACTGTTCACCGTAGTTGCCTCTTCGCGCAGGGAGGTAAATCAAAGTAGACAGGGCAGGGCATACAGGTCTATAAAGTACAGGGGTGGTATAATCATGCCGGACAGGAGTGCACCATGTATGACGATATAAGGCGGTGCTACGCGCAACTGGTCACAACTGTGAAGCGGTTTAACGATACGTGGCCGTCACGGGTTGTTGCTGGCAAGGTTTGGCATTTGCCCGTGCTCCACGAGCAACGCACACCGGATGTAATCGAAGTAGAACCATTGATTGGCCAACGGGCGATCGATGCAACGATTGAGGCGATCGGTTCTTTCGAACGGGATATTGGCCAGGCTGCGGGAACCGTGATGCGTTTACCCGGGTATTTCCAGTTGAGCTCATCTGTGCTGGAGCTTGCCCTGGGCGTGAATAACGCCAAATTGCAGTTGATGGCCGCGATAGAGGCGGAGCGTATTTCACAAAACCTTACGCCCGAAATGCGCCCGAGGGTAATGCGTAGAGCATTAGGCGCCGTAACGTTCAGCACAAAACAGCTCCAGCGTGCGGTGCACGCATTCGATGGCGCGCCACGGCGCATATCTTTCACATGGGCCGGCCATACAACAGGAACCGAGCGGGTTACGGTGGCCAAGATACGCGACCAATTGTCCGCCGCGGCGCAGATCCGAGCACACAGTGAAGAGAGGCCTGTTCATGAGACACCGGAGTACTTCGACCTCAAGGCGATAGTGCACCTTGATGACACGGATGTACTGATCAAATACAAAAGTATCGCGCCTCATCCGCGCTGCACGATTTGGTTTGGGCCATCAGGCGAACGATGGGAGGCCCAGCCAAAAGCCAACCTGCCGGTATTTGTACTGGCAGGTGAGACCCAAATGAAGCTGTCAGATCTCAAGACCTTCGATAAATCAGCGAGAGGAGGGCGTCGGCGAGACACCAAGCGGCGTGAAGAGGTATGGCCACAACGCGAGATGTATCTGCCTACTGCCCAGACTCAAACAATGCTTGACCATAAGCCATTCTCAGAGGACGACGAAGTACCTTCGACATATCGTCTAGCCGGGATGTTGTACCAAAAGTCATAGGGTTGCAGCATCGTCGCCATGGGGAAAATGTAAGGCGCGTCCCGGAAATGGCTTTCGGGACGCGGGGAAGGGTACGTAACTCTCGGGGGCGCGGCAATGTGCTCCGCACGCCGAGAATGCGAGGTTTGGAGACGCCTGATGAACAGCACCGCATCCGTTGCTTTGAGCTGCCTGTCCGGCGAGCAGCAGATCAGTGTCGCCTCAAGCGGTCCAACAAACGAACTGGGGGCTTGGAAGCGCTTTTTCTACGCACTCATTACTTATAGGAGCCAAGATGCTATGCAGGATTTGAGCCTTAGAATAACCGTATATCAATTTTCATTTGAAGAATGAGTCGTACTCTATTCGTTTCTCTAGATGGGCCCAAGGGAACCGGCAAAACCACACTTTTGGAGGCTGTAACGAAAGCACTGCGGGCAGACAACAAGAAGGTGATCCGACTTTGCGAGAAAAAAAACGATCCCTATAGGGGTGAAACAATGGCCCTCGTTAACAAACTCGTCAGAAATCCCACCCGGGATTTGGAGTTGGGGATTTGTGAGCGTCTTGCCGATAGCCGTACCTGGATTTCCCAGCACGTGCTGCCTAAACAGCCACCGGGCAGCATCATCTTGATCGATCGCTGGTACCCGTCTGATGCCGCGTTTCGCCGGATAGTCCCGTTTGCAGAAATTCTACGATTGAACATTGATCGACACGTGCGAGTGCCTGACTTGCATGTCGGGGTTGTCACCGCCCCAGATATTTCGTGGGCGAGGGCAGCGGCACGCTCGCGTGGGCTGGGCAGTACTGTGATCCATAACCTGGAAGAGCATGTGGCATGTACCGAGGCGTTCGAGCGAGCGATTGCAGATCACGGCTGGGTTTTGTGCCGTAACGAAGGAACGATCGAAGAGGCAACGATGCAGGTGGTTTCTGAGATCTATAGAGTACTTCGATAGCCGTAGGCGAAGTACGCTGCTCTACCAGGCTTAGCCCTTGTCAACGCGACGCTGGTCACCAACTAGAACGTATATGGGAGAAAAGAACCTGCCCTCGGAGGCCAATGTGCAACCTCCAAGCGCAGGTAAATTGTGTGAGCAGTCTTCAGGTTTTCACTAGGTTGGCTACCAAGCTCGTACGCCTACTCATCAAGACGTAGTAGCAACCTGCTGGAAACAGCAGTCCCACCACCCAAGCCAGGTCGATACCTTGGAGTGCGGTAGCGAAAGGTCCTACGTAAAGGGAAGTATTCATGAACGGAATCTCCAGCGCGATGGTGGCCAGGAACACACCAATCGCGATCCAGTTCACTCGGCCATAGATGCCGGATGGTTCGAAGATGTCCGCTATCTGGTAAATCCCTTTACGCAGTGCGTAATAGTCCACCAGATTGATCGCAGTCCAAGGGATCAGGAAGTAGCTCATGAAGAATATGAAGTTCAGGAAGAACTGGATGAAGTCATCCTGCGCAAGGGTGCACAGCGCCGTCGCGACGGCACAGATGACGAGCATGAATCCGGCTCGTACCCTGGGCGTTACCTTGAGCGCCGCGAATGGCTCGATCACTGTCACCGTCGACATGAACGCGCCATAGAGGTTGAACACGTTGATCGCGATCTGCCCGTAGAGCACAAAGGCGACTGCCAGCAACGTGCCCCCGCCCAAAACGCTGAGCAGATGCAGGCCAACGTTATCGGAAAAGCTCGCGATAGCCTTGGCCAGCACGGCCCCGAGCAGCATCATCCAGCTTCCACCGATGACCGTTCCGGCATAGCTGTACCAGAACACTTGCCGCGTGGAGGTGCTGGTCGGCAAATAGCGCGAGTAGTCGGCCACGTAGGGGGCGTATGAAAGCTGCCAGGTTACCGCAATGCTCACCGAAGCCAGGAATTTCGCCAGGTTGAAGCCTTGGGTTGTCCATTGCGCGGCTTCCATCGGCAGTGTGAGGGCGAGTAGGGTGGCCATGCCGAAGACCGCAATCGACACCAATGACAGCAGCTTCTGCAGGCGGTGGATGAGCTGGTAACCAAACAGCGCCACCAGGAAACACATCACACCTAGCAGGACGATGTTTCCAACGTTGCTGAATGGGCTGGAACTGGCGATTGCCTGAGCTGCAAGCAGCGTGTTGCTGACAAAGAAACCTAGGTAGATCAGCATGACGAACAGCAGCGGAACGATGGCGCCGAACACCCCGAACTGCGCGCGGCTCTGGATCATCTGCGGGATGCCCAGTTTTGGGCCTTGGGCGGAATGTGACGCCATGAATACCGCGCCAACCAAGGAGCCAAGCAGAATCGACAGCGCGCTCCAGAACAGGTTGAGCCCCATGCTCACGGGCAGCACACCTGCTGCCACGGTGGTAATGTTGGCGTTGGCGCCGAACCAGACGAAGAACAAGGAACGAGGCTCACCATGGCGTTCGGCTTCTGGGATGAAGTCGATGCTTCTCTTCTCTACTTGCATGTCATTCTCCGGTCAGCTGTTGGCAGCGAGATGGCTTTCAAAGCGCGCAATCGTCTGCACGAACTCTTCTGGGCGGAAGGCCAGGTGGTCGGGTTGTACCGTAAGCAGAGAGGTTGCTGCCTGGTTGTTCCATCGTCGCAGTAATTGCTCGGTGAAGAAGATTTCCAGTCCGTAGATCCAGTTGGAGAGAATAAGCAGTGCAGAGTAATGGGCTGCAGCCGTGGTCGCTGTGCAAGCATCGGCCACCAGAGTCAGCTGAAAATCGTGTTGATAGGCATCGAACAGGCTGCTCATCACACAGACGTCGGTCAGCACTCCGACCACTACCAAACGGGTGATGCCACGCCCCTTCAAGGTCTGGGCCAGGCGAGTGCCGTGGAAGGCGCTATAGCGTTGTTTGTCGATCACGACGTCGCCGGCCTGCGGCGCCAACGCGTTGATGATTTCGATAGCGGGCGTGCCCGCGCAGTAGGTGGTTGGCCTGCCTTGCTCGTCGACCGGCTCACCGAATGCCAGGCCTCGGCCTTGGGCATCGTTGACGTGTCGGCTGTAGAACAGCGGGATGCGTTTACTGCGGGCGCTATCAATCAGCGCTGCAGCGTTGTTGATCACGTGGTCGAACTGCAGCAAAGGGAAGCCATCTTCCTTTTGCATATCGATTACGAGAATAGCAGTGTTCAGGGTCATCAGATTTCTTCCAGGTGCAGAACACCGGGCGTTGCGCAATAGGCTCGCCGGGAGGTGTTCGGGGCTCATAGGCAAGCACCGCTTTAGCGTGGCCTGCGAAAGACGAGAGGTGCTCTCGTGGAAGGAATTAGTTGACTATCTGCCAGAAGCCGTTTTGCTTAGCGGCCACAGAGGCGGGAAGACGTTGAAGCGTGATCTGCAAAGGCGCAGCCGCTCGTCTCAAGAATCCATACATGGCTCCCAATGGCAAAGCGTGCACCCAGCCATATAGGCTGGTGCGAACGCTGCCAACATTGGGTGTACTGCGTGCCATGACAAATCCTCAGGCGGTCTCATGGACGTATCCCAGCAATTCTTGGGCCAATGTATTGAGAACGCAAGGATGCTGCCTACAGACGTGGCAGCCATAGAGTGTTACCGAAAGGTATGTGGTATACCGTAATACTGCGCTACAAAGCGTATCATCGGCTTCAACCCCATCCAATATTACGCTTGGCAAAAAACATCATCATTGCGGTATCGAAGACTGGGTAGGTTAGCCGGCAGCGTGATCTAAAGCCTCGAGGGTGGGCTACGTGCAGATGAGCCCAATCGGATTACCTTATTTAACATAATATACATTATCCGAATGTTTGTATAGAAGTGCAGCGCAGAGCCCCACCAGATTTTAAAACCCAGAGCCTTCAAAATTCGTTTACGCGACTCACTCATGAGTCGCGCTC
This sequence comes from Pseudomonadota bacterium, assembly GCA_023388335.1. Classification (GTDB taxonomy): domain Bacteria; phylum Pseudomonadota; class Gammaproteobacteria; order Pseudomonadales; family Pseudomonadaceae; genus Aquipseudomonas. The sequence goes on along the minus strand of JAEWGL010000032.1, from coordinate 8,072 downwards.
GGCCCACGACCGAGAATTGCATCTACACCTTTTCAAGATTTACCCATCTGTTCGCCGCAGCGCACCGGTCGTTCGCATGGCGCATTAATTGTTAGAGTTCGCCCGGCCATTACGGACGCATAAACGCTTAAATATTTGCACCTGATTACCAATGAGCTACGTTTCGAAACGTCGTTCAGAGAACCAAACTTGAGCGCACACGGAGTCCACAAAAATCGACACGGAGCCGGCTCTGTATCTTGTAACGCAGCAATACGTGCTCGCTGCAGGCGCTGTTCACAACGCATGTGCGCCATGCCCGAGGGCCTGGCAGATGCCTCACCCTGCAATCAAGCGCTTTTCGTGGCCCATCCATTGTCCACCGCCGGCGGTAATCCGCTGCGGCAATAGCTTGCTTGCCTTTGAAATCGAAGGCTGCGTGGGGATCATTGATCAGCAGCGCAGCCTCACGGTGGGTCTGAAACCAACCGATCCTTGCCGCTGAGGATTTTCCCGATAGCTTACGTCGGCAACATGGTAGAGACACAGCGTCGCTCCTGAGTCGGGTTTTCGCTGTCCCCGGTATCTAGCGCGTAGTCTGGGAAAATTGAGCGCGTTGATCGTTGAAATGCCGTGCAGATGATCACAAGGTGACGCAGCGAGCCCCTTGCCCTATTCTTGGTGGGCCATTCATGGCACTTTTCTTGCTTAACTCAACTAAATGGTTATTTTGTTGAGTTATCTATTTACCCGCTCAGAACCTCTTCCCGCTTCACGCCATTGGCCACCCTCATTACATCGGCCATGACCGCCAGTGCGATCTCTGCCGGCGTCTTGCTGCCCAGGCGCAAGCCGATAGGTGCATGCACCCTGGCTAACGCACGCTCATCCAATTGCGCTATGCGGGCCAGTCGCTCCAGGCGCTTTTCGCTCGTTCGAATCGAGCCCATCGCACCTATATAGAAAGCTTCGGTCTTTACCGCTTCCATCAGGCTGAGATCATCAATTCGCGGGTCATGGGTCAGTGCCACTACCGCTGTTGCCGCATGGCAGTTCCCCGCCTGGGCAATGAACAAGGCTGGCAGCATCGGCTGGACATTCACACCCGGCATCGAGAACGCTGACAGCAGCTCCTCTCGGGGATCACACAAGATCACTTCGTAACCCAACGCCAAGGCAAAGCCTGCACATTGCTCCGCCACCGGCGACCAGCCTGCCAGGATCAGTCGGTTGACTGCGCCCACGCGGATTTGCACTTCACTGGCGTCAGACGCCACCTTCGGCATACCCATACTGGCGGGCAGCAGCTCACGGTCCGTGCTTTCAAGAATGACACGGCGACGCATCAGCCCTGCCCCATCCAGCGCCCGGCCAATCCCTGCCAGATAATCCCGGCCGCGACCATCCGGTTCGATGTAGTCGAGTAACACATCCAGTAGGCCGCCACACGGCAATGACAGGTTCGGTGCAAGGCCGCCCTCCCCGTACCGAACGATTTGGTTGAACGGCGCAAAGTACCCACTGGCGACGCGTTCAAGAAAATCCTCCTCGACACAACCACCAGACAGCGATCCGCGCCATTGGCCCGAGGGCAAAGCCGCGAGCATCGCACCTGGACCGCGGGGGGCTGATCCGTAGGTCGAGACCACGGTGCATAACCATACCGCCTCGCCGGCCTCCAGCCAGTCCAGCGCTTGTCGAATGACCTGAGCATCAAGCAATTTCATCATCATGGTCCTCGGCGTCAGGCCATCAGTTTTTCCTTGGTGATCGGCAGGCTGCGTATACGCTTGCCTGTGGCGTGGTACACCGCATTGGCCACGGCCGCCGCCAGGCCGGTGATACCGATTTCGCCAATCCCGCGGACGCCAAATTCGTTGAAGCGATAGTCCGGGTAGTCCAGCAGCAAGACATCCACATCCGGCTGGTCGGCATGTACCGGTACCACGTATTCGGCATAGTCGTTGTTGCTTGGCAGGCCGTTGCGTGGGTCGTACTCCGCGGCTTCGAACAGCGCCATGCCGATTCCCATGACGATCGCGCCTTCCACCTGGTTGCGCGCCGCCAGTGGATTGACCACCTTGCCCACATCGATCGCGCTCACTACCCGAGCCACGCGCAGCCGCGAGATGCCCGGATCCCAGCGCACTTCGACGAAGTGCGCGCCAAACGAGCGATAGGCAAACTTCGCCTCGCCTGGCGGCGCGCTGTGATAATTGCCCTCGGCACGCGCCAGACGCCCTTGCTTGAGGACCTCGGCAAAGCTGACGCGTTGCTGGCCGCTGACCAAGTGGCCACCTTCGACGGTCAAGCTCTCGGGCTTCTCTTCGGCAAAGGGACCGCCGCCCATAACGGCGTACTGACGCAGGCGTTCCAGCGCCTGGCGTGTCGCTCCGGCGATTGCCGGCAGGATGCTTGCGGTAGCCCAGGAGCCTCCAGACACGGGCCCTGGCGGGAACGCCGAACTTCCCAGCTCGACTTCAATGTGCTCGAACGCCAGCCCCGTCAGCTCGCTCACGGTCTGCGCGACGATGGTGTAGGTGCCGGTACCGATATCCTGCAGACCGCATTGCGCCAGTGCCGTACCGTCAGCGCGCAATGTTACCCGCGCTTCGGTAGGCATCTGGTAGGCCTCCCAATTGCAGGCGCTCAAGCCGTAGCCGATGATCTCATCGCCATCGCGCATGACGCCTATCTGCTTGGCGCGCTTGTCCCAGCCGAAGCGCTGCGCGGCTTGCTCCAGCGCTTCAGGCAAATGGTTGCTCGACCACGGCAACCCGAGGCTTTGATCTTCTCCAGCCAGATTCAGTTTGCGAAAAGCCAGCGGGTCCATGTCATTGAGCAAGGCCAGCTCGTCGATGGCCGACTCCAGCGCAAAAAGCCCAGGTGCTGCACCGGGTGCGCGCATCGAGGTGGGCGTACCACGATTGACTTGCGCGAGCTGGTGGCTGACCAGCACGTTCGGGCAGCCATACAAGCTCTTGGTGACGCTGCCGCAGGTTTCGGTGTAGTCGTCCAGGGTCGAGGTGCTGTTGATCGATTCATGCCGGATCGAAACCAATTTGCCCGCCTCATCAGTGGCCAGGCGCAGGCGCTGATGGGTTTCGGGCCGGTGACCCACAGTGGTGAACATCTGCGCCCTGGGCACCACCAGTTGCACCGGACGGGCGAAAACCTTGGAGGCGGCGCAGGCCGCGACTGAGTGCGGCCATGGCCAGAGCTTGGCGCCGAAGCCTGAGCCAATGAATGGCGCACGCACTTCGACGCGATCTGGCGGCAGGTCGAACACGTTTGCCAACAGGTTGCGATGGTTGAGCACCCCTTGGCTGCTCTCATAGACATACAGCTTGCCGTCTTGCCACCAGGCCGTCGTGGCATGCATCTCCATCGGATTGTGGGTTTCCACCGGTGTCGTATAGGTCGCATCCAGGCGCCGCGGCGCCTGGTCAAAGGTTGGCCCTGGCTCACCCCGCGAATGCCCGGCCTTGCCTTCGCGCAGGCCTTTGCCACGCATGCCCTCCTCCAGGTTCTTGATCGCCGCGTCCGGCTGGTAGTCGACCTTGACGCGATAGGCCGCTGCGCGCGCCTGCTCGAAGGTATCGGCGACCACCAGCGCGACGAACTGACCGGGGTAATAGACCCGGTCATCCTCGAACGGCAGCCGGTGCTCGTCGGCCTTGCTGGCCCGCAGAATATCCTTGGCCATGTTGAGCTCGACATTAGGCGTTCGGTGCAAGCCTGGGAAGTTGCCATGGTGCAATACGCCCTTCACTCCAGGCATCGTCCTCGCTTGCTGATCGTCAATGCTGCGAACACGGCCATTGGCGATGGTGCTGTACACGCCGTAGGCAAAAAGCAGACCGTCGACTGGATGATCGGCCGCGTACTGCGCTTGTCCGCTGACCTTCTGACGACCATCGATGCGTTTGTGGGCGATACCGATGACGGAATCGTTCATGCTTGGCTCCTATGCGCTCAGGTCGCGAAGGTTGCGGATGACGGCCTGCTGTCCCAAGGGGATCTTGAACCCATTGTGTTCATAGGCGCGGGCGCCGCTCATGGCGATCTTGGCCACCCGTTCGAAGGTTTCCATCGTGGCCTGCTGCCCGATGAGCGCCCGCTCCGCTTCCAGTGCGCGCCATGGCTTGGTCGCTACGCCGCCCAAGGCGATCCGCGCGTCGGTGATGCGTGAGCCTTGAAGACGCAGAATTACCGCGCTCGAGGCCAGTGCGAACTGGTAGGAATCCCGGTCGCGCAGTTTCAGGTAAGCGCCGCGGCCATCGACCATGGGCGCATCGAGGGTGATGTGGGTCACCAGCTCATGGGCGCCGAGGGCGTGCTCCTGCCAGGGCGTGTCCGCGGGTAGCAGATGGAAGTCGGCGAATGGAATGTCGCGGCTGCCACTGGCGCCTTGCACGGTGACCTGGCCACCGATGGCGGCCATTGCCACGCACATGTCGGATGGGTGTGCGGCAATGCATTGCTCACTGGTACCCAGAACCGCGTGGACACTACGGTTGAGCCCCCCGATCGCCGCACAGCCGGAGCCCGGCTGACGCTTGTTGCACGGCGACACACCGTCGCGGAAGTAGTTGCAGCGTACCCGCTGCATCAGGTTGCCGCCGGTGGTGGCCTTGTTGCGTAGCTGGGTCGACGCCCCAGCCATCAGCGCCTGGGCTAGCACCGTATAGTGCTGCCGAACGTCCGGATGGCGAGCCAGGTCGGTATTGCTGACCAAGGCGCCAATGCGCAGGCGACCATCGTCCAGCCGTTCGATTTGCCTGAGCGGCAGGCGGTTGATATCCACCAGTTGGTCAGGCTGCATGACATCCAGCTTGACCAAGTCCAGCAAGGTAGTACCGCCAGCCAGGTAGACCGGATGGCCTTGCCCCGACGCCAGTTCAAAGGCATTGCCGACCGAGTCGGCACGCGTATAGCCAAAGGTGCGCATCAGGAGACCCCTCCCATCTTGCCCCGCGCCGACTGCACGGCCGCCAGTATGTTCTTGTACGCACCGCAACGGCAGATATTGCCGCTCATGGCTTCGCGCACGCTGGCGTCGTCGCTGGGAATATTCGGATCATTGAGAATCGCCACGGCGCTCATGATCTGCCCACCGGTGCAGTAGCCGCACTGATAGGCGTCATGCTCCCAGAACGCCTGTTGCACCGGGTGCAACTCGCCGTTCTGGGACAGGCCTTCAATGGTGGTGATCTGGGCCTCCTCATGCTGCACCGCCAGCGATAGGCACGAATTGATCGCCACCCCATCGACCAGCAATGTGCAGGCGCCGCATTGACCATGGTCGCAGCCCTTCTTGGTGCCGGTCAGGTGCAAGCGGTCACGCAGCACGTCCAGCAACACGGCATTGGCGGGTACGTTGAGCACGTGAGCCTGGCCATTGACGTTCAGGCGGATTCGTTGCTCTCCGGGCGGTGGTGCGTCTGGGGCCTGCGGCGTGGCGCCGGCGGTCTGCTCGGCGCCCAGGGCATTGGCCGGGATCCAGTGGGACAAGGTTGCGGCGGCAATTCCGGAAACACCGAACTTGAGAAAGTTGCGCCGAGCGGGCACGACATCGTCCGCAGCGACATTCGGTAGATCCGGCGCCGCAGTACGATCGTTGCGCTCGGTCATCACGGTTACCTGCTCTGTGGCCACCCTCTGCGGGGTGTCAGCTCAAGAAAATATACGACCCGCGGGTCGCTGTACTTCTGGCATACAGGAAATAAGGCAGCCGCGGTGCGGAATCGGTTCAATTGCAAGTCGACACGACGCGTTCGCAGGAGTCGGATGACGACCAACGGTCTCTCCTTACCGTACCGATGTTAACCAGCGCGGCCTTTGATTGACGCCAGCGCTTCATAAATGCTCAGATGCGCGCCTGTTTCAGGTGTCCCTCGTCGCTGCGCAAGGGATTAAACGGGAAGCCGGTGCGTTGCCTGTGCAACCAGTCCGGCGCTGCCCCCGCAACGGTAAGCGAGCGAAGCATTCTTGATACCACTGTGCCAAGGCATGGGAAGGTGAATGCTTCATGTCCCTCGCAAGTCCGGAGACCGGCCTGGTACTTCCATTGGCAACACCCGCGGTGGGCGGGCGCGGGCTGGTCTGCAGGGCACGTGTCTGCCTGCGATTTGTTGCATGCGCCTTTTCCGTCCGGGTTTATTGAAACCGGAGTGGTCGACAACGCATGCCAGTACCCACCTTGCGCATTCAGGGCCTGAAATGGTCGCCGCACCCAGGGCAGCCTGCCCTGCTCCAGGGTATCGACTTGCAGGTCGGGCCCGGCGAGTTCGTCGGCCTGATCGGCCCCAATGGCAGCGGCAAGACCAGCCTGCTGCGCTGTACCTACCGTTTCAGCCAGCCCGACCAGGGTTCAGTACTGCTCGATGGCGAGGATATCTGGCAGCAATCGCCCCGCTGGGTCGCGCAGCGCGTGGCGGTGATGCTGCAGGAGTTTCCCCAGGATTTCGGCCTGACCGTTCTCGACGTCGTCGCCATGGGGCGCACACCGCACCTGGCTTGGTTCGCAGCTGATCCTGGGCAGGCAGTGATCGCCGACATCCTGCAGCAATTGCAGCTGACCGCCCTCGCCCACCAGCCCTTCGAAGCTTTGTCTGGCGGCGAAAAACAGCGCGTGCTGCTGGCACGGGCACTGGTGCAGCAGCCTAAGTTGCTGGTCCTCGACGAGCCGACCAACCATCTCGACCCGCGCTACCAGTTGCAATTGCTTGAACAGTTGCGCAGCGCCGACCCAAGCATCCTCGCCAGCTTTCATGACCTCAACCTGGCCGCGGCCTTCTGTGACCGCCTCTACGTGATCGACGGAGGGCACATCCTGGCCAACGGCACGCCGGCACAGGTCTTGACCGAGCAACGCCTGGCCCAGGTCTTCGGTATCCGCGCCTTGGTCGACCGTCACCCGCTGGCCCACCACCCACGCATTACCTGGATCTGTCCTGCATGAAACCTTATCTCGCTTGCCTGGCGTTGCTCGCCGTCCTGCCCCTGGGTGTTGCCGCCCAGTCGTTTCCTCTGACCGTGGACAGCTGCGATCGCAAGGTCACCTTCGACCGTGCGCCCCAGCGCGCCGTCAGCCATGACATCAACATGACCAGCATGCTCCTGGCCCTCGGCCTGCGCGACCGCATGGCTGGCTACACCGGCATCAGCGGTTGGAAGACCTTGGACACGGGCATGCGTCAGGCGCTCGACGGCTTGCCGGAGCTGGCTGCGCGCTACCCCTCCGTGGAGAACCTGCTGGACGCCGATGCCGACCTGTTCTTTGCCGGCTGGAGCTATGGCATGCAGGTCGGCGGGCCGGTGACCCCACAGACCCTCGCCCCCTTCGGCATCCCGGTATACGAGCTGAGCGAGTCCTGCTCGCGGATCATGGCCCAGCACGAGGCCAGCCTGGAGGACCTGTACCGGGACCTGGACAACCTCGGACGCATCTTCGACGCAGGGCCGCGCGCCCAGGCCCTGGTGCTGCAGATGCAGCAGCGTGTGGCCAAGGCGACGGACCGGCTGGCAACGCTGACCGAGCGCCCGCGGGTGTTCCTGTACGACAGCGGTGAAGACCGTCCCACCACTTCCGGCCGACTGGGCATGCCCCAAGCGCTGATCAGCGCGGCCGGTGGACGCAACATCATGGATGACGTGCGCGCCAGCTGGACCCAGGTCAACTGGGAAAGCGTGGTCGAGCGCGATCCCGAGGTCATCGTGATCGTCGACTATGGTCCGACCAGTTGGCAGCACAAACGCGACTTTCTTTTGCAGCACCCAGCCTTGGGCAACGTCGCCGCGGTGCGCCAGCAACGCTTCGTGGTCCTTTCCTACCTAGAAGTCACACCATCGATCGACAATGCCCAGGCCATCGAAACCCTGGCGCAGGCCCTGCATCCGGGTCAGTTCCCAGGCAGCCAGCGGTGATGCCGGCGCGCAGTCCGGCTGCCTATCGCGCCCTGTTGGCGGCCTTGATCGGCCTGTTGCTGCTCTCGAGCGCGCTGTCCCTAGGCTTTGGCGCTGCGCAAGTGCCCCTGGCCAAGGTGCTGGCGATTGTCCTGCACCAACTGGGCATGGGAGACACGCAGCAC